>NZ_MCZK01000091.1 GCF_002875945.1 Vibrio lentus
GAATTACGCAACAAAGCCTGTCATTGTTGCTGATGTAGAGGGTATTGTCGTTATTCCTAAATCAAGACAAGATGAAGTGTTTGCAATGGCTTCAAAGAAAGCACGTGAAGAAGCTTCACTAACATTAGCTGAGTGGGAAATGAATCATAGGGCTAAAATAGCTCAAGCAATAACCTGTGCGAAACAAAAAGCTTAACTAATTTTTCGAGTTGATTCGCTGTCTACGTCATTTATTATTAGAGCTTGCTGTGCAGGGTTCGTTCCATAGGACTTAAGCAAGAATTATATATTACAATCGAAATGCTGTATTAAGAGGTTTATCAGCAAGAAACTAATTAGTTGATCTTCTGCAAAAACAAGAAATAAGCATATGGATTTAGTTTCTTATTTTGTTATTGTCTTCCGCCGATAGAACATATTCTTCTGAAATTTTTAGCTTCTTTACATAGAGTACAATATGAGCAGTTATAAACAAAAATTAGTAGTAGCTACGTGCGGCTTATTCGCATCTCTAAATGCGTTTTCCGGTGAGGTTCTCACTGTCAATGATATTCAGTTTGAGGACGGTAATTTCCAAAAATGCGTATTAGATCAGAGAATAATAGACCCTGCTAAGATTACTGAGTTGGTGTGTCGTCAACTGAATATAGACAGCGCAAATGAGCTTACCTATTTCCCCGCTCTAAAGGAATTGTGGTTATCTGGTAAACAGCTTAACAGTGTTGATTTAAGTAAAAATATCGATCTAACTTCAGTTTCTATTACTAAATCAAACCTAACAAACTTGGATTTAAGTAAAAACCCAAATTTGACTGAGCTAAACGTTGCTTTTAACCAAATTTCTGAGTTAGACCTTACCAAAAATCTAAAAATTACTGACTTGGGCATAGTTTCTAACCAAATGGAAAGTCTTGATTTATCAAGCAATACAGAGCTGAAGTACCTCTGGGCAAAAGAGAATAAGTTGGAATATGTAGATTTTAGCCATAACCCTAATTTAGTTCAGGTAGGCTTGAATGATAACCAGCTATTTAAAGTCAACGTCAGTAAAAATGAACAACTTAATAAACTAAGTTTGATGTTTAACCAGTTATCAGAGTTAGACGTCAGTAAAAACGGCAAACTAACTAAGTTGTATTTAACTGATAATAAGATCACTAAATTGGACATTAGTCACAACTCTAAACTAAGAGATTTATGGGCGACTGAAAACCCATTAGAAAGTCTTGATATTAGCTCTAACTCTTCATTAAGCGATTATGAAGTAGATGAAGGCGTTCTGGTACAAGAGTAACTTGGTTCCGTAAAATATAACAAAGTAATCAAAATTGAACCGCAAGCCTTGGTGTTTTCGATTCAGGGTTGGGGTTTATAATGGCCTAACAACCTAGGTTGGGTATTAACGTTTTACGTCATTAGATTGTGCGTTTTAAGGAAGATTGAGAGAGCATGGAAAAGGTTGATTGGCACAAAAATCATATAGATGAAAATACGTTAATCACGGATAGCTACAAAACGACTCAGAATGTTCGTCGGTACTTTAAATCCCAATTTGGTGAGCAGTTTAAGTTCGATCGTGATTTCATGCTTTGGATGAAGAGTGCAACTGGATTGACGATGGGTGATGCCGTGCAAGAGTGGGCGAAGCGCGACCAAGTTAATTAATACCGTTTTATATGATTACAAAAATAGGCTCTTCTCCGCTTAGATG
>NZ_MCZK01000092.1 GCF_002875945.1 Vibrio lentus
TCTAAGCGGAGAAGAGCCGCAAAGCTAACCTCGGAAATGCTTTCAATTAGACAAAAAGCCATGCAAGCATGGATAGAAAAATTTTGGGAAGCAGAATATGCAACCGGAAAATTTGGTGAGATTCGTGGCTTGGCTAAACGTAGCCAAGTTTATCATATGCAAGCGTTAGAGGCTGAACAACTAGGGAATAAGGAAGACTATGAACATTTGATCCGCAAAGCCGCAAATCAAGGCAACCCAGATGCGATGTATAGAACAGGGATCTCTGTCCTTAAGTCGAGTCGTTCTGATCGTAAATTGAAGCAAAGCGGGGAAGAGTGGATCGTCAACGCAGCTAATTTAGGCCATATCGCAGCCCAAGAGTTTGTTAAGAAGTTTAGACTGTCAGGTTTTGACCCTAAACCAGCAGCTCACGACAAGTCGAAAGAAAAAGTAAAACCGTTAAATCAAGAGTCATTACTTCGGGAAAAAGCCGATAAGGGTGATGCTTTAGCCATGTGCTTATATGGCAATACGTTAATCCCTTCTAGGAGAGAGTTTGATAAACGTAAAGGACTCGAGTACCTGACTAAAGCTTCTAATCAAGCACCTTCGGAATGTAAGCCTAGACTTTGGGAGGCGTATGATCTCGCACTGAATTCTAACAGCATAGATATGGCCTGAAGTGGTCAAGTAAAA
>NZ_MCZK01000093.1 GCF_002875945.1 Vibrio lentus
AACCCGATGTATCGCTCCAAAATTTGTAATGTTGATTGGCTTCGACATTAAGATGGTGTTTTACTTTTCAGTAATCGGCATCGCAATAAAGAATTGCGTGCCCTGGTGGTGGAATTGGTAGACACAAGGGATTTAAAATCCCTCGGCGTTCGCGCTGTGCCGGTTCAAGTCCGGCCCGGGGCACCATCTATTAAAGTCTACGTCTTAACGGATGTAGCAAATGCGATACTAGCTCAGTT
>NZ_MCZK01000094.1 GCF_002875945.1 Vibrio lentus
AAGAATGAAATTGCGATACTAGCTCAGTTGGTAGAGCGCAACCTTGCCAAGGTTGAGGTCATCGGTTCGAACCCGATGTATCGCTCCAAATTTTGTAATGTTGATTCATTTTGACATTAAGATGGTGTTTTACTTTTCAGTAATCGGCATCGCAATAAAGAATTGCGTGCCCTGGTGGTGGAATTGGTAGACACAAGGGATTTAAAATCCCTCGGCGTTCGCGCTGTGCCGGTTCAAGTCCGGCCCGGGGCACCATCTATTTGATTGTTACCTTTTGTTAGGTAATGCTCAAAAGAGTTGTTCTCTTTAAACACTATTGAAGGCGCCTTGGCAGAGTGGCTATGCAGCGGATTGCAAATCCGTGGACCTCGGTTCGACTC
>NZ_MCZK01000095.1 GCF_002875945.1 Vibrio lentus
TGATAACACCATTGCAGTGACCGCTCGATTAGACAGTGGTTCAGATACGGGGGTTGACGACTCGGACCAGATCACTAATGACACAGATCCAGCCTTGTCAGGCACCGGTACTGATGGTGATATGGTCACTGTTACGTTGACAGGCCCTGGTGGGTACAGTCATGTGATCTCTACGACGGTAGCGCAAGGCGTTTGGAGCGTAACGTTCGAC
>NZ_MCZK01000096.1 GCF_002875945.1 Vibrio lentus
TGAATTACGCAACAAAGCCGTAGAGATATTAAAATCTGTGAAGAAATGCTTGATTCAACGCATAGATATAAATAAAGTAGATTAGATTTAAAATACATATTGACTTCAAGAAATAAATAATTCAAGATTACTTAATAAATCTTCAAGGATTGACGTTTTAGAAATAAAATGACTTTGTAACAAGTAAACATAAAACTAAGTAATCAAAAAAACACAACTCTTAAGTTGTGTTTTTTGGTTTTGGCTCTTCGTTTTTTTGTTTTGATTGAATACTTTCAATTTCTCTTTTAAGTTCTTCAATTGCTCTTTTTTCTTCTTTCTCATAATCAAATAATCTTGTTTCTACCATAATTTCAAATTCCTTTTCTTACGTGGCTTTTTGTTTGTTGGTTCTGGCTCGTTCGGATTTAAAACTGGATCGTTTGAAGCTTCGAAGCTACAAGACTTTTCTAACGACATACCAAAATTTTCTTTGAGTTCTTGAGATGAAACTTGATCAGAAAGAAAATAGTTTTTAACGTGTTGAATTTCAAAATCGTTAAGCTTGCGATCTCCAAGAGCTTCTTTAAGCTCGTTAAGCGTTAAACCTTCAAAACTACTTTTTTCAGAAAGTGAAATGTCAGTGATTGAAGCTGTTTTTTTATGCTTATACCAGTATTTAATTTTATTCTTAATATACTCTTTATTATTTGAACTTACTTGAACTGATTGCCAGCCGTTTTTAACTTGCTCTTTTGTCATTAAATCAAGACTTTTACTATCTGACTTACAGACCATTTGACCATTCACAAATTGTTTAAAAACAAAGTTATTTTTGTCATTATCAAGGGCTTTGTTGCGTAATT
>NZ_MCZK01000097.1 GCF_002875945.1 Vibrio lentus
TCTAAGCGGAGAAGAGCCGCTAAGTTAGGGCGAAATGATATCTCACTTTCGAACATCTATATGACTCACGATACCTTAGATTTGAGTGGCTTTGCGCGTAACGCAAATGTCGTTCCAAACTGGATTGGCCAATTTCAAAGCGAACTAAATTTAGTTGGACGAACGTTTGAAAAATTAAAAATAGGTCGTAATGATCAAGATGTCGTGACTTTTGAATTGAGTACTCGTAGGGAGAGCAAATAGTGCAACAGTGGAATCAGCTTAGCGATAAGTTTCTTGCATTAAGTCAAAGAGAAAAATGGCTGCTTTTCGTATGTGGTTTTGTTGGTCTAGCTATGTTGCTTTTCACGCTGCTGGTTGAGCCTGCGTATCTCGATTTACAAGCTAAAAAAGCTAAGTCGATGAGCTTGACTCAGTCAAACCAAAGACAACAGGGTGAGCTGCTGGTGATTCAAGCCAAGCTGAACAAAGACCCGGATAAAGAGATTAATCTCGAATACAAAAAGCTGTTAGTCGAGAGCCAAGACCTCTCTGTTCAGTTATCAGAAATCATTGATGGGCTGATCTCGCCGTCTCAAATGTCACAGTTGTTAGAGAGTGTGCTTAATGCTGGCAGTGGATTAAAGCTTGAATCTTTAGAGTCGTTAAAACCAGAACCGATTTCGAATAATAAAGAAACCAGTGAGTACTCGGGTTACTTTCTACACCCAGTAAGAATGGAGCTGACGGGGAGCTATTTTAGTATTTCAGCCTACCTTCAAGCGCTTGAATCTCTGCCTGTGAGTTATTACTGGCGTACATTTAAATACTCGGTAGAAGAGTACCCAAATGCTCGACTTGTGTTTGAGGTTTATACGCTAGGTACCAGACAGGAGTTTATCGGTGGTTAGAATTATCCTGTTGTCGCTACTTTTTTGTGGACAAGTAGCAAGAGCTGAACAAGATCCCACGGCGCCATTAGGCTGGTTAACGCCGCAACAAGCAGCGCCAGCTAAAAAAGCGCCGACTCAGTATCGTCTACCATCATTAGAGAGCATTGTTTGTAAAGGTGATACACCTTGTTATGCGATTCTAAATGGTCAAATTCTCGCTCAAGGAGAAACGGTCAGAGGGTATCGAGTTAAGAATATCGATCCAGAATACGTCACTCTGCAGAGAAACTCTAAGCAGTGGAAATTAGAGATGTTCTCTTTAGATATTAAGAATAATTAAGGTTTGAGTGAAGACATGCGTAAACTTGTAGTAGCAATTCTAGTGTCATCTTTAGTCGGTTGTTCAATGGGGCATCGTGACCCTGTTGAGATAAAAGAGTCTTTGAACGAATCCATTAATGAAGCTAATAGTAAAGCACTTCATGAGCTTCCTTCATCGGTTCAAGATGACCTCATGCCACAACTTGATTCAGACTCTATGTCTCCGAGTATGGAAACGGTTAAGCGCTTTCGTATTCAGGCGAATGGTGTCGAAGCTAGAACCTTCTTTGCTAGCTTAGTTAAAGGGACTGAATACAGTGCTGCTATTCACCCAAGCGTGGCTGGAAACCTTACGTTGAATCTAACCGATGTGACGTTAGATGAAGTGTTGGCTGTTGCTCAAGATATGTATGGCTACGATATTGAGAAGCGTGGCAAAGTGATTCAGGTTTACCCTGCAGGTCTTCGAACGGTCACGATTCCTGTCGATTACTTACAAGTTAAGCGTTCTGGTCGCTCATTGACGACGATTACCACCGGCACGATCTCTAACTCAGACTCCAATTCATCAAGCTCTTCAAATTCGAACTCAAACTCATCGAATTCATCTAACTCTTCTAATTCGTCCAATTCATCGAATTCGACATCGAATGGCGGAACAGAGATTGAAACGACTTCGGAAAGTGATTTTTGGCCACAGCTTGAAGCCGCAGTTGCTCACCTAATCGGATCTGGCGAAGGGCAAAGTGTTGTGGTTACCCCACAAGCCAGTGTGATTACGGTACGCGCTTATCCTGATGAAATTCGTGAAGTTCGAGAGTTTTTAGGTATTTCTCAGAAACGTTTGCAGCGCCAAGTTATCTTAGAAGCCAAAATCATGGAAGTGACCTTGAGTGATGGTTACCAACAGGGGATTAGCTGGTCTAATTTATCCAAGTCGATTGGCAGCGGCGGTGTTGTTATTGACCGACCTGGCGGAACATTACCTCCTTTAGATGCAATCAGCTCTTTGTTAGGCGGACAAACCAACGTAACGATTTCAGATGGCAGCTTTGAAGCGGTTTTGAGCTTTATGGATACCCAAGGTGACCTTAACGTTCTATCGAGCCCACGAGTAACGGCAGCGAATAACCAGAAAGCGGTTATCAAAGTGGGCACTGACGAGTATTACGTAACAGATTTATCAAGTTCGGTCGGCAGTGGTGATAATGCCAATGTTGCTCCTGAAGTCGAGCTAACTCCGTTCTTCTCTGGTATCTCTTTGGATGTGACTCCTCAGATAGATGATAAAGGTAGCGTATTCTTACATGTTCACCCTGCCGTTATTGAGGTTGAGGAAGAAGTGAAAGAACTCAACCTAGGTTCAACAACGGGCTTGGTGCAACTTCCTTTGGCGAAAAGCTCTATTCGTGAGTCTGACTCAGTGATTCGTGCAAAAGATGGCGATGTGGTTGTGATTGGTGGTTTGATGAAATCTAACACCAGTGATGTGACGTCTAAAGTTCCATTCCTTGGTGATATCCCAGCACTCGGCCACTTGTTCCGTAACACCAGTCAATTAACTCAAAAAACTGAGCTTGTGATCTTATTGAAACCGACCATTGTGGGCGTCAATACTTGGCAGTCTGAGTTGGAGCGTTCTCGAGACCTTCTACAAGAATGGTTCCCTGATGGAGAGTAACCACTCATCTTCTCTGTGTAGATTGGCAGCGCTGAATTAAGGTAGGTCACCTTATGTATCAAGCTCATTTTGGCTTTGAACAACTGCCGTTTACTTTAACGCCGAATACCGACTTCTTTTATGGTTTGGCGCCTCACTTTGAGGCGATTCAAACGGTTATCTCGGCGTTAGAGATGGGGGAGGGCGTGATCAAGGTTACTGGTGAGGTCGGTACGGGAAAAACGATGGTATGCCGCATGTTGGTGAACCATCTACAAGACTGTACTGCGCTAATCTACCTTCCCAACCCAATGCTATCTGGTGCTGACTTACGTCAAGCTGTCGCTAAAGAGCTTGACGTTGTGGTCGAGAACGAAGCGACTTTAGTCGATAGCATTCAGCATAAATTGATTGAGTTACACAGCTCGGGGCTAAGAGTCGTCGCGATAATCGATGAAGCTCAAGCTCTATCGGATGAGGCGCTCGAAACATTAAGGTTGTTCGGTAATTTAGAGACAGAAGATAAGAAATTATTACAGATAGTGTTACTCGGACAGCCTGAATTGGATATCCGCTTAGAGGCTTATCATCTTAGGCAGTTTCGTCAAAGAATCAGTTTTAGCTCAACTCTAAGGCCGCTTAATCTTGATGAAGCGGTAGCTTATATCGATAACCGAATAACCAAGTCGGGTGGCAATCAAAACCTATTTAGTTTGAATCATAAAAAAGCAATCTGGCGCTCTTCTTTAGGAATTCCAAGGTTGATTAATCAGTTGTGTCACAAAGCCTTGTTGCTTTCGTTTAGCGAAGATAAAAAAACGCTTGAAAACCAACACCTATTTGCTGCAATGCATGAAACATACGATGTATGTAAGCCTAAATTTAAAACGCCAATACTGTGGGGTTGGAATTAATTATGAGCGTCATTAATAACGCCTTGTCTGAATTGGCAAAGAAAGAATCAACAACATCGATAGAAGCGGCTGTCGTGCCTAAAGTCAAAACGCGCTCGCCATTGGTTTGGGTTGTCGGTGGCTTTACCTTAAGTTTGGCTATGGGTGGTTGGGCGGTGTCGCAAGCCCCTAAACTTGATAACCCCATTTCAGTAAGTGCCCCACAAGTAGAGGTGTCGCTTGTCGACAGTTCGGGGCAAGTGAATCGTGTTGTTACGCCAGCGATGCCTTTGTCACCAACTCAAAAACTGGTTGTTGTCGATTCTGAACTTACGTCAGTGACATCTCATTCTATGGTTGAAAAACCTCAATCACCTGTAACAACTCAATCGATAACCACTAAGTCGCGAGTAGACCAGTCAATAAAAGCTAAAACGACCAGTGTCGCGGAACAGCCAAAAGCCCCTAAAGCGTTAAAAGTAGCTCCTCAAAAGCCGGTTTATGTGGCAAGCGTATCGAAACAAAAGTCTTCGTCAGTTAATGAACTGGCGAGTGTAGAAACGCCTGCAGCTTCACCTGTGAATTCAGTTGGCGATGGCATGTTGATCGAGCAGATTGAGCTGACTTCTCAACAGCTATCCGATAATGCCGTAGGTCGAGCTCAGAAAGCTCTCGATGCGAACGATCTTGCTGGTGCTCTGAAAGGTTATACCGAAGCTCTGCGTTACGCCCCTAGAAATGAGGATGTGCGTCAGAAACTTGCGATTCTCTATTTTGGTAAGGGTGATACTCGTAAAGCCTATGAGCTTTATCAATCCGGAATCAAGCTGAATACCAATAGTGAAAAGCTACGTCTTGGTTTATCAAAATTGCTCGTCAAAGCGAATCAAGCGGAAGCCGCCTTGAGTCCATTAGTACATTTACCGCCCAATCCGTCCAAAGATTATTTAGCAATGCGTGCGGCTTTGAGTCAAAAATCACAACAAGAAGAGATTGCCTTAGAGAGTTACCAAAAGTTGGTCGAAGTCGATTCAGCCAATGCTCGCTGGTGGCTAGGTCTTGCGATTCAACAAGAGCGACAGCTTGATTTTAGTGCTGCTAAAGAGTCGTACCAAGGCGCTTTAACTCGAGTTGGAATCTCATCTCAATCGCAAAACTTTGTCCGCGACAGATTAAAAATAATCGATGCCTTAGAGGAGAACGACGATGCAAATTAGATTAAGGAAGCGACTTGGTGATTTGCTCGTAGAAGAAGGCATCATTACCGAGGCTCAGGTTGCACAAGCACTGGCCGCTCAGAAAAGTACCGGGCGTAAGCTTGGCGATGCCTTGATTGAACTTGGCTTCTTGTCTGAACAGCAGATGCTGAGCTTTTTGTCTCAGCAGTTAGCGATTCCTCTGATTGATTTAAGTCGAGCCGTAGTCGATGTAGAAGCGGTTCAGCTTTTACCCGAGGTACATGCTCGTCGCCTTCGTGCATTGGTGATTGGTCGCCAAGGCGATACCTTGCGTGTTGCAATGAGTGATCCTGCTGATCTGTTTGCTCAGGAATCATTGCTTGGTCAACTAGGTGATTACGCACTTGAATTTGTTGTCGCTCAAGAGAGACAGTTAGTCGATGGTTTTGACCGTTACTATCGTCGAACCAAAGAGATCGCTTCTTTTGCTGAGCAGCTGCATGCCGAGCACCAAGTTAATGATGCCTTTGATTTTGATATCGCAGGTGAAGACAGCGACGAAGTGACGGTTGTTAAACTTATCAACTCTTTGTTTGAAGATGCAATTCAAGTCGGCGCTTCCGATATCCATATCGAACCAGACTCTAATGTATTACGTCTTCGTCAGCGTATTGATGGGGTGCTGCATGAAACGCTATTGAATGAAGTGAATATTGCTTCTGCTTTGGTACTGCGCTTGAAACTGATGGCGAACTTGGATATTTCTGAGAAACGTCTGCCTCAAGATGGTCGTTTCAATATTCGAGCTAAAGGTCAGTCTGTCGATATTCGTATGTCGACCATGCCAGTACAGCATGGTGAGTCTGTAGTAATGCGTTTGCTTAACCAATCAGCAGGCTTACGTAAGCTAGAAGCATCGGGTATCCCCAACGATCTTCTTGTTCGTCTTCGCCAGCAATTACGCCGTCCTCATGGCATGATCTTGGTAACTGGCCCAACAGGTTCAGGTAAAACGACGACCTTATATGGTGCGTTAAGCGAACTGAACGAACCGGGTAAAAAGATCATTACTGCGGAAGATCCGGTCGAGTACCGTCTTCCTCGTGTAAACCAAGTTCAAGTAAACCCTAAGATCAACCTCGACTTCTCGACGGTATTGAGAACCTTCCTACGTCAGGATCCCGATATCATTCTTATTGGTGAGATGCGTGATCACGAAACCGTTGAGATTGGCTTAAGGGCTGCATTAACCGGTCACTTAGTATTAAGTACGCTCCATACCAACGATGCAGTAGATAGCGCACTGCGTATGATGGACATGGGTGCTCCCGGTTATCTCGTGGCAAGTGCCGTGAGAGCGGTTGTCGCACAGCGATTGGTTCGTAAAGTGTGTACTGATTGTAAGGTCGATGACGAACTCGATGAGCCTCGTAAGCAGTGGCTGAGTGTACGTTTCCCAAATCAAGTCGATGTACCTTTCATGAAGGGACGTGGTTGTCAGAACTGTAATTTGACGGGTTACCGCGGGCGTATTGGTGTTTTTGAAATGCTAGAGCTAGAGCAAAACATGATGGATGCGCTCAGAGCCAACGACGCGGTTGGTTTCGCTCAAACAGCGAGACAGTCTGACAATTACAAACCGTTATTGGCTTCTGCGATGGAACTGGCTTTGCAAGGTGTTGTGAGCCTCGATGAGATCATGCACCTTGGTGAAGGCGATGCCTCCGGTGCAACCGATCCAATTTATCTGTAAGGGTAGACTAGTATGCCAACGTATCGTTATGTAGGTCGTAGTTCTGATGGCAGTCAAGTGACTGGCCAGTTGGATGCGAATAACGAAGATCTTGCTGCTGAAAGCTTGATGAGCAAGGGGATCATTCCTACCTCGATCAAATTGGGGAAAAGTGGCGGGTCAGTGTTAGATATGGATGTATCTAGCCTGTTTTCTCCTAATGTGCCTCTAGAAGTTTTAGTTCTGTTTTGCCGACAGTTATACAGCCTCACTAAAGCGGGTGTTCCATTATTAAGGTCGATGAAAGGCCTAACCCAAAACTGCGAAAACAAACAGTTGAAAGCGGCTTTAGAAGAAGTGGTTGCTGAATTAACCAATGGTCGTGGACTATCGGCGTCGATGCAGATGCACCCAAAAGTATTTAGCCCGCTGTTTGTATCTATGATCGGTGTTGGTGAAAATACAGGTCGTTTAGACCAGGCCTTGTTACAACTGGCTGGATACTACGAACAGGAGGTTGAGACTCGTAAGCGAATCAAGACCGCAATGCGTTACCCAACCTTTGTTATCAGCTTTATTTTGATTGCGATGTTCATTCTTAACATCAAGGTGATTCCACAGTTTTCTAGTATGTTCGCGCGCTTTGGTGTCGATCTACCATTGCCTACTCGTATCTTGATTGGTATGTCCGAGTTCTTTGTGAATTACTGGGGCTTGATGCTCGCGGTTATTTTCGGTCTTATCTTCGCGTTTAAAGCATGGGTAAAAACCGACAAAGGATTGGAAAAGTGGGATAGGTTGCGTTTAAAAATGCCGGTTATTGGTGGAGTTGTAAATCGAGCGCTACTGTCGCGCTTTTCACGTACTTTTGCACTAATGCTAAAAGCGGGTGTACCACTTAACCAATCATTAGCGTTATCAGCTGAGGCTTTGGACAATCGTTTTCTAGAACTGCGAGTTCAAGCCATGAAATCGGCAATCGAAGCGGGTAGTACCGTTTCATCTACCGCGATCAACAGCGAAATTTTCACACCGCTCGTGATACAAATGATTTCAGTGGGTGAAGAGACAGGTCGTATTGATGAGTTGCTACTTGAAGTGGCTGATTTTTATGATCGAGAAGTCGATTACGATCTGAAGACTTTAACGGCCAGAATTGAGCCGATTCTGTTGACGGTAGTTGCGGGTATGGTGCTGATTTTAGCGCTAGGTATTTTCTTACCTATGTGGGGCATGCTGGATGCAATCAAAGGTTAGGGAATGCTAAATAACCTACAGCGCTCACGTTTTGTTATTTGGAGTGTGGTTATTCTTTTTCTGATTGTAGGCCTACTTTCTGCATCGAAAACGGTAGAAGAGGAAGCGACTAACACGGCATTTATCGTGGCGAGTAAGCAAATGCTAGAGCGAGCCAATCGTTTCAAGCAACAGTATTTGTTAAAGGGTACTAAGCGAGAAGATGATTCGGAATCACCAAAAATTTACAGTAGAACAGGGTGGATAATGCCGCTCCAAGACTCGGAACGAGACTGCAATTATTGGCTGGATCAATTGTATCCACAAGGGAGCATTTTAGGGCTAAGCTCTCCAAGTGTTGAAGATAAAAGTGATAACATACAATTTCATTGTAGTTATCATTATAGTGATAAGTATCAGATAGATATATTGCTCAAAAAAGAAAGATTTAGTGTTAAAGCCAATATTTTGGCTTTGTGAAAATATTGACAGTTTTTGTATGGTTTTATACGAGCGCGAATGTATAATGCGCGTTAATAATTAGATGAGTAGGTAGAAAATGCTTAAGAATCAAAAGGGTTTCTCCCTTGTCGAATTAGTCATAGTGATTGTGGTCGTTGGTTTATTGGCGGTTGCCGCCCTACCTCGCTTCTTAGATGTGACAGATGAAGCCAAGAAATCAAGCATTGAAGGCGTTGCTGGTGGTTTTGCGACCGCAGTTTTGTCGGCAAGAGCACAGTGGGAAGCAGAAGCACGCCCATCAGAGAAGATTGGTGTTGAAACATACAATACTGTAAATTATGATGGTGTTGATTTTTGGTTAACAAGATCAAAGAACAGTAACAACGAAGATACCGACTTTCGAGACGGCTATCCATGGACTCTGAATAATAATTCTAGCACCGCGCCACAAGACATTTCAGATAAAACATGTTCTGAATTGATGGAAAACTTGCTGCAAAATCCACCTAAAGTTGGTGCGGTTTCAGATGTTGCAAGTGACTCAAATTACAAATATTCAGCGCAAGCGAATTCAGGTGATGCAACGTGTACTTACGTTCAATTAGAAGGTAGTACTGAGCACCAATTTGTTTACGAAATTAAAACTGGTCGTGTGACCGTAACTTTGCAGTAAGTCTGCGTAAAATTAAACATAGAGAGAGCTTAACTATGAAAAGACAAGGCGGTTTCACCCTAATCGAACTAGTGGTTGTAATTGTTATTCTAGGTATTCTTGCTGTAACTGCGGCACCACGTTTCCTAAACCTACAAGGTGATGCTCGTGAAGCGTCATTACAAGGCTTAAAAGGTGCAATGAACGGAGCTTCGGGGATTGTATTTGGTAAAGCTGCTATTGAAGGTTCTGAAACGGCAAGTGCAGCTACAGGTACTGACGTTGACGGTATTTCTACTATTTTTGGTTACCCACGCGCAACAGAAGATGGTATTGGTGCTGCAGTAGTTGGCTTAGGTGACGACTGGGCTGTTGCTGCAAGTGTTGCTAACACGAGTATCACATATACTTTTTCGGGCAGTACTGATGTTACTTGTGCTGTTCGTTTTGACCAAGCTACAGGTACTGCTGTATCAGAAGCAGCTTCAGCTACAGTAATTGACACAGGTTGTAACTAATTACGATAGTAATGAAAGGCCAGCTATCGCTGGCCTTTTTTCTATCTGTAGCTCATAAATATCAAAACTATTCATATACATAAGTTCGAAATTTTTATTGTCTTGTATAATCAATACTTGTTAGGTGGTCAGAGGTTCATTATGGATAACAGTCGGATACCTAAAGGCTTTACTCTGGTAGAGCTAATCGTCGTTATCATTATCCTTGCTATCGTGTCAATTACAGCTGTATCACGTATGTCAGGTCGAAGTAGTTTTGAACTATATGCTCTGCAAGATCAAGTAATCTCCATTGTTCGGCAAGTTCAGTTGAATAGAATGCAATCCAATATGGATATGTCTGTGTCAGGTGCCGAAAGCTTACGTTTAGTGGCTGCGAACAATTGCATCGGCTCGCAATCTGCTTGTGACAACTTATCTGAAACAAGAAGTGATGTTATCGCTAGTGATGATTATAGTTTCTCATCTGTACCTTCCTCTAGCTACTCTTCTCCAATCGAATTCAGCCTTTTAGGTAATCCTGAAAATACCGCTTCATCTGGTGTTCAAATTACGATTTCATCCAATAATAGTTCAGACAGAGCTTGGGTTTGTATCAATTCTCAAGGTTTTGTTTATCCAAGTAATCAGGCATGCCCATGAAGTACGTAAATAGTGGCTTTACGCTTATTGAGTCGATCATTGTTATTGTACTACTTGGTTTTGCAATGCTCGCATTTTCTACTTTTCTCGCACCACAATCCGCACTTTCTGGGCAAGTTAATTATTCCAACCGAGCCTCAGCATTAGGTCAAAGTATTATGACGGATCTTCTTGCTCGTGATTACGGGTCAGTAAGCTCTGGAACATCTATAGATCTTGGCAGCACTTACACTAATTTTGATGTGGAGTTGATAGTTACCAACGATACACCGACCACGTCGATGCAGAAATTTACGCTAACAATTACCGCGAGCAATAACCCCCCTATCACTTTAGTCGCCTTTAAGGGGGAGTATTAATGAAGGATAAAGGGTTTACGCTAATAGAGATGATTTTGGCCATAGTCGTCTCAAGTATTGTATTACTTGGTGTCGCTAATTTTACTGAGCTTGGAATGAGAGGCTATTTTGGTTCTGTAGAGCGATTTCGATTACAAACTGAAGCTAGATTTGTATTGGAAAAGCTTTCTCGTGAAGTGAGACATGCTGTACCTAATATATTCCCGTCGGCAGAGAATAGTGGTTGTGTTTCATTCTATCCTATTGTTGAATCTGGGTTTTATGCGGTATCGGGAAGTGATATTAATTTTTTAGTTAGTGATACAAATGCAACTAGCGCATCATTGCAATCAATGTCTTTGGTCATAAACCCGACACAATCTCACACCGTTGTGAGTAGCGGTGTTAATAATGTGTTTTCTCTTAGTGGCGTCAGATCACTACCCACGGAAGATTTCTTCACGATACCTAGTGGTGCAGTTAGCCTCATTGGTGGCTCTGTTAGCAATAGGCATTATGTATTTGATGAAAACAATCTAGTCGAATACTGCCTTGCTGCTAATAATCTAATGACTAGAAATGGAATAACCATAAGCGACCGAATTGTTGTTGATAATAGTGTTCTGAGTTACCAACCCGCGGATGTTCAGAGAAGTGGTGTTGTTGAATTGATTCTCGAGTTTTCAGAAAACAATGAATCTACAGTATTCGAGCAAGATATACAGGTGATTAATGTCCCGTAAATTATCCCAAAAAGGTAGTGCGCTAATCATGGTCATCTTTGTTATCGTGGTGCTGGGTTTCTTAGCGACAAGTTTGAGTCGAACTAGTTGGTCTGATAATGATTCAAACACTCGAGTTGTACTTGGCACGCAAGCTTGGTTACTCAGCCATTCTGTTAATGAGTATGTTATGACTCAGTTTTATCCG
This sequence comes from Vibrio lentus, assembly GCF_002875945.1. Lineage (GTDB taxonomy): Bacteria > Pseudomonadota > Gammaproteobacteria > Enterobacterales > Vibrionaceae > Vibrio > Vibrio apostichopi. The sequence goes on from NZ_MCZK01000097.1 coordinate 11,435, forward strand.
GATCCTGACCCACATTCTTCATCTGCTATTTCAACTGTATGCACTGACCCTATACCGAGTGCTGTGGCAAATGTTGCTGGTTCAATAGTTTCTGAGTCATCGATGAATTGTTCGCTGAGTTCATTGCAATGTGAAAGCCGGGGTCGGCTCGATGGTTTTGTTTTTTATGTTTTAGAGTCCTCAGTTGTTTGTGGTTCTGGAGTGAGTGAAGTTCAACGTAATCAAGAGCTTTGGGTTAAGGAGGCTGAATGAAACATCTTAGTATAATATTTGCGCTGCTATTTATTTCTTTTCCTTCTTTTGCTGATTTTTCTTCATCCCAATGTAGTTCTCTCCACGCAGGGGACGATTTCTCCGTATGGTTTAAATTAGCTCCATCGTCCGGGGAAGATACTATATATGCGACTAAAAGAAATGGCGGTAGTCCGACACCCATTTGGAGTAATGATAGTAGCGTTCAAAGCCCCGTAATTGATGATAACGAAACGTCGAATGGTGAGTTTTATGAGGTTTGGCTTGAATATGAGAGCGTCACGAATAAGTCAGGATGGTTAACTTACAATTTGTGGGAAGGAAGTTCTTGGCGACAAGTTGGAACTCGTCAATATGCTGACCTTTCAGGGCTTTCTGCAGCGATTGCGGTTTCAGGCGATGGGGCGAGCGAAATCAAGTGTGATGATGATATAACTCAACCTCCTCCAAGTTATGCACCCCAAGCGCTTTACCAGTTTGGTGTCATGCAATGTAATGGCTCAGAATGTAAGATTCCGCTGAATAAACCTTTTACGAACACGCCACTTGTGTTTGTAATGCCAACTATCGATCCAGCTAATCCTGACTCAGATGCTCCTGCAACGTTAGTTGTGACTAATGTTACGAAAACGGAAGCAACGATTAAGCAAATTAAAGCTCCTAAGAATGGAGGTGGCTCAGATTTAACTAGTCAACCAATGACAGAGGTTAGTTATCTTGCTATTGAACCTGGGGTGGCTGACTTTAATGGTCATCAAGTAATCGCTGGATATCTGGAGACTGATGAAGCAAGTGCTAAGTCTGGTTCAAACGACAATGATAGAGTTCTCTATAGTGATTTTGGTGGAGGGACGTTCTCCTCAAATCCAGTCGTGTTACACCAAATCCAAACTCGGAATAATAGTGCTAAATGGATGACATCAGGAAAGGTAAAAAGAACTAATGAAAGATCTTACGTAGATCTATTTTTAGAGCTCAGTGCTTCTCACAGTAGTAATCGTGATTATGAAGATGAAAAAATAGCGTTTTTAGCAACATTACCAACTAATTCCAATCTTGAGGTTGATGGGTATAAGGTTCAATTTGCAAGAGGTTATGATACGCCAAGTCAAAGTGGTAGTGACCCAATGCTAGACGGTTGTGAAGATAAGTACGCCACTAGCTCTCTAAGTAGTATTGATGGGATCATCGCCAATAAACAAGAGAGAGCTGGTGGGCACGGAGGTTGGTTACGCCGTTGTAACATCAATAACGATAAGGTTAGTTTTGTTGTAGATGAAGATTTTAGAGACCGTACTCATATACCGGAAGAGGTTGGTTACTTTGCTTTTGAAAGAGTAATGCTACCTATTGAAAAGTGTGACTACTTTCCTGAAATGTTGCAGTCGAATCGTTATCGCCCTAGCTCTAATCCGGGAGAGTGGATACCTTGGGACGGGGCATTAAATATATCTTCGGGCAATGGTAGTGGAAATAATATCTACTTAAACCAACTATCTAAATCAGAAGCCATAGGTTTTTCTTCTTCTAGCGTTTCTGGTATTGGTGCCTGTGTGTACAAAGATGGCCAAAACAATGGTGGCAGCTGCACAGTTAGTACGACTAAGAATTTGTTTCCGTTTGGCGTGCCTGATACAGCAACTTTTAGTGCTTCCGGTGGGGAATTGATAGCTGCTGGTAATAATCAAAGCACGATTGCAACGCAGTACTATTATACTTCATTATCTTTTAGTGCAAACAATAGCACTGTTATTTTTCCAGCTGGCGAATACTGGATTGATAGCATTAACTTCAATCACAACGATTCTTATATTCAGGTGCAAGGTGATGGCCCCGTTGTTATTCACTATAACCATATTAATTTTTATCAAAAAAGTCGTATATACATAAATGCGGGCAAGAATGATCAGAGTGATCCAGACTCTAATTATGATCATAATAAATTAACTTTTATTGGGCATGGAGCTCTTGCTGCGTTTTGGCCGCAAAATGGTAGTGATATTCGCTTAAATGCAAATGTGTATATATCTCCAGAGTCTGCTAGCGTTGGCTTTGATGTCAATAATGTAGCCCGTTTTCAAATGACTGGAGCAATAACAGCTCCTAGAGTTACGTTTAGAGCAAGAGACACTAGCTACATAAAAGCTCAAAGTTTAACTGGATGTTATACACCTACAGAACCCACTATAAAATATATAGAAATCGAACCTAATAATTACCACTTAACTTGTGATGATACAGCTCAAGTCTATGTAATTCCCTATGATGATAACGATCAGCCAATGGATAGTGTGGATGGAGAAACGGTATCAATAAGCGCGCAGGGCGTCACTTTTAGTGGTGGCTCATTTGACAGTCAGAATAAGCGGTTTGTTTTTGATATCGATAGTCGAGATGGTAACCAATATGGCGCTATTCCTGTAACGGCTAATGTAGTTGGAAGTGCGATTGAAGATACTAGCGACCTTATCTTTGTGCCACTAAAATTTGAAGTCAATAACGAAAAGTTTATCGAACTGATAGCGGGTCAAGAGAAAGATTCAATCCCGATAAAGGCACTGGCGTGTGATAACACGGGTAAGCCTATTTCATTAGGCTATTCTGTCGATTTGGACGAGAGTAATGTAACTCAGACTAAATTTACCCCTAGCTCGGGAAATAGTGCGTCTTTAAAACTTGATGCTTCAGTAACCAATGCTGAAGGGAGTATTAGTCTTAAATTCGATGAATCTGGATGGTTTGAAGGTGCTCTAAAGGCTCCTGTTTCGTGCGATGATTTCCCTAATGCACAAGGTTGCCCAGAGGGCACAATAAAGCAGGTGGTTGGACAGGTTGAGTTTAAAGCTAGACCGTGGAAAATTGCGATTTGTGATATAAAAGAGACGTCTGTAACAACAAATTCAAATCCAGCAACGACGACTGGAAGCCCCGGGTTTATGGCTTCAGGTGAGAACTTTTCTGTCAAGTATCGACCAATTGTATTTGGTAGTGGAGACGAGTGTAATTTAGATGTAACTACTAACTATGCACTAGATTCCGGTCCTATCAATGTGTCTTTTAAATTAGTTTATCCCAACATTGTTGATGACAATTTAAATATAACGCCAGCGGTGGTAGGACCGTTTGATAACTCTTCCGAACTTGTGATTTCAAATTATTTATGGGATGAAGTCGGCTCTGTGCAATTTAAGACAAATGCTACGTACCTTACTATGGATCTAAATGAAGATACGGAACTAGTAGGTCGCTTTTATCCAAAATATTTCTCCACGATAGGTACTCCAATTTGGGACTATCCAGGAAGTGGAGTAAGTGAGCAAAGCTTTGCTTATATGAATCAACCATTCGATGGTGTCGAATTTGAAGTTGAGGCGCTAAATGCTCTAGGGAACGCGATTGAAAATTATGCATCATTTGATAGCACGTTAACGGCGGGTTTCTCATTATTTGAGCCAAATTTTGGTGACCGCTTTAATGCTCCTGTACCTAACAAAGAGTGGACTGCTACTGATAATCGAAGTATTGGTACTTTTACATTAAGTGAAACTTCTCCTTCAACTGACTGTGATTCAGAACTATGTCTCGAAAAATTATCAATGGCTAATAATTATGAGGATGGTCCTTACAACGGTACTAATGGCAACTCAACAGATATATCAATTACTCACACTGGTTCTGTAAGTGATGATCCGGTTGCTTATCAGAACGAGGAGGGGAGTAGAGATCCTCAACTCCTAACCGCGCAGCCCGATATTCGCTTTGGTCGAATGGACTTAGACGATGTTGGTGGTAATTCAGGAGCAACAATTACTATTCCTCTAAGAGTTGAGTATTGGAATGGCAGTCGCTTTGTTCTTAATGAAGATGATAATGCTACAAACGTCGAAGCTTCTACGAGCGCTAGCGATGTTATTTGGTCAGAAGACGACAGTGTTACCACGACAGTAACACTCGCTAATGGCGGACTGGTCTCTGATGGAGAATCTCGTAACCTGACGGCTTCTCAAGGTGCAGGTGTAAGCGCGCGTGAACAAGTACAGTTGTGGCAAAATATGGATGATATTCCATGGCTCAGATACGATTGGGGTAGCGATAAAGTTTCGGATGAGGCAAATGGAGAGCAGGATCCCTCCACCGTCGTCACATTTGGTATCTACCGCGGTAACGATCGAGTGATTTACCGAGGTGAAAGCGGTTTAACAGGTCAGTAAAAATATAATTTTTGCCCCTTAAGTTAGGAATCTGTAAGAAATTGCGGGTTTCAGTCCATGTTTATACTTCAATGCCTTGCCGTGACAGCAAGGCATTGGTACATTTAGTGCAATTTTTGTCTTCTAATTCTTGCAGGATGAGCGAAGAATATGTTTAAAAAACTTCGTGGCATGTTTTCAAACGACCTATCGATTGATTTAGGTACAGCCAATACCCTTATATATGTAAAAGGCCAAGGCATCGTTCTTGATGAGCCTTCCGTTGTCGCTATTCGCCAAGATCGTACGGGGTCTGCAAAGAGTGTCGCTGCGGTTGGTCACGCTGCTAAGCAAATGCTTGGTCGTACGCCTGGTAACATTTCAGCGATCCGCCCAATGAAAGACGGTGTAATTGCTGACTTTTACGTAACCGAAAAAATGCTTCAGCACTTTATTAAGCAAGTGCATGATAACAGTGTGCTTAAACCAAGCCCTCGTGTTTTGGTTTGTGTACCTTGTGGTTCAACTCAGGTTGAGCGTCGTGCTATCCGTGAATCAGCGCTAGGTGCTGGTGCTCGTGAGGTTTACCTAATCGATGAGCCAATGGCTGCTGCGATTGGTGCTGGGCTACGTGTATCTGAGCCAACAGGTTCAATGGTGGTTGATATCGGTGGTGGTACTACTGAAGTTGCGGTTATCTCACTGAATGGCGTAGTTTACTCGTCTTCTGTTCGTATCGGTGGTGACCGTTTTGATGAAGCAATCATCAACTACGTTCGTCGTAACTACGGCAGCTTGATTGGTGAAGCGACAGCAGAGAAGATTAAACACGAAATCGGTTCAGCTTACCCTGGCGATGACGTGCAAGAGATCGAAGTTCGTGGTCGTAACCTTGCAGAAGGTGTTCCTCGTAGCTTTAGCCTAAACTCAAACGAAATCCTTGAAGCGCTTCAAGAGCCTCTATCTGGCATCGTATCTGCAGTAATGGTTGCACTTGAACAGTGTCCGCCAGAGTTAGCTTCTGATATCTCAGAAAATGGTATGGTACTAACCGGTGGTGGTGCACTACTTAAAGACCTTGATCGTCTGCTAACAGAAGAAACAGGTATCCCTGTTGTTGTTGCAGAAGAGCCACTAACGTGTGTTGCTCTAGGTGGCGGTAAAGCCCTAGAGATGATCGACATGCACGGCGGCGATCTGTTCAGCGAAGAATAATATCTAGTGTTAGGCTCTTTTCTTATCTAGTTTTATGTAAAGAGCCTAGGACCTTGTCTATAGGATCAAATGTAGCTCTAGGACCAAATATAGAATGAAGCCAATTTTTGGTAGAGGTCCCTCTCTACAATTGCGCCTGTTTTTTGCTGTAATTTTATCAGCCAGCCTTATGCTGGCTGATAGTCGTTTAGATGCTTTCTCAAATGTCCGCTATCTATTGAACAGCATGGTTGCGCCTATCCAGTATGCAGCCAACTTGCCTCGCACTATGTTCGATGGTGTATACGACCGTTTTAGCACTCGCAAAGGGCTAATCGAATCCAACCATAATATTAAACGAGAAGTCTTGCGTCTGAAGAGCGAGCTGATTTTGCTTGAGCAATATCAAGAGGAAAACAAGCGCCTTCGTAAGCTATTGGGCTCTCCGTTTATCCGTGATGAGAAGAAAGTCGTCACAGAAGTTATGGCTGTTGATACTTCACCGTATCGTCATCAAGTTGTGATCGATAAAGGCTTGATTGATGGAGTATATGAAGGTCAACCGGTGATCAACGAGAAAGGCATTGTCGGTCAAGTTACCTTTGTTGCTGCTCATAATAGCCGTGTCCTTCTACTCACTGATGCAAACAATGCGATTCCCGTGCAGGTTATTCGTAACGATATTCGTGTGATTGCTTCGGGTAATGGCAACATTGATGAGATTCAGCTAGAACACATTCCAACCAGTACAGATATTCAAGAAGAAGATTTACTTGTGACCTCTGGTTTGGGTGGGGTATATCCAGAAGGTTATCCAGTGGCTTATGTTTCTGCGGTTGATTACGACCCGAAACGTGAGTTCGCCGTTATTAAAGCAGAACCAGTGGTTGAGTTTGATAAGCTCAGATACTTGCTGCTTGTATGGCCAGACGAGAACAAACAGATGCAAGCGGATCAATCCAGCATAGAACAAGCATTGTTAGAGGGCGAAGATGGCCAATAGCGTTTTAAGAAGCAAGGTAGTAATTGGTTGCTCATTTTTGATCGCGCTTATTCTGCAGACGATCCCTTGGCCTGGTAGTTTGGATCTATTCAGGCCGTCTTGGCTATTGCTGGTTACCTGTTACTGGGTTCTTGCTCTTCCTCACCGTGTTAACGTGGGTAGTGCTTTGATTCTAGGCTTATTGTGGGATCTTTTGATCGGTTCTACGTTAGGTATTCGTGGGATGATGATGGCAATCGTGATGTACATTATTGCACTCAACTTCCTCGTGATCCGCAACATGGCGTTGTGGCAACAAGCCATGATCATCGCGGCTTTAACGGTATTGTTTGAAGTGTTGATCTTCTTTGGTGAATATTTGATTCAAGATGTCGTTTTTAATCCATTATCGCTATGGAGCGCATTGATTAACTGTATACTTTGGCCGTGGATGTTTTTATTAATGAGACGAGTCCGTCGCCATTGGCATGTGAGGTAATATGACAATGGAAAAGAAACATTTAGTTTTGGCATCCGGCTCACCACGCCGCAAAGAATTGTTATCCCAGCTTGGTTATGAGTTTTCTGTCCTTGTGACCAATGTAGAAGAGTGTAAACACGCCCAAGAAACCGCCGAAGAGTACGTTCAACGTCTATCTTTAGATAAAGCCTTAGCAGCGCTTTCTTTATTAACAGAGAATTCTTCTGAAAAGCAGCATGTCGTTACTGGTTCTGATACTGTAGTTTCTAGTTCCGACAATCTCGCTCTAGGCTCTGATGTTGCGGCTGTTGGCTCAGATATCGTAGCTCTTGACTCTAAAATAGTAGTCCTTGGCTCTGATACTGTTGTGGTCAGCCAAGGGCAAGTGCTCGAGAAGCCTGCAGACCTTGCTGATTCTAAGCGTATGCTTACTCAGTTAGCGAATGAACGTCATCAAGTCATGACGGCGGTTTCTGTCGTTTCTGCTGAAAAACAAAAAACAGAAATCATTATTACCGACGTATGGTTTAAACCCCTCAGTGAAAAAGAAATAGAACAATACTGGCAAACAGGGGAGCCATGCGACAAAGCCGGTAGCTATGGGATTCAAGGTTTGGGTGGACGCTTTGTTACCCGAATTGAAGGTAGTTATTACGCCGTTGTCGGCTTACCTTTATTTGAAACGGACCAGCTACTGCAAGAATTCTTATAATTACTAATCTGAGGTGCACCATGAGTGCTGAATTGTTGCTGAACGTGACCCCGAGTGAAACTCGTGTGGCCATGATTGAAGGGGGAGCTCTTCAAGAGATCCATGTCGAACGAGATGCTCGACGCGGTATCGTAGGAAATATCTATAAAGGACGTGTAAGCCGTGTTCTTCCTGGAATGCAGGCTGCATTTGTGGATATAGGCCTTGAGAAAGCAGCATTTTTACATGCCTCAGACATTGTTCCGCACACTGAATGTGTTGCTGAAAATGAAAAGAAGCAGTTTCAGGTACGTGATATTTCTGAGCTTGTCCGTCAAGGTCAGGATATTGTGGTTCAGGTTGTTAAAGATCCTCTTGGAACAAAAGGCGCTCGTTTAACGACTGATATCACTTTGCCATCTCGTTACTTGGTGTTTATGCCGGGAGCCAGCCATGTAGGTGTTTCCCAGCGTATCGAAAGCGAATCAGAACGTAATCGTCTTAAAAAAGCTGTATCTCGTTACTGTGATGAGCACGGTGGCTTTATCATCCGTACTGCCGCTGAAGGTGCTGATTTTAATGAGCTTGAACAAGACGCTGCTTTCTTGAAGCGTTTGTGGCTCAAAGTATTAGAGCGTCGTGGTAAGCATAAGGCTCGCACGCGTTTATATGGTGAGCTGTGTTTAAGTCAACGTATCTTACGTGATTTTGTGGGTACTGAGCTGAGTAAGATTCAGGTCGATTCTCGACTAGAGTTTGAAAACCTGAAAGAGTTTACTTCGGAGTACGTACCTGAGCTTACCGATAAGCTTGAGCTGTACGAAGGTGATAAACCGATCTTCGATATGTACGACACTGAGAATGAAATTCAGCGTTCACTGGATCGTAAAGTAGAATTGAAGTCTGGTGGGTATCTGATTATCGACCAAACAGAAGCGATGACAACCGTCGACATCAATACTGGTGCCTTTGTTGGTCGTCGTAATTTAGAAGAAACGATTTTCAATACCAACGTAGAAGCGACACAAGCGATTGCTCGTCAACTTCGCCTGCGTAACTTAGGCGGCATCATCATTATCGACTTTATCGATATGTTGTCTGAAGAACACCGTAAGCGAGTACTAACTTCTTTAGAAGCCGCACTCGACAAAGACCGTGTGAAAACCAATATTAACGGCTTCACACAGCTTGGTTTGGTTGAGATGACTCGTAAACGTACTCGTGAAAGTATTGAGCATATTCTGTGTTCTAGCTGTCCTGCCTGTGAAGGTCGTGGCAGTGTGAAGACAGTCGAAACCGTGTGTTATGAAATACTTCGAGAAATTACTCGTGTAAATCGTGCCTACGATGCGGATAAGTTCGTGGTTTATGCGGCAGCAGCGGTTGCCGAGGCATTAGAGGGTGAAGAGTCTCATGCGCTTGCGGAGCTTGAAGTCTTTATTGGTAAACAAGTGAAAATTCAGGCTGAGCCTCTGTACATACAAGAGCAGTTTGATGTCGTTATGATGTAATGGATATTTTGTGAGTTCTAGTGTTACTCTGATTTTACGTACGTGTCTGTGGTTAGTGGTTACTCTCTTAGTAACACTAGCCATTGCTGTTACTACACTGCGTGTCGCCTTACCCAATTTAAATAAGTATCAATCTGAGATTGAGCTTTGGGTAAACCAACATTCCGGTTTTGAATTTTCTATTCAAGATGTGGGTGGATTTTGGCGTAACACCCATCCCTCAATCGCGCTGCAAGGCGTTCAAGCCCGTCTTCCTAATGCTGAAGATGTAACCTTCTCTGTAGAACGTGTCGAAGTTGAATTTGATTTGATTCAATCTCTGGTACAGATGCGTCCTGTTGTTGCCGACCTTGTAATGAATCGAATGTATCTGGATATACGTTCGATCGATCTGTTTGCGGGTCAGAACGGCAAAGATAAACCTAAAGAATCGGGCTCCTCAAAGCGGGTTATGCAAGAGCTGGACAACTTGCTACTCAAAACGCTAGTGGATGTGACCGCCAAAGACTCCTCACTTTTGTATCGAACCATCTCTGATGAAGAGCGCCAACTCGATATTGAAACCTTAAAGTGGAAAAACTCAGGTAAACACCACCTTGCGGAAGGTGTGGTGAGCATTAAAGACGCCAATCTCAACTCGTTGTCAGTAAGTGCTAACTTTATCGATGGTGGCTCATTGACCGACGTAACCGGTGAGTTCTATGTGAGTGCAGAAAACATCTCGGTTAAACCATGGCTAACTCGTTACATGCAGGCTGAGTCGGGCATAGAAACGGGCACGGTGAGCCTGAACAGTTGGGTTACCTTGCAAAACAGTAAGCCGGTAAATGCTTACGTAGAAGTGCTGCCTTCGGAACTGAGTTGGAACGAAGATGGCCAACATGACTTAATGCTTGAATCAGGCGTCTTTAAGTTGTCTCCCATTGATGATGGATGGCAAGTGAATGGTCACTCACTTAATCTTAGAACGGATGATACGCCTTGGCCTGAGTTAGATGTTGCCTTCAAATGGGACAAAGGTCCGTGGCAACTGAATGTTTCTGAACTGAATATTGAGGCAATTACTCCTCTTATTAAGTTAATGCCGGACTCCGAGCAATCCACCCAAATGATTAATTCGTTGAAGCCAGGTGGATCCGTTTCTGATATTCGGGTCTCAATGGATTCTGGTATCGAAAGCTTACGTTATTCAGCGAGTTTTAGTGATCTTGCCATCGAGCAATGGGAATTAGTTCCGGGCTTTAGCCAAGTCTCAGGCAGTGTGTTTGGTTCTACGTCACAAGCGAAAGCGAACCTTCATGTTATTGATGATGTGTTCCCTTATGGCGATGTATTCCAAGCGCCTCTCAATATCAGACAAGGTCAGGTTGATATTGTTTGGCAGCAAGATGAAAACGGCTGGAAGCTTTGGTCTGATAAAATCACCGCAGCAACGCCAGATTTACAAGTTTTGGGTGCCTTTCGTTTGGACTTCCCGAATGATGCGAGCCCGTTCTTGTCTTTCTACGGTGAAGCGGACGCTTACAATGTGGGTGAAACCTGGCGTTATTTACCGACGTTGGCACTTGGACAAGATCTAACCGACTACCTTTCTACTGCGATTCAAGCGGGTAAAGCCGATACTGTGAAACTGTTATGGCACGGTGAGTTGGGTCAATACCCATACACCAACCATGACGGGATCTTCCAAGTTTGGGTTGGCCTAGAAAATGCAAAGTTCAGTTTTGATACTGGATGGCCACTGATCACCGATCTTCAGCTTGATCTCCTGTTTGAAAATGATGCGATGCATCTTGATTCGCGCTCTGCTCAATTGATGGACGTAACGGCTGACCGTATTACTGGGCGTATTCCTTATCTAGGGGAAGGCGGCCACATCGAGATTGAAGCCAAAGCGACCGCTTCGGGTAATGCTGTTCGTGATTATATGACGGCCTCGCCATTGGTCGACTCTGTCGGTGCTGCCTTAACGGCGCTGCAAGTGAGTGGTGATGTATCGTCTGAATTCCAACTCAATATTCCTTTTGATTCCGAAAAAGAGCCAAGAGCGTGGGGCTATGCCGATCTCAAAGATAACCATGTTGAGATTGAAGCGCCGCCAATGGTGCTCGAAAACACCACCGGACGTATCGAGTTTGATAATGATGTCATCACGGCGAATGGTTTATCCGCTGACTTACTAAAGCAAGGCATCTCTGTTGATTTTAAAGGCCTTAATGACGGCCCAGGTTATGCGGTTGATATCGATGTTTTAGGTGACTGGGACGTGAAACCTCTAGAGCCTTATATTGGCGAACAGTGGTTGAGTCGCTTGTCGGGTCATGCGCAATGGCAAAGCCAGATTGATATTCAACTCAACGATATAGGTTTTAGCTACCAGTTAGACTTACAGTCAGATCTTAAGTATTTAGCCAGTGATTACCCTTATCCTTTGGCGAAAAAATCCTTGGAGAGTGGTTCTGCTAGGCTGCAAGCCTCGGGTAACCAAGAAGCCATTACTGCGCGCCTGCAGCTGCCGAATACCAAATATCAAGCTGAAATTGATATTACGGGTGAGGTTCCAGAGCTCACGGCAACCAATTTAGTGTTGGGCCGTGGTGGTTATAAAATTAGCCCTGTTGTTGGGCATCATGCCTTAATTCGTACTGACAAATTTAATGCCGATGATTGGTTAGCGGTTGCGATGGAACCCGTGAAGCCATCAACAGCAGTGCTTAGCCAAATGAACACGCCAACCATTCCTGCGCCTAGCCGTATTACTTTTGAGAGTAAAGAGCTGATCTTAGGTGGCATAGCTTGGAATGACGTCGATTTTAGTGCCCGTAAGAATAAAGAAGCTTGGCAAATGGAAGTGACTAGCCAAGAGATCGAAGGGGATATCAATTATTTGCCCCCTTACGACTTAACGGTGTCTCTAGATCGTCTGCATTTGTTCGTTCCTGAATGGAGTGACAAGAAAAATCAAGAGCAACTGCTGCAACGAAAAGAACAAGAAGCTCCATTGATCTCTGAACTCGATAAAAAGATCTATGATGCGATGCCAAATCTTAAACTCACACTGAACGATTTTTGGTTGCAAGGCTATAAAGTAGGTAAGGTCGATATTGAGCTAGCAAGGCAAGACGATCGTATTGAGTGGAATAAGATTCAAGTCCGAAGCGGAAACAATAAAGCCGATGTGAGTGGCTGGTGGGCACTGAATGGTGACAAGAGTCATTCATCGTTATCGATTGATGTCGAAGGTGAAAATAACAGTGAGTTAATGGAGCGCTTCGGTATTACTTCCGGGATTCAAAAAGCACCTTTTGCATTGGAAGGTCAGCTTGAATGGGACGGTTCTCCGTGGGGTATTCAGATGGATACCATCGACGGCAACGTTAAAACCAAGCTGGGTAAAGGCATCATCTCGGACGTGAGTGGCGCCGCTCGATTGCTTGGTTTGTTTAGTCTAGATTCGATTATCCGTAAGATGCAGCTCGATTTCTCTGATGTGTTTGATAAAGGCATGGCATTCAACAGTATTACGGGTACTGGCGAGATCCAAAATGGTATCTTCTTAACCAATGATCTGAACATGGATGCGGTTGCCGGTGAGATGAAGATCAAAGGTATCGCGAATCTAAACACTCGTCAGGTCGATGCTGAGGTTAACTTCACTCCAGATATCACTTCAGGAATTCCTGTATTAACGGCGTTTGCCGTAACCCCACAAACGGCGCTGTATGTATTGGCGGTGACCACGGTTATTTCACCGGTTGTTGAGGTCTTTACTCAAGTAAACTACTCAGTAAAAGGGCCACTAGATTCACCAATAGTAAGCGAGCTTTCGCGTAGCTCGGGTGAGTTTCAGTTACCAGAAAAACTGAGGAAATTAGCGGAATAGTCGTTAGAGGCGAGTCAGTTTATATGCGGCTAAATTCGGATTTCTGAATCATAATGAATGGAGAAGCGGTGCACATGGATTGTGTTGGATTGATTCAAATGACTTCAGGCCCAGTCCCTGAGCATAACCTTGATTACCTTGAGCACGAGGTAGCAAAGTGCAAAGCGTTAGGGGCTAAGTGGGTTGTGTGTCCTGAGAATGCATTAGTGTTCGGCAATAAAGCCGATTATCACCAATATGCCGAACCTCTGAATAATGGACCTTTGCAGCAGAAATTATCTGAGCTAGCAAAACGGCACCGTGTTTGGGTCGTTGTCGGTAGCATGCCAATTCGAACCGCAGCAGGTGTCACCACCACCACATTGGTTATCGATGATTTTGGCGCTCTAGTGACTCATTACGATAAGCTGCATATGTTCGATGTTGATGTCGCCGATACACATAAATGTTATCGCGAGTCCGATATTTTCACGCCGGGTGACCGAGTTGTGACGACGGAAACGCCTTTTGGTCGCTTAGGTTTGAGTATTTGTTATGATGTGCGCTTTCCTCACTTGTATTCAGAGTTACGTAAGCAAGGTGCGCAGATCATCGTGGTTCCCGCGGCGTTTACGGCCGTTACAGGTCAAGCACACTGGGAAGCCTTATTAAGGTGCCGTGCCATCGAGACTCAGTCTTGGATTGTCGCGGTAGGGCAAGGGGGGAAACATCCTTGCCAAAGAGAAACATGGGGACACTCAATGGTGGTTGATCCATGGGGGCGAGTGGTCGCACAGTTAGACCAAGCCCCTAAAAGTATGGTGGTTGAGATAGACACATCCAGTTGCGAATCGATCAGGCAGAATATGCCAATAGCGCAGCACTCTCGATTTACCAATCAATTTTAATTTTAAACAAGAGCCATTTATGAGCATTAATCAAATTGAAGAAGCGCTACTGAACCCGACAGGGCTGACGGAGCAAAATATCGCAGATACACTGGCGAGCATTGCTACCCGCCAAATTGATTATGCTGATATCTATTTCCAATCGAGCTGGCACGAGTCGTTGGTACTAGAAGATAGCATTATTAAAGATGGCTCTTTTAATATCGACTGCGGTGTTGGTGTTCGTGCAGTATCTGGCGAAAAAACCGGTTTTGCTTACTCAGATCAAATCCAATTGGATGGTCTTAAGCAGAGCGCAATTGCAGCTCGTGGTATTGCGAAGCAAGGTCAAAACGGCAAAGTTCATGCATTCAAGCGTAACTCGAACCAAGCTTACTATGACGCAGTTAACCCGCTAGCAAGCTGGGAAAAACAACAGAAAACAGAATTACTAAAAGCACTTGATGCTTACATTCGCACCAAGGAACCGATGATTGCTGAGGTTTCAGTGAGCCTAAGCGGTGTACACGAGCAAATGCTTGTTGCCGCGACTGACGGCACTTTCGCTGGTGATATTCGCCCGCTGGTTCGCTTGTCTATTAGCGTACTTGCTCAGAAAGGCGATCGTCGTGAACGTGGCAGTGCTGGTGGCGGTGGTCGTTTTGGTTACGATTTCTTCTTAAGTGATGTTGACGGCTCTCAAGTTGCTTACCAATTTGCTGATGAAGCTATTCGCCAAGCGCTAGTTAACCTTGAAGCTGTCGCTGCTCCTGCGGGCGCAATGCCAGTTGTTCTGGGTTCTGGTTGGCCAGGCGTTCTTCTACACGAAGCGGTAGGTCACGGTTTAGAAGGTGACTTTAACCGTAAAGAATCTTCAGTCTTCTCTGGCAAGATCGGCGAGCAAGTCACTTCAAGCCTATGTACGATTGTTGATGACGGTACATTGACTGATCTTCGTGGTTCATTAAACGTGGATGATGAAGGTGTTAATGGTCAGTACAACACGCTAATCGAAAACGGTATCCTAAAAGGCTACATGCAAGATAAGTTGAATGCTCGCCTAATGGGTGTGGCACCAACAGGTAACGGTCGTCGTGAATCTTACGCGCATCTTCCAATGCCGCGTATGACCAACACATACATGCTACCGGGAGAGCACACTCCTGAAGAGATCATTGCTACGGTTGAAAAAGGCATCTACGCACCGAACTTCGGTGGCGGTCAGGTTGATATTACTTCCGGTAAATTTGTTTTCTCGGCTTCTGAAGCGTACATGATTGAAAACGGTAAGATCACTCACCCAGTGAGGGGCGCAACGCTAATTGGTTCTGGTATCGAAGCGATGCAGCAAGTATCTATGGTTGGTAACGACCTAAGCATCGACCGCGGTGTTGGTGTGTGTGGTAAGGCTGGCCAAAGCGTACCAGTCGGTGTTGGTCAACCAACATTGAAACTAGACTCTCTAACGGTTGGTGGTACTGAGTAATTCAGGTCAGCAGCACGAGTTAGCTTCAAAAACCCCCGTCATAAAATAGTTTGAAAGCGCCTCCAATGTGAGGCGCTTTTTTGTTTTTAGGTTATTGATTTAGTGAGCTATACAGAACCATTACATGTTCTCTTCAGCAAACTCTGCCAGTCGACTACGCACCACTCCATTAAGGTGGATATTGGCACTGCCTTCGAAGTTTTTAAAACGCTCGACCATGTAGGTAAGCCCTGATGTCACAGGAGTTAAGTAGGAAGAATCTATCTGAGCCAGGTTTCCTGAACAGACGATCTTGGTGCCTTCACCACAACGGGTGATGATGGTTTTGATTTGCGAAGCTGTGAGGTTTTGACACTCATCCAGCAGTACAAACGCATTCTGGATCGAGCGGCCACGCATGAAGTTGATGGATTTGAACTGGATATTGGCTTTATCGCAGATGTATTTCATCGACCCTTCGGTGCAGTGATCATTCTTGTGCAGCGCTTCGAGTGTATCGGTCACCGCAGCTAACCAAGGTAACATCTTCTCTTCCTCGGTTCCGGGAAGGAAACCAATGGATTCACCGATGTCCGGTGTGTTTCGGGTTACGATGATCTTATCGAAATGTTTGCGCTCAATGGTTTGTTCAAGAGCGGCTGCCATGGCAAGCAAGGTTTTCCCGCTCCCCGCAGCACCAGTTAAAATCACCAAATCAATATCGGGATCAAGTAAGGCATCAATCGCCATGCCTTGATAGATGTTCTTTGGCGTAATGTCCCACGCCCTGCGGTTCATTAATCGTTCTCGGCTTAAGTCTCGCAGAGTGATAGTTTCGGGTTCAATCTCTTCGACACGAGCAGCAAAGTCACTGTCTTGATCAATAATGTACTGGTTAATGAAAGTGGGTTCGAACGGTGTTCTTGCGAGGGTGTGCAGTGTTTTCCCTCCAAGACTCTTACTCTCAACATTGTCTATACCATCCCAAAATGACCCTTCAAGCTGTTGAAAGCCCTTTGTGAGATATTGAACGTCATCGATTAATTGGTCGGTTTGGTAGTCCTCAACAAAGCGTACCCCTGCACCTTTAGCTCGCAAACGCATGTTGATGTCTTTGGTAATGAGTACTACTTCTCGCGGTGCACGTTTATTTTGTAAGTACAACACGCCGTTGAGGATGCGGTTGTCGCCAGCCTTATCGTCGGCAAAGGCTTTAATGCTTTCTTGGAGTTCGTAGTCTGCGAGTATTGAAATAGTGCCTGAAGCGCTTACATCGGTTGAGAAAGGAATGCCTTCGGATATTTTGTCTGGGGTTGCGTCATGGAAAAGATCTTCTAATGCTCTGATTGCGACTCTGGCATCGCGAGCAACATCGCGTTTACTGTCCTTAATTCTGTCGAGTTCTTCGAGTACCGTCATTGGGATGACGACATCGTGTTCCTGAAACGAAAATATAGCAAAGGGTTCGTGAAGTAAGATATTGGTATCTAGAACAAATAATTTCCGATTGGTATCGCCCATAGCATCTCCTTGCCACCACGTGGCTCGAATGGGTTGATTGAACGCTAGCAAACTCTTGATGTGTTTGACGGCATTACTATCAAGCACTTATCAAAAGTACACCGAGTAGATCCTACCTCTAGTAGTAATAGCTCAAATATTAAGAGTCTGCTCGAAATAACTTATCTACTCCCTCTAGAGTAACCATGAATTTTTGACAGTTTGATTGCATTAGCGAAAACAGAAAAAAAGCATGAAATAGCAGCCTTTAGACGTGACCTAAATCACAGTATCGAGTAAGATTAGCGACCTTTTTCTGCACCATTTCCTTAAGATGATTTTTATCTTAAGCGCACTTTAAAAGTGGCTGCAAATTAGGCATTTTTAGCTATATTTTTATTTTGAGAGTCAGAAAATTCTGATAACAATGCAGTTAAAAAGACCAAATTCCAACTATAAGATTGAGGTAGTCGATTCATGACATTTGCTTTGGGGCAACGCTGGATAAGCGATACGGAGAGCGATTTAGGTTTAGGTACCGTTGTAGCAATGGATGCTCGAACAGTGACAGTAATGTTTGCAGCATCAGAAGAGAATCGTGTGTATGCACGAACGGATGCTCCCGTAACCCGAGTAACGTTTAATGTCGGCGACGTCATCGAGTGCCAAGAGGGTTGGTCTTTATCGGTTGAACAAGTGATCGAAGATAAAGGCATTCTGACTTACATGGGTACTCGTGAAGATACTCAAGAAGTGGATGTGGCTCTACGAGAAATCTTCTTAAGCAACCAAATCCGTTTTAATAAACCGCAAGATAAATTGTATGCAGGTCAAATTGATCGCATGGATAACTTTGTCTTGCGCTACCGTGCTTTAAGCAATCAATATCAACAACACAAGAGCCCAATGCGCGGCTTGTGTGGTATGCGTGCAGGTCTTATCCCTCATCAGCTTTACATTGCTCACGAAGTGGGTCGTCGTCACGCACCGCGTGTTTTACTCGCCGATGAAGTTGGCCTAGGTAAAACCATCGAAGCGGGCATGATCATCCACCAACAGGTGTTGTCTGGCCGTGCTGAGCGTATTCTGATTGTGGTGCCTGAAACGCTACAACATCAATGGCTTGTCGAGATGATGCGTCGTTTCAACCTGCACTTTTCTATCTTTGATGAAGAGCGCTGTATTGAATCTTTTGCTGAATCAGATAACCCATTTGATACTCAACAATACGTTCTGTGTTCACTGGATTTCCTACGTAAGAGCCGCAAGCGCTACGAGCAAGCACTTGAAGGTGAGTGGGATCTATTGGTTGTCGATGAAGCACACCACCTTGAGTGGAGCCAAGATAAGCCAAGCCGTGAATATCAAGTGGTTGAAGGCCTCGCTGAAAACACCTCTGGCGTACTACTATTGACAGCGACCCCTGAACAGCTGGGTCGTGAGAGCCACTTTGCGCGTCTGCGTCTGCTTGATCCTGATCGCTTCTACGATTACGAAGCATTCGTTGAAGAAGAAGATCAATACGCCCCTGTTGCTGATGCAGTAACGGCATTGTTCTCTGGCGTGAAGCTTGAAAACAGCGCGAAGAACCAGATTACAGAGCTTCTGTCTGAACAAGATGTTGAGCCTCTATTCCGCGTTATCGAAGGCGACAGCAGCGAAGAAGAGCAAGCGTTAGCTCGCCAAGAATTGATTGATAACCTTATGGATCGCCATGGTACAGGTCGTGTTCTATTCAGAAACACGCGTGCTGCAATTAAAGGCTTCCCTAAGCGTAATGTAAACCTACTGCCGATGGACATTCCAACGCAGTACACAACCTCGATGCGTGTATCAGGCATGATCGGTGGCAAGATGGCGCCAGAAGCTCGTGCAATGAAGATGTTGTACCCAGAAGAGATCTTCCAAGAATTTGAAGGTGAAGACTCAAGCTGGTGGCAGTTCGATTCACGTGTGAACTGGTTGATTGAAAAGATCCAAGACAAGCGTAGCGAAAAGATCTTAGTGATCGCGTCGCGTGCGAGTACGGCTCTGCAACTGGAGCAAGCACTGCGTGAGCGTGAAGGTGTGCGTGCAACGGTATTCCACGAAGGCATGTCGATTCTAGAACGTGATAAAGCTGCGGCTTACTTTGCTCAAGAAGAGGGCGGCGCTCAGGTGCTTATCTGTAGCGAAATCGGTTCTGAAGGTCGTAACTTCCAGTTTGCTAACCAGTTAGTGATGTTCGATCTTCCGTTTAACCCGGATTTGCTTGAGCAACGTATTGGTCGTTTGGACCGTATCGGTCAGCTTCGTGATATCGACATTCATGTCCCTTACCTAAAAGGCACATCGCAAGCGATTCTAGCGCGTTGGTTCGATGAAGGTCTGAATGCATTCGCAGAGACTTGTCCTACTGGTCGCACAGTTTACGATAAGTATTCTGATGTACTGATTGAAATGCTGGCTTCTGGTAACACCGAGCAGCTTGATGAAGTCATTGAAGAATCAGCGAAGCTCAATCAAAGCCTGAAATCGGATCTAGAAAAAGGCCGAGATCGCCTACTAGAGATGCATTCAAATGGTGGCGATAAAGCCCATGAGATTGCAGAAAAGATCGCGTCTACTGATGGTGATACTAACCTAGTTTCTTTCGCTCTGAGCCTGTTTGATACCATTGGTCTGAACCAAGATGACAAGGGTGAAAATGCGCTAGTCGTGACACCTTCTGAACACATGATGGTACCAAGCTACCCAGGCTTACCTTATGAAGGTGCAACGATCACGTTTGACCGTGAAACGGCGCTTTCTCGTGAAGACATGAACTTCATTAGCTGGGAACACCCAATGATTCAAGGCGGTATTGATCTGCTATTGAGCGAAGGTGTAGGTGCGTCTTCGGTATCTCTACTGAAGAACAAAGCGCTGCCAGTCGGTACTATTCTGCTTGAGTTGGTTTACCTTGTTGATGCACAAGCGCCAAAGCGCAGCGGTATCAGCCAGTTCTTACCTAAGACGCCGATTCGCTTGATGATGGATGGTCGTGGTAACGATTTATCTGCTCAGGTTGAGTTCGATAGCTTTAACCGTCAGCTAAGCCCGGTAAACCGTCATTTAGCGAGCAAGCTAGTGAACTCGGTACAAGGCGAGATTCACAAGCTAATCGAAGCGGGTGAGACGCATGTCCTACCGAAGGTTGAAGAAGTTCGTCAACAAGCTCAGAAAGATATGCAAACTAACTTGAACGGTGAACTAGAGCGCCTACAAGCGCTTAAAGCGGTCAACCCTAATATTCGTGATGAAGAGCTAGAAGTTATCGAAGCTCAAATCAATGAACTGACCGGTTACATCAGCAAAGCTCAGGTTCAGCTAGATTCGCTACGTTTGATTGTGGTTTCTCACAACTAGTTTTGAATGAGCTAAATGCTTTAACAAAAGAAGGCCTTCATCATGAAGGCCTTCTTTTTATCTAGCGTTTGAAAGGTGTTTTGATTGTTGAAAGGTGTAATGGCAAAGGAATTACATTAACCATTTCCACCAAACAAATACGGCTAGGAAACCAAATAGGTAAACCAGGCCTGCCACAGACAACCATTTTAGCTTAGTGCCAATCGCGAGCGCCTCAGGAAGCTTAGTTTTACTGACTAAGATGAAGTTAAGCAATGCGAAGAATGGCGTAGTCGCAAAAGCAAGCACCATCGCGAAATCAAGCATTGGCATCAGTGCTGCGCTGAAGAACATTACAATTGCGAGTGCAGCAAGAGAGACAATGATGATCCAGCCTTGCAGCATTCTTGGGCTAGATTCTTTTTTCAATAACAGGCGTTGTGATTCAGCAAGTACGCGTGAATAGCCATCGATAACGGTAATGGTACTGCCAAAAATACAGAAGAAGGCGATAAGAGCGATCAGTGGACGAGACCATTCACCAATCGTAGAAGCGTAGATGCCAACCAATTGATGGGTGAAGCCAACACCAGAGCGAGATAGTTCAACGCCAGAACCGTGAAGTACCAGTGCACCTAGAGCAACGAATACCAGTGCAAGCAACGCTGTGCCAATGTAGCCTACATTGAAATCGAACAGTGCTGATTGAGCAGTCACTTCTTGCTTCTCTTTTTGGCTTTTTAGCCACATAGAGGTGATGCTGGATATCTCGATAGGTGCTGGCATCCAACCCATGGTCACGACGATAAAGCCAATAGCAGCCAATGACCAAGGTGATGGCGGAACAAAAGCCGCATCAGGTTCAACGGGAGACCCAATAGCAATGGCGACTGCAGCTAAGGTTGTGATGGTCAGGATCGCCATGATCGCTTTGGACAGCGTATCGAGCGCGCGATAATGGCCAGCGAATAGAATGATCAAACACGTCGCTAAAACGATCATGCACAATGTGCTGGTGGCCAAGTCAAAAGGAACAAAGTAACTAAGCAAGCTTGCACTGAATAACAGTAAGGCTGCGGTATTGACCACGGCGGAAATGGCGCTCAGTATCGAAAAGATAACAAGGTAAGGTCGGCCAAGGTTAGAGTATCCTTCCACCAAACTTTGCCCGGTGCCAAGGGTATATTGGATGCCGGCTCTAAAGAATGGGTACTTAAATACGTTAACCAAAAGAATCAGTGCGGCTAGTTGCCAACCATAAATGGCGCCAGCTTTCGTTGAAGCGACTAAGTGAGAACCACCGACCGCAGCAGCGGCCATCATGATTCCTGGGCCAAGAGATTTAATCAGACTTGAAAGTGGTGCGGAGGTTGGTGTTGTGGTGGTTTTAGCCGTACTTTCCATCATTTTTCCTTTGAGGCTTAGTTCTTATTTTCCATTACCTTATCAATACCATGTTTCGTATTTTCGTCAACTTTTATGTACGAAAATGTTGAAAATTGTATTTATTAATAAACGAATCGACCGTGAGTTATTTATTAACCAGTAATTAAGAGGCTCTAATGGCGTTAGAACAGTACACACCACCACGTCAACCGTGGACTGATATTGTCTATCAAGATGATGATATTCTTGTGGTGAACAAGCCTGCAGGCCTACTTTCGGTGCCGGGGAGACTGCCTGAGCACTACGACAGTATGTGGAGTCGGTTGGTTGTGGATTTTCCGGATATTCAGGTTGTACATCGACTGGACATGTCGACATCGGGATTGATGCTGCTCGCTAAACACAAACAGGCTGAGCGTCATTTGAAGAAGCAGTTTCAATATCGACTGACACACAAACTCTATTACGCGCGAGTATGGGGTTCAGTAGAGGAAAAAGAGGGCTTGATTGATCTGCCACTCATTTGTGATTGGCCAAATCGTCCTAGGCAGAAAGTGTGCTTCGAGGATGGAAAGCCATCACAGACTCGCTATATTGTGGAGCAACAAGAGGCTCAAACGACATTATTGAAGTTGCTGCCGATCACTGGTCGTTCTCATCAGTTGCGTGTTCATTGTATGGCGATAGGGACTCCAATTGTTGGCGACGAGTTTTATGCCACGCCAGAGGCGTTTGAGTATAGTGATAGGTTAGCTTTGCACGCGTGCGAACTGAGTTTTTATCATCCGGCTAATAATCAGCTTTTCAAAGCCTTCGTGCCATGTGATATTTATCCTCAAGCATTGCCACAAATAGAACAGCACTTTGAAATTGCGCCTGAGCTTCCAGACTACAGCAAGCTAAAAGCTTAGAATGGTTAAATCAATACCAATGCAAGGACGTACAATGCCGAAGTTGAAAGTGGTCTTT
This sequence comes from Vibrio lentus, assembly GCF_002875945.1. Taxonomy (GTDB): domain Bacteria; phylum Pseudomonadota; class Gammaproteobacteria; order Enterobacterales; family Vibrionaceae; genus Vibrio; species Vibrio apostichopi. The sequence continues at coordinate 34,171 of NZ_MCZK01000097.1, forward strand.
CTCGACAGAGCTACCATCCCATCTCAGATTAATTTAAAACCCCTTAGCTTTGAACATCAGTGGGTGGAGTATGACTTCACTTCGCCTGAACAAGTGTCTGAACGAATTGAAGGCGCTGATGTGGTTATTACCAACAAGGTCGTGCTTAACGAATCGAATTTGGCTCAAGCACAACAGCTTAAGTTAATTGCAGTGTCTGCTACGGGAGTGAACAATGTCGATGTTGGTTACTGCAATGGCAAGAACATAGCGGTGACAAACGTGCAAGGCTACGCGACTCAATCGGTACCTGAACATGTTATCGCGATGCTGTTTACGCTAAAGCGAAACCTCGTTGGTTATCATCAAGACATCGAGGCCGGCGAATGGCAAAAGGACAAACAGTTCTGCTTTTTCACTCATCCAATCCAAGATGTTGCAGGCAGTACATTAGGTTTAATGGGTAGCGGCAGTTTAGGGCAAGCGACCGCGATATTGGCCAAAGCGATTGGTATGAACGTCATCTTTGCTGAGCGTAAAGGGGCCGACTCTTGTCGAGAGGGGTATCTACCTTTTTATACGGTGTTACAACAAGCAGATGCGATCAGCTTGCATTGCCCGTTGACCGAAGCGACTCGAAATCTGATATCGGAGCGAGAGCTTACAATGATGAAACCAAGTGCGGTGTTAATTAATGCTGGCCGTGGTGGATTAGTCGATGAGCAAGCCTTGGTCGAAGCGTTGATCAATCATGAGATTGCGGGTGCGGGTATGGATGTGTTCACACAAGAACCCGCAGATATTTCGAATCCGTTATTGGCGAATAGTCACTTACCGAATCTATTGTTAACGCCACACGTAGCATGGGGCAGTGATAGCTCAATTCAGAAGCTTTCCGATATTCTGATGGATAACATTGATGCGTTTGTTGAAGGGAAACCACAGAATCTAGTGAGTTAATTTAGGTTGTATTCAGCAGTCTGCACTTGATGAAGTAGAAATAAAAAAGGTTGGCTTTGAGCCAACCTTTTTCGATATTTTGTCTTTAGTTCGACAGAGCTTATTGGTCTATTAGCTTATTAGCTTATTAGCTTATTAGCTTATTAACTAGAAGCCATTAGCCATTAGCCTTGAGGCTTGATAACCAATACGTTAATTGGTGAATTCTGTACGACTTTACTCGCCACTGAACCCAGTACCACTTTGTCGATTTTCGAGCGCTTATGGCTAGGCATTACAATTAGGTCAGCACCAAGCTTTTCCGCATAATCTAGAATCGTTGTGTAGGTTTTACCTTCCGCAACGTGAACCTTATAAACCACTTCATCGTCGATGTATTTATCAGCAAACTCTTTTAGCTGATTTTTTACATCAAGCTTCATTTGATTCGCGGCATCTTTCGGGAAGTAAGACGCAACCATCGACATGTGAATGCCTGGCAATACGTTCAAGATATGGATTTCAGCATTGCTGTGCTTTGCGTGCCATACCGCTAATTCAACAGCTTTGTCAGAAAAGCCTTTGTCGTTAAGATCAACAGGAACAAGGATTTGTTTATACATGTGTTTTTCTCTTTTTTATCAGCGCTTAGTATTGACCAAGCGCTGTGATTATCCTTTCCATGTAATAAAGCCAAATAGAGTTGAGCGCTACTTGGCTCTATCCATTACGCGCTAATCTCATCCTTACGAGCACGCCTTCTTTGGTTCATCGCTAAGCCAATAAGAATCAGTAGGGATGGTAAGAATACCCACTCTTTCATTGGTCTTTCTGCGTCTTGGATAACTGATTTAATTTCCCAATCAAAGTCAATACCAGCCGCTTCTGCTGGGCTACCGAACTCAACCATGTCGACAATCATCTTGTCTTCAGATTTCGTCAGCATTAAGCCCATTGAAGCAAGGCGGTCTTCACTTGTTGTCGCAGAATCTTCAAATGGAAGGCGAACCGTCTTCTCAGAATAGTCACCTTCTAAGTTTTCGCCACCCACTCTTAACTCAAGAGATTGTCCCACAGATAGACCTTCTGTGATTTGAGCGATCTCAACTCCAGGTGAAAGAACTTTTTCTGGATAAATCATGTCCCACCAGAAGCCTGGGCGGAAGAAAGAGAAAGTTAGAACCAATAATAGGATCGTTTCCCACCATTTGTTCTTGGTAAACCACCAACCTTGCGTTGCCGCGGCAAAGATAAGTACCGCAGTTACAGAAGAGAAGATAGTGAGGAATAGATGCCACCAAGAATCAATGCCCATCAATAGTAGTTGAGTATTGAAAATGAACATGAATGGTAATATCGCGGTTCGGATATCGTAGGTAAAGCCTTGAATACCAGTGCGGATCGGGTCTGATTTTGCAATCGCGGCGGCCGCAAAGGCTGCCAAACCAACCGGAGGTGTATCATCGGCTAAGATACCGAAGTAGAACACGAACAAGTGAACCGCAATCAGAGGGATGATTAGGCCATGCGCCGCGCCTAAGGTAACAATTACGGGAGCCATTAGCGTTGATACAACGATGTAGTTCGCCGTTGTTGGTAAGCCCATACCTAGGATTAAGCTGATTACCGCAGTGAATAGCAGCATAAGAATGATGCTACCGCCTGAGATAAACTCAACGAAGTCCGTCATTACCAAGCCGATACCCGTCAGAGTTACCACGCCGACAACCGTACCCGCTGCAGCTGTTGCTACACCGATACCGATCATGTTGCGCGCGCCTGAAACCAAGCTCTCTAATAGGTCAACGAAACCTGCTTTAGTCTGCTCTGCAAGATCGTCCGATTTGTTCATAAGAGTCATCAAAGGACGCTGTGTGATCAAAATGAAGATCATGAATACCGTTGCCCAGAAGGCTGAAAGACCTGGAGAGAAACGTTCTACAGTCAGACACCAAACAAGAACCACGATAGGCAATAGGAAGTGTAAACCAGACTTAATGGTAGGGCCTGGATCAGGCACTTCTGTTAGCTCTGCATCGATGTCCATGCCGCCTTCAGCCGCATATTTTGCTGAAACTCGAACCAAGGCTACATAAGCGATCAATAGAGCAACGGTAACAATTGGGGTTGCTGCATCGCCAAAGACATCTTTCGTCCAACCGACACCGTAGTAAACCGCAGCACTGATGACACAGAGACCTAAAATGGTACCAGTGAAAGACAGAAGGCTCTGTACGATAGTTGGCGTGTGACGACGAGGTAGGCCAGTCATACCTGCTTTACATGCTTCTAAGTGAACAATGTAAATCAGGGCGATGTAAGAGATAAGAGCAGGCAATAGCGCCGCTTTAATAACTTCTACGTACGAGATACCCACATATTCAACCATCAAGAATGCAGCAGCACCCATGATTGGTGGGGTTAATTGACCATTGGTTGAAGCCGCAACTTCTACAGCACCGGCTTTTTCACCTGAGAACCCGACTCTTTTCATTAGAGGGATCGTGAAAGTACCCGTGGTTACCACGTTAGCGATAGATGAACCAGACACTAGACCTGATAGGCCAGATGCAACAACGGCTGCTTTCGCTGGACCGCCCTTCATGTGGCCAAGTAAAGAGAACGCAACCTTGATGAAGTAAGCACCTGCGCCTGCGCGTTCTAGCATTGCACCAAACAGTACAAACAAGAATACGAATGACGTTGATACGCCAAGAGCAACACCGAATACACCTTCTGTCGTTAGCCATAGATGTGACATTGCCTTGTTCAGGCTGGCACCTTTATGGGCAATCACGTCTGGCATATGAGGACCGCCAAAGGTGTAAAGTAGGAATACTGCTGCCACAACCATAAGAGGTGGACCCAAAGCGCGTCGAGTTGCTTCAAGCAGTAGAACCATACCGAACACAGCCGCAACAATATCGAATGTTGTTGGCGCGCCTGAACGACCGGCTAATTCCGTATAGAAAATATAGATATAAGAAGCTGAAAAACTACCTACAAGCGCTAATATCCAGTCGACCGCAGGAATTCTATCCCGAGGCGAATTTTTCATGGCTGGATAAGCGGTAAAGGCTAGGAAGATGGCAAACGTAAGGTGAATTGCTCGAGCTTCAGTGTCGTTTAAAATTGCGAAGTTAAAAATGAACGGCAGCGGAGATGCATACCAAAGTTGGAACAGTGACCAACATAGAGGCACAAACCATAAAATACGGCCTTGGATACCGCGAGGGCTACGCGCACCAGTGTCTGATTGTGCCACCATTTCTTGCACATCTGGAGACGGTGATGTTGTCTGCGTCATGTACTTTATCCTTATTATTGATGGTCTGCCTTTCTTACGAACAACGAGACGTTATTTATTTCCTATCTAGTGTAGTGAATCGATAGGGAAATGCGTTTTTTGTTCGTCTTTGTCTTAGGCTTGATACGAAGGTAAGTTCGCCAAATTGGAGAAACTTAAAGGTTTGTCTCTTTTCACTTGGGTTATTTTTATAAAACGTGAAAAGCCAATAAGGAGGACACGCCTCCTTATTGGTAGAGCAGGCTTAAAGTAGAGTTACTTTAGAAGGCCTACTTCTTTGTAGTATTTTACTGCGCCAGGGTGAAGAGGGATTGAGATACCCGCTTTAACCATGTCTTCTTTCTTCAGGTTCGCAAATGCTGGGTGCAGGCGTTTGAATGTAGCAAAGTTTTCAAATACTGCTTTAGCAACGTTGTATGCGACTTCATCAGAAACGTCAGACGTTGTTACCATAGTTGCAGCAACACCGAAGCTGTTTACGTCAGCATCTGTACCACGGTACATACCAGCTGGAACTGTGCTGTATGCGTAGTATGGGTTTTCAGCTACGATTTTGTCGATCTGTGGACCTGTTGCTGAAACCAGTTTTGCATCACAAGAAGTTGTTGCTTCTTTGATTGAACCGTTCGGGTGACCAACCATGTAGATGAATGCATCAATCTTGTTATCACAAAGTGCTTGTGAACGCTCAGAACCTTTTAGTTCAGAAGCAAGCTTGAAGCTATCGTTAGTCCAACCCATAGCGTCCATTACAACACCCATCGTTGCACGGTCACCAGAACCTGGGTTCCCAATGTTTACACGCTTACCAGCTAGGTCAGACACATTGTTGATGCCAGCATCGGTACGAGCGATGATGTTGAACGGTTCTGTATGTAGAGAGAACATAGCGCGAAGTTTCTTGTATTCGCCCTGATCTTTGAACTTACTTGTACCGTTGTAGCCGTGGTATTGCCAATCCGATTGAACAACACCGAAATCTAGTTCACCAGCACGGATGGTATTAACGTTGTAGATTGAACCACCAGTAGACTCAACAGAACAACGAATGTTGTGGTCTTTGCGGCCTTTGTTCACTAGCTTACAAATAGCACCACCAGTTGGGTAGTAAACACCCGTTACTGAACCAGTACCAATTGTGATGAACTCTTGAGCGTTAACTGCGCCAGCGCCCATTACAGCAGCTGCAATAGCCCCAACTTTAATAAGTTTGGTAAATGCCATGAATTTCCCTTCCTTTATTCATTATTAACCCTGAAACAATTGTAGTCGTTTCTGGAGTTTCCTATTTGGAAACGGCACCTTTTTCAATCCATGTGATGAAAAAGTGGCTGAATAATATCAAAAATTGGCAGAAAATTACTCAAATGTTAAAAGATATAGCTAAAAAATCTAACAAATGACGGTTAGATCTCGTGTTTAATTTGCTATTGAGTTTTTTAAAATCAATGGTTTAGTGGTTTTTAAGGGGGGAGGGAATGGATATCTTAGGATGTGATTTGGATCACGAAGCGAATAGATGTTCGTGATCCATTAGTAGCTGTGATAGTTATGAAACTATGGGCAATTATCCAGCGTATTCAAACAGTTCGCACACTGAATCAAACAGTTGCTTAGTGGTCACTGACAAGGTTGGAGTAATAAAGATAGTGTCATCGCCTGCGACTACGCCCAGTATGCCTTCTGACTTACCTAATGAATCTAACAAGCGAGCAATAAGCTGCGCAGCACCTGGGCCGGTGTGTATCACAACTAATGCATTGTTGTGGTCAATATCTAACACCAACTCTCTTAAAGAGCTCGAAACTGTCGGGACGCCAAGTTCAGCTGGAAGACAGTAAACCATCTCCATTTTTGCATTGCGCGTTCGAACAGCGCCAAACTTAGTTAACATACGCGAAACTTTAGATTGGTTGATGCTTTCAAAACCTTCATGTTTGAGGGCATCGACAATCTCGCCTTGCGAACCAAAACGTTCTTCTTTTAGTAATGATTTAAAAGCACGAACTAAGTTGTCTTGTTTTTCTGTATTGCGCATATGTCATTCTTATTCATTAATAAAGATATCTGCATATTCTCGCATACATATTCAATCTTAGCCAAAATATCACGGTAATTTGTTAGTCATATCACTGTAAAAATTTAATAGAATAATGTGTTATTAGTGCCGACTTATTTTGTTATTTCAGATGATTATCCCCATAATACCAACTCGCTGTGTGGCACGGTTTTGTTGACTTGCGCGAAGTCGCAAAGCTGGCGTTAATTGATTGTAATCACTTTGTGATTAATATAGTTTTTTAGCGATAATTTAGCTTTTTAGCCTTAATTTAGCTCAAGAATTACTCTACAAAGAATCTATAAGAGAAATCTCTCAAGGAGAATAACAATGAAAGTAGCTGTTATTGGTGCCGCTGGTGGCATCGGTCAAGCCCTAGCCCTACTACTAAAGAACCGCCTGCCTGCTGGTTCAGATCTTGCACTTTACGACATCGCTCCGGTAACTCCGGGTGTTGCTGCCGATCTTAGCCACATCCCAACGCCTGTTTCGATCAAAGGTTACGCGGGTGAAGACCCAACTCCAGCACTTGAAGGTGCGGATGTTGTGCTTATTTCTGCGGGTGTTGCTCGTAAACCTGGTATGGATCGTGCGGATCTTTTCAATGTGAACGCTGGCATTGTTAAGTCTCTAGCTGAGAAAATTGCCGTTACTTGTCCTACTGCTTGTGTTGGTATCATTACTAACCCAGTAAACACAACAGTGCCAATCGCTGCTGAAGTACTAAAGAAAGCAGGCGTTTACGACAAGCGTCGTTTATTCGGTATTACGACTCTTGATGTTATTCGTTCTGAAACGTTCGTTGCTGAGCTAAAAGATAAAGATCCAGGCGATGTTCGCGTTCCTGTTATCGGCGGTCACTCTGGTGTAACGATCCTGCCTCTTCTTTCTCAAGTTGAAGGCGTAGAGTTCACTGATGAAGAAATCGCAGCGCTAACAACTCGCATCCAAAATGCGGGGACTGAAGTAGTAGAAGCTAAAGCGGGTGGCGGTAGTGCGACTCTATCTATGGGTCAAGCGGCTTGTCGCTTCGGTCTTGCTCTAGTGAAAGCACTTCAAGGCGAAGAGAACGTGATTGAATGTGCATACGTTGAAGGTGAAGGCGAGCACGCACCATTCTTCGCACAACCAGTTAAACTTGGCAAAGAGGGCGCTGAAGCGATCCTTAGCTACGGTGAACTGAGCGATTTCGAACGCAACGCACTAGACAGCATGCTAGAAACGTTAAATGGCGATATTGAGATTGGTGTTGAATTCGCTAAATAAGCGATAGACAACTGAACTCAGCTAAAAAGACAGTTAACGAAAGCCGATCATTGTGATCGGCTTTTTTGATCCTAGTATTCAACCCACTCGTAATCTTTTTCTAACCACGAAGAATTAGGGTATCGGATTATGACTAGAGTACAAAAGGGAATGAATGTTAACTATCTAGGTCGCTTGGGTAAGATATTGGTTATCGATGAACAAGAGCAGTTCGCTTTGTTTGAGTCTTACAACAGCCATAAGCAATATGCGGTTCCGTTGGAAGAACTTGAAGAGATCGAGGCGCAATTACCTTTATCATTAGAATCGAGTCGATATTAAAACCCAGAGTAATATCTAGCAGGATCAAAAAAAGAGCCAACCGGCTCTTTTTTATTATCTAGCTGTCTACTTACTACTTAGCTTCTATTTACTTGTTACGTTTTACTGCAAGGTGAGCTAGCGTAGTTAAAGCTTGTTTGTATTCTGAATCAGGAAGAATAGACAGCTCTGCTATCGCTTTATCAGCTTCTTCATAGGCTTTATTGGTCGTGTACTCTAACGAGCCTGTCTCTTTCATGACAGACATAATGTCGTCGAGACGTTCCATACCATTGGCTTTTTCAATCGCTTCACGAATCATGCTTGCTTGGTCTGGAGAGCCATTACGCATTGCGTAAAGCAACGGTAACGTCGGTTTGCCTTCTGCTAGGTCATCACCAACATTTTTACCCATCTCTTTACCATCAGCGGTGTAGTCCATCACATCATCAATAAGCTGGAATGCGGTTCCTAGGTACTTACCGTAGTTTTGCATCGCCGTTTCGATTTCAAGTGAAGACTCTGTAAGAATCGCGCCGATTTGGGTTGCGGCTTCAAACAAGCGAGCGGTCTTTGAATAGATCACCTGCATGTAGCTTTCTTCTGTGGTGTCTGGGTTGTTACAGTTCATCAATTGTTGAACTTCACCCTCGGCAATCACGTTTACTGATTCGCTCATTAGCTCAAGGATCCTTAAAGATCCTAGTGTAGTCATCATCTGGAACGAGCGGGTGTAAATAAAATCACCAACCAAAACGCTAGCGGCATTACCAAAAGCAGCATTCGCTGTAGCCTTGCCGCGTCTCATGTCCGATTCGTCGACGACATCATCATGGAGAAGGGTTGCTGTGTGAATAAACTCGATAAAGGCGGCTGAGGTGATATGAGCTTCACCTTGGTAACCAAGTGCACGAGCTGATAAAAGAGCAAGCAAAGGGCGTAGGCGTTTGCCACCACCGCTAACGATATAAAAACCAAGCTGGTTGATTAAACTTACGTCAGAATTAAGTTGGGCTTGAATTGTTTCATTCACTTTTGCCATATCATTGGCAGTAAGCGTTTGGATAGCTTTAAAATCCATTGTTCATCCGGCTGAAGTTAGACCCTGTAAGGCTTATACGTTGTATTTAATTGTTGAATAATACACTAAAAAACGTTGATTAATACATCACTTAAAGGCATCATTGCCGCACTTTTCTTTGGCGAACATGTTTTCGCCAATATTTTAAAAATATGGCTTGTCATAGCGGCATGATTCCCGTAGAATCTGCGCCCTATTGATTAGTTTAGCGCACACCCGAGTTGTAGAATTAACAACCATAGGCTGTGCGGAAAAAGCGGAGTAAAATATGTACGCTGTTTTCCAATCTGGTGGCAAACAACACCGAGTAAGCGAAGGTCAAACACTTCGTTTAGAGAAATTAGACGTTGAAACTGGTGCAACTGTAGAATTTGATAAAGTTCTTCTTGTTGCTAACGGCGAAGAAATCGCTGTTGGTGCACCTCTTGTTGAAGGTGGCAAGGTTACTGCAGAAGTAGTACAACACGGTCGTGGCGATAAAGTAAAAATCGTTAAATTCCGTCGTCGTAAGCACTCGCGTAAGCAAGCTGGTCACCGTCAGTGGTTCACAGAAGTGAAAATCACTGGCATTAACGCTTAAGTATTAGGAGAGTTTAACAATGGCACATAAAAAAGCTGGCGGTTCTACTAATAACGGCCGCGATTCAGAAAGCAAACGTCTTGGTGTTAAGCGTTTTGGTGGTGAATCTGTTCTTGCAGGTAACATCATCGTTCGTCAACGTGGTACTAAGTTCCACGCTGGCACAAACGTTGGCATCGGTAAAGACCATACTCTTTTCGCTCTTACTGAAGGTAAAGTGAAATTTGCAGTAAAAGGTCCTAAAAACCGTAAGTTTGTAAGCATCGAAGCTGAGTAATTTAATCTTTCATTAGATTATTTATACTAGCTTTCAAGCTGAATTCAAAAGCCCTGCCGATTCGGCAGGGTTTTTTATTTATAGCGAGAATAAAAAAGTAGACGCTCTGGCTTTAGTTTTGAGAAGCAGTTTGGTGTTTGAGAAACCGTTTAGTTTCAAGAAGCCGTTTGTTTTTTAAGATACAGAAAGCAAAGAACCTCTCCTTATTTGTTCCTTGGTTGCAGATCGATCTAGATCTTAGGTGATCGATCTAAACACGGATCTGCTAGAATTTATATCACTCCTTGATGAGTGGTAACGCAACGTAAGTGCGGAGTTAAAAAATGAAATTCGTTGATGAAGCATCAGTAAAAATAGAAGCCGGTGATGGCGGTAATGGTACAGTAAGCTTTTGGCGCGAAAAATTCGTCGCTAAAGGTGGTCCTGACGGCGGTGATGGCGGTGATGGTGGTGATGTTTACATTCAAGCGGATGAAAACTTAAACACGCTAATCGATTACCGTTTTCAACGTTTTTACAATGCAGAGCGTGGCGAAAATGGCCGCGGTGGTAACTGTACTGGTAAACGTGGTAAAGATATGACCATGAAAGTACCTGTAGGTACTCGCGCTGTTGATATCCACACTAATGAAATCGTTGCTGAAGTTGCTGAACATGGCAAAAAAGTAATGGTTGGTAAAGGTGGTTGGCACGGTCTTGGTAACACGCGTTTTAAGTCGTCGGTTAACCGTGCTCCTCGTCAAAAGACAATGGGTACTAAAGGTGAAGTTCGCGAACTGCGTTTAGAACTTCTTCTGTTAGCGGATGTTGGTATGCTTGGCTTGCCAAACGCTGGTAAATCGACTTTTATTCGCTCAGTTTCTGCTGCGAAACCGAAAGTGGCTGATTACCCGTTTACCACGCTAATCCCTAGCTTAGGTGTTGTTAGTGTTGTCCCTGAAAAGAGCTTCGTTGTTGCTGACATCCCTGGTCTTATCGAAGGTGCAGCTGATGGCGCTGGTCTTGGTATTCGTTTCTTGAAGCACCTTGAGCGTTGTCGTGTTCTTCTGCACATGATCGATATTTTGCCGATTGATGGTTCTGATCCAATTCAGAACGCACTGACGATCATTGACGAGCTTGAGCAATACAGCGAAAAAGTGGCACAGAAACCTCGCTGGTTAGTATTCAACAAAGTTGATCTAATGCCTGAAGAAGAAGCGGACGAAAAGATTCAAGAAATCGTCGAAGCTTTAGGTTGGGAAGGCGAGTACTTCAAGATCTCTGCTGTGAACAAGATCGGTACCAAAGATCTTTGCTTTAAACTGGGTGAGTTTATGGAGAACCTACCTCGTGAAGTTGAAGCAATTGAAGAAGAAGAAAAAGTTAACTTTATGTGGGATGACTACCATAAAGATGCGATGGCCGGTAAGAATGTCGTTACTGAAGATGACGACGATTGGGATGACTGGGATGACGAAGAAGATGACGGTCATGTTATCTATGTTCGTGACTAATCCTCACCGTTTCCTATAAATACTTTGGTCGCTTCTTCTGAAGCACACTGATAGTTTTACTAAACCGCAATGAAAATTGCGGTTTTTTTGTATCTAAATCATTATGTCTTATCAAATTTTAATGCAGAATTTATTTCTAGATAATTAATATCAATCGTAGTAAATAACTGGTCACCCTAGCTGGTTAAAACGCTCGATAACTGCGTTAGAGATTTTGATTGTAGAATAACTACTTATCGAAAATCTCTGCCTTGTTCTCAAGCTTTTTTTCTGCGCTATTTCTGATCACTTACTTACTGTGACTGGTATAACGCCTATGGGAAGGAAATCATGGCATCAGAACAAAGAGCGATCTCAAGGTTAGTCGCTCAGTCAGGACAAATGTTATTGGCACACGGCGCCGAGAGCACACTGGTCGGTGACATTATGCGCCGCATTGGTATTGCTTGTGGGGTGAATGAGGTTGAAGTTGCACTGTCAGCCAATGCGTTGGTTGTGACAACAGTAATGGATGATCATTGCATAACGACGACTCGAAGCTGTGCTGATCGTGGCATTAATATGCGGGTGATAACAGAGATTCAACGCGTGTGTATCATGATGGAGAAAGGGATTCTTGATTATGATTTAGCTTACAAGAAGATCCAAGGGATCAGTCCAGAACGTTATAATCGTTGGTTGGTTGTCGTGATGATTGGATTATCGTGCGCCTCTTTTAGTCACCTTGCTGGCGGTGATTGGCAGGTCTTCATGATGACTTTTATCGCATCAGCTTGCGGCATGATCGTCAGACAAGAGATAGGCCATCGTCATTTTAACCCCTTATTAAACTTTGCTATCACTGCGTTTGTTACGACAACTATTTCAGCGCAAGCGGTTCTTTATAACATCGGTGGTCAACCCACTATCGTGATGGCTTCTTCTGTGCTGATGCTTGTACCCGGTTTCCCTTTAATTAACTCTGTTGCGGATATGCTTAAAGGTCATATTAATATGGGTCTCGCACGCTTCACCATGGCCAGTTTATTAACGTTGGCAACAAGCTTAGGTATTGTTGCAGCGATGAGTCTTTCGAATGTGTGGGGGTGGGCAAGCTAATGACTATCTTTGAATTATTGGTAGGCCTTCTGAACGATATGTTTTTTGCAGCCATACCTGCCGTCGGATTTGCATTGGTCTTTAACGTACCACAACGTGCGTTGATCTATTGTGCTCTAGGAGGATCAATCGGCCACGGTAGCCGTTACTTAATGATGCATTTCGGGATACCCATTGAGTGGGCGACCTTCTTCGCGGCTACCATTGTCGGGATGATTGGGGTTCATTGGTCACACAAACTGTTGGCGCACCCAAAGGTATTTACCGTCGCCGCTTTGATTCCTATGGTTCCAGGAGTCTTCGCGTTCAAAGCGATGATCGCTATGGTAGAAATCAACAGAGCAGGGTATAACCCAGAATTGCTCGCCATGTTGATGGAGAACTTCTTAAAGTCGATGTTCATTATCGCGGGGCTAGCGGTTGGCTTGGCGGTGCCAGGGCTGCTCTTTTATAGAAGAAGACCGATAGTATAATCGCATAATGATTTACCCTATGAGGGAAATCGGTATAATCTGTGTCTCAGAAATTACAGAGGTATAGAGTTGTGAAAATTAGCTTAATTGCAGCTATGGCTCATGGTGGGAAAATTGACAAGGAAAATGGTTTTTATTTACCTGAAGCTGGTGACCGGATTATTGGTAAAGAGAATGCCATGCCATGGCACTTACCTGCTGATTTTGCTTGGTTTAAAAAACACACTCTAGGAAAACCAGTAATTATGGGGCGCAGAACTTATGACTCTATAGGTCGTCCTCTTCCTGGAAGACAGAATATAGTTATCAGTCGTGATCCTGAGTTATCCATCGACGGGGTAACAACAGTTACATCTACAGAGGAAGCTCTGAAAGCTGTTGGAGACGTTGAAGAGGTAATGGTTATAGGTGGCGGTTCTATATATGAATCTTACCTTCCTATAGCAAATAAACTATATCTAACATTTATTGAAGCTGAAATTGAAGGTGACACTCGCTTTCCTAGCTGGGGAAGTGAAGGTTGGACTTGTGAGTATGATGAATATTACACTCATGATGCTAAGAACCGATTTGATATGCATTTTGTTATATTAGAGCGATAATTTATAGTCGGGCTTACTTTATTGAAATATAAAGTAAGCCCTATATTAAACTATAGTTAGAGCTTCTTGAGTGAAAAACTTTTTATCTTCCCAGCGAAGTATCGTCAATTCTCCTCCCCAAACACATCCAGTATCTAAGCCAATCACATCTTTTCCTGAATAGCCTTCTAAGGCTGCCCAGTGCCCAAAGAGCACGGTTTTATCAAGCGTAATACGTTGTGAAAGGTCAAACCAGGGTATCAAAGGTTCATCCGTAATTTCATTGGGCGGAAGTTTACACGCCATGTCGAGTCGGCCATCTGGAGAGCAAAAGCGCATTCGAGTGAAACTATTGATCGCATAGCGATAGCGCTCTATGCCTTGCAACTCTTTGTTCCAGAGATCTGGCGTGTTGCTGTACATGTTCTTGATAAGCCATTGCCAACGGTCCGATTTAAGTAACGACGTTATCTCTCGATTCTCTGTGCGTGCTTGTTCTAAGTCCCATTGAGGTGAGATGCCCGCATGTGTCATGACAAACTCTGGGTGTTCTTGCATCAAGGGTTGTTGCCTTAACCATTCCAGCAATTGGTCACGGTCTTCAGCGTCAAGAATTGGTTGAGTCTTATCTTTTGGTTTGGCTGAAAAGAGGCCTAAGGACACCGCAAGTAGATGTAAATCATGGTTACCCAATACCACCTTCGCTGAACTGCCAAGGTTACGAACAAAACGTAACGTCTCTAAGGATTTAGGGCCACGAGCAACTAAGTCTCCGGCGACCCATAACGTATCTTGTTGTTTCTCAAAGTTGATGGTTTCAAGCAGTAACTGAAGTTCGTCAAAGCATCCTTGGATGTCTCCGACAATATAATTCGACACAGCATTTTCCTGTAAGTAGTAGAGATGTGTACTAGTTAAGAATATTGGGGATAGCCAGCCTAAATGGGTCTACTTCTGTTATGAAATCAATGCCTTTATGATCGGTCATTACATAGTGCCCTTGCATGACTCCCACCGGGGTTTCGATGACGGTACCACTGGTGTATGTGTATTCGTCATTGGCTTCAATCACCGGCTGTTGTCCAACCACGCCATCACCTTCTATGGTGAGTTGTTTACCGTTAGAGTCGGTAATCAACCAGCGGCGAGACATAAGTTGCACCGTTGTTTTACTTAGGTTTTTGATGGTAATGATGTAAGCGAAAACGTAGCGATTTTTAGATGGCTCAGATTGTTCTTCAATATATTTAGAATGAACCTGGCATTTGATACAAGGCGTAGATATATCCATATTCGCACCTTTTGTTGTTGGTATGCTTTAAGTATTACATAAAAAAATAGGCTCCTCACCGAAGTGTAGGAGCCTTTTACGATTATTTGTCAGCGTTGTGACTGTCGTGCAACCAGTTCGCCATATCGACAAACTGTTCGAGCGTCAGGTTTTCAGGGCGCATGCCAGGGTTTACACCTAGCTCTTCAAGCACTTCCTTGTCGATTAGGCTCTTGTAGCAGTTACGTACTGTTTTGCGACGCTGGTTAAAGCCTTCGCGACATACGCGATCTAACCACTTAAGATCTTTTGCTGGGTAAGGCAGTACTTCATAAGGCTGAAGGCGAACGACTGCTGAGTCTACTTTCGGTGGCGGAACAAATGCTGTTGGTGGTACTTCTAGTACTGGTGTCACTTTGCAGTAGTATTGAGCCATTACTGTTAGACGACCATAAGCTTTAGTGCCTGGGCCAGCTGCTAATCGGTTAACGACTTCTTTTTGAAGCATAAAGTGCATGTCTTGCACATCTTTATGGAACTCAAAAAGATGGAACATCAATGGTGTAGAGATGTTGTATGGCAAGTTACCGAAGATTCGTAGCTTGTTGTTTGGCTTAACAAGTTGTTCGAAATCGAACTTCATTGCATCGCCTTCATAGATCGTTAACTTTTCAGCAAGATCAGGGTGATTACGCAGACGTTCAGCAAGATCTCTATCCAGTTCAATCACTGTGAACTTGTCGACAAGTTTGCCTACAGGCTCAGTAATCGCACCAAGACCAGGACCGATTTCTACTAAGTTCTGGCCTGGAAGTGGGTTAATACTCGATACGATTCCATCAATAATGTATGGATCGTTAAGGAAGTTTTGACCAAAACGTTTACGCGCTTTGTGCCCTAAGTGGACATCATTTCTCATTGCTTTTTCTCTACTAATTCAATGGCGTGCGTGAGCGCTGTTCTAAAGCTCCCTGTATCGGCTTGGCCTTTCCCTGCCAAGTCTAAGGCGGTACCGTGATCGACTGATGTGCGAATAAACGGTAAGCCAAGCGTGATGTTCACTGAGCGACCAAACCCTTTGTATTTCAATACTGGGAGTACTTGGTCGTGATACATACCTAAAACAGCATCTGCATCTTGCAAATATTTTTCATTAAAGATGGTGTCTGCTGGCAATGGGCCAACTAAATTAATACCATCTTTCTGGCGAATTTTTTCTAGCGTAGGGGTGATAGTTTCTATCTCTTCACGACCCAAACAACCATCTTCACCCGCATGTGGGTTCAATCCACACACGTAAATAGTTGGTTTCTCTATAGCAAACTTTTCGACCAAATCTTTATGCAGAATAGCAATGATTTGCTCTAATCTATCTTCGGTCACTGCTTGAGATACATAAGCTAGCGGGATGTGCGTTGTTACGAGAGCAACACGCAGCCCTTCTGTTGCCAACATCATCACGACAAGTGGAGTATTGGACTTCTCTGCAAAGAACTCGGTATGGCCACTAAAAGCAACGCCAGCTCGGTTAATTACACCCTTGTGAACAGGGCCGGTGACAATAGCATCAAATTCATCATTCATACAGCCAATTGCTGCGGTTTCTAATGTATTTAATACGTAGTGGCCGTTCGCTTCATTAAGTTGACCCGCAACGGCGACTTCAGCGAGTGGAACATGTTTCACAACCAGTGTTCCAGAGCGTTGAGGTTGCTTAGGCGCGGTTGAGTCGTAGTCTAACAGCTCAACCTCGATCCCTAACATTTTAGCTCGCTCTGCTAGTAGGGTTTTGTCCGCACAAACGACGAGCTGATGTGGCCAGCTTTCTTGGGATAAGGCGAGAGTTAAATCTGGCCCAATTCCCGCCGGTTCACCTGCTGTAATGACAAGGCGTTTAGTTGTCATCTTGGTCATCCTCAACCATTTCAACAAAAGCACTCGCTCTTACTTCTTGCAGCCAAGCGCCAGCTTCTTCGTTGAACTTACGGTTAAATAGAATTTGGTATGCTTTGTTTTTCAAAGCTGAGTCTGTACGGTCTACTTCTCTGCGATCAAGCACTTCAACAATATGCCAGCCATGAACCGTTTTGAATGGTGCACTGATTTTACCTTCAGGTAGTGTTTCCACTTGGTGCTTGAATTCCGGCACGTATAAGTCAGGAGTTTGATAACCTAGTTCACCATCTTGAACGGCTGAGCCTGGGTCTTGGCTGTATTGCTGCGCAAGTTCACCAAAGCTCGCTTCACCCGCGTTTACGCGACGCGTGATTTCTTCAAGTTGCTCTTTGGCACCGTCATCACTTAAGATAACCGTTGGTTTAATCAAAATATGGCGTGCATTCACCTCGGTAACGGCAACGGTTTCCAAACCTTTTACGTCTTCAATTTTTAAAATATGGAAGCCAACACCGCTTCGGAATGGACCGATGATGCTGCCTTTATTTTGCATTTTGATCTGGTCTGCAAAAATCGTAGGCATCTCTTCTTTACGCATCCAACCCCAATCACCACCTTGTAGTGCTTTAGGGCCTTTAGAGTAAGTATAAGCCATGGTGCTGAAGTCTTTGCCGTTGTTTAGCTCTTCCACTAAATCTGTCGCTTGTGCTTCTAATTCTTCTTTGGTTTGGTCATCATTAAATCGAAGTTGAATGTGGCCAATTTTGTATTGAACAGTCGCATTGGTTTCTTGCGCTAAGATGTCCGCTAGGTTGTCGACCTCTGCAGGAAGGATATTAATACGACGGCGAACCAAGGCATTGCGAGCTTCACTTGCTGCAATCTCTTTTCTTACTTGTTCACGAAATGCATTGTAGCTCAGGCCTTCTTCAGCAACGGAGGCTGTAAGCTGAGCGACTGTCTGTTTGTTGTCTTTCGCAATGTCTTCGATTGCTTGATCAAGTCGTGCATCATCTATACGAACACCGATACGTTCCGCTTCTTGAGTTTGAATCGTATCAATGATCAGCTTCTCTAGAACTTGCTCATTCAAGACATCTTGTGATGGTAATGTTTGACCGCTTTTCTTAGCGTTTGCGCGCAGTGTCTTCATTGAAGCATCGATGTCACTTTGTAAGATAACGCCTTCGTTAACGATCACTTTTACGCTATCGAGCTCAACCGGTGCTGCGTAGCTCGTTGATACAGTGCAAGCTGCTGCGATAGCAATTAATGTGTGTTTCCACAATGTCATGTGTAATCCTTTATATTTACTGATTGTTTATCAATAAAGAAAATTAGTTGTTTAAGAAGAATGGGCGGCCATAGCTCAATGAGTTGTCTGAACTACTATCCCCAACAGCACCTGAATCAGAACCTAGGTTAGTACCAAAGCCAATAATACCGAAATTCACACTAAGGTTATTTTCGTAGACCGGAGTTGCGTTCGATGTGTTGATGTAATCACCTTCCCAACTGCGCAATTGGTTGCTGTAGGTGAAACCTATATACCAACAATCTGATTTATAATTGAGTCGAGCTAACCACTCTAGTTCTTCTTCTGTTGTTAAATCATAGAAGTATTGAGCACTTGCATTCCATTTTGGTGAAATTTGGTAAGCGCCGAGTAAGCCTGCTTGAGATATACCATCTTTGGTAATTGAGCCCACATTAAAATCTACGGTATCTTCAATATACTCTTTGGTTACATATCGATAGTTGGTTTGTACGTAACCGCCAGCAAAGCGGTACTCGAGAGTACTGTTTGCCAGTTGCATCGCTGATGTATCAATATCGTATTGTACACCGCCGTGATAAAACAGGTAATCGTCGTAGTTAAAATCGACCTCAACAGCCCAAGAAGAGTAGTTGGAATTTTTATCTGCGTCATCGCTGTTTAAATTCTGTTTGGTGTCTTTATCAATATAGAAGATTTGACCAAAGGATATATTAAGTCGCTCTTTATATTCATCATCAAAGAAACGAGACGATGCACCATAGCTGACCTGATTTGCCGCAGCAATTCGATCTACGCCACTGTATTTACGGCTTCTGAATAAGCCATAGTAATCAGTCTGTAGTAGTGTTGTATCGTAAAGACCAATTTCGCTTTGATCCTCTTCGGGTACGTAAAGGTACTGTACTTGAGGCTCTAACGTTTGTGTATAGTTACCTACAATAGTGGTATCTCTCTCCAAAACGATGCCAGCGTGGCTTCTAAATTCAGGAATAACACGACTGGTAGATTCTTCTAGTCCTTCATAATCTGAGCCACTGCCTGTATCAACGCCATCAAGGTCCTGTTGGTAATAAGTACCCAGTAATCGAGCTTCTGTTGTCCAAGTACCCCAGGTGTTTCCAACCGGAATTGTAATGCCAGGTTCAACGTGTACACGCGTCGCAGATGGTTTACCAGAAGCATCGGTATCGAACATCGATATATGACTGATGAGGTCGAAATCTAGGTAATCCATGACCTCAGGAGCATAGTAGTTATACTCTAGCTGTGGCATTAAGCGGTAAGGCAGGTTGTTGCTTGTGGTAAGAACCTGAAAGTCTCGTACCAATACTGAGGCATCCCAGTTTTGTGAACGGTATGTCGCTTGTCCTTCCTGAAGAAGTTGTCCATCTTCACGGTTACCAATACCAGAACTTAAGTCGGTAAAGTAATCAATATCACTGACTTTTGAGTAGTCGACTTCAAATAACCAAGATTGTTGAAAGATACCTGAATGTTGGAGTTGAAATCCCCAGCGGTCACCTTTGTCTGAGTATTTTTGGTCGTCAGGTAAGTATTCAGAGTCAATACTACCTGAGCCGAAATCACTCAGATAACGGAATTTACTGTTGAGTTGGGTGCCGCGTTCTTGCATGTACTTGAAGGTCGTTTCCAAGTCGTAGTTTGGAGCTAAGTTCCAATAAACGGGGATTTCGGCTTCAAAACCATCGCTTGAACCGTAAGAAACGGTTGGATACAAGAAACCAGTTTTACGTGTGTCACCCACTGGTACGGTTAAGTAGGGTAAGTAAAATACTGGGACACTTTGAATTTCAAAACGTGGATTATAAAAAGTGGCTTGTTCTTCGTCCTGGTCGACGCTGATGCTCGATGCTCTTAGTCGCCAAGCGTTATCACCAATAGGACAAGAGGTAATCGAACCATCTTCTATCTCATAAACCGCCTTGCCTGTTTTCGCAATATATACCGCATTCCCTCGACCTGGTTCGCAAAGAAATTCGTAGTCGGTATTTTCTAGCGTCATTTCATCGGTAGTGAGATTATTAGTCGCCTTGTCTGAGATAGACTTAATTTGACCGTCACTAAAGTTTACGTTGCCTTCAGCTACAACGATGTTTTCTTGTTGGTGAAGCGTTACATTATCAGCAAGGATGGTCTTATTTCCTTGCGTAACTCTTACATCACCTGAATATATTGCCTTGTCACCATTGATAGCCTCTAAGCGATCTGATTCCACATGAGCGGGCAGTTGTGTCTCGTTTTCGGCAGCGGGTTCGATCAAGCATTGATCTATAGAGGGCATTTCCTGCACACTACTATCGGTGATTGTTTCAGCTTGAGTTGTCGACACGTATAATGCCGTACTTATAGACGCGGCTAACAAGGTGCGGGAAAAAGATTGCATGAAGTTGAACTATCCTGTGTCACTAGATGAAGGGTTGATCTAGTATCAATCCAATTAATAAAGCATTTTCCTTATGATAAAGGAAATATTAGCATTCAGCATCATCAGACAGCGTTACTCAGATAAAATTCATAGATAGAGAACACATAATGCAAATATTTGGCAAAATTTTGGGCGCTTTTTTTGGCTTTTTATTTGGAGGTCCGCTTGGTTTAGTTTTTGGCCTGTTTTTGGGGCATCAATTTGATAAGGCTCGACGTTTAAACCAATCGGGGTTCAATAGTTCTGGTTTTGGTCGCGGACCAAGCCAAGCTGAAAGGCAAAACGAGTTCTTTAAAGCGGCTTTTGCGGTTATGGGACATGTTGCTAAGGCCAAGGGGCAGGTAACGCCAGAAGAGATTCAGCTCGCTTCTACAATGATGGAGCGTATGAACCTGCACGGCGAGCAACGTAAAGCTGCGCAAGATGCGTTTCGTGATGGCAAAGAAAGTGACTTCCCGTTAAGCGATGTACTTGAGCGTGTGAAGATCTCATCGGGTGGCCGCTTTGATCTTCTGCAGTTCTTTTTAGAGCTACAGGTATCGGCGGCGTTTGCCGATGGCAGCTTGCACCCAAGTGAACGTCAGGTTCTTCATAAGATAGCGCAAGGGCTTGGATTCTCTTCAGAGCAACTAGAGCGTCGCTTGCAGATGCAAGAAGCGGCATTCCGATTCCAACAGCAAGGTGGAAACTTTGGTGGTCATCAAGGTCACGGGCAGTCATCAGGTTGGCAGCAAGCTTCACAACAGAACCAATTGGCGGATGCCTTTAAGGTACTGGATGTGAGTGAAAGTGCTGACGGCAAAGAAGTGAAGAAAGCTTACCGTAAACTGATGAATGAACATCACCCAGATAAATTGATGGCGAAGGGTTTACCGCCAGAGATGATGAATGTCGCCAAAGAGAAATCACAAGAAATTCAAAATGCTTATGACCTAATTAAGAAGGTCAAAGGTTTCAAGTAATCGAACATAGACTGAGTCATGATACTAAATGATTCGGTTTTTTATTAAAGGGAATTATATGACAGTAACGTATCAGGATGTTCTAGAGTTTTGGTTCGATGAACTGACGCCTAAGGATTGGTTTACTGGCGGTGAAGAGGTCGATGTTTTAATTAAGACTCGATTCTCTGAATTGCATAAAGTCGCTGTTCAAGGTGAACTTTTTGAATGGCGTCAAACAGCGGAAGGGCGTTTGGCTGAGATTATCGTTCTGGATCAGTTTTCTCGGAATATTGGCAGAAACAGTCCTGCTGCATTTTCAGCTGACCCGATGGTACTCGCTTTAGCTCAGGAAGCGGTTGCTGGTGGTTTTGACCATCAGTTGAATCAACAACAAAAAAGCTTCTTGTATATGCCTTATATGCACAGCGAATCTCTGTTGATTCATGAACAAGCGGTTCTGCTTTTTTCTCAGACGGGTCTAGAAAACAATCTGGATTTTGAGTTCAAACATAAAGTGATTATTGAACGCTTTGGTCGTTACCCTCACCGTAATGAGGTGTTGGGACGAGAATCAACTGCCGAAGAAATTGAGTTCTTGCAGCAACCGGGTTCAAGCTTTTGATGTTTTAAGTTTATCTGTGTTGTACCTGTTTTAAATTGGTCAAACGAAAAAGAGGCGAGATAGTATCTCGCCTCTTTTTTATCTGCGTATTTTTAATCGGGCATCATCAGGTGAAAACTAGTTCGCTTTGTTAAGTGACCAATCATAGTCATAGCTGATTTTGTTAGTACTCGGTACAGGCTTAGCTCGATATTGGCCTAAGTGCTGAATGAGCTGTTTCTCTGTACCAAAATCCACAGCAAACCACTCGTAAATTGATGACAATTCAAGCTTGTTGCTGTTGACTAGCACACCTTTATCACTGTTTATAAACTCGGCCGCCGCTTGTTCTAGAAGCATTTCTGTATTGTCAGCAGTAAAGGCCTGAGATTGTAAGTTCGGACAACCTAAACTCGCACAGTTCACAGCATAATGTGTGCGCGGGTCTTGCCAAATCGGTCTTAAAATTCGATGTTCAATATTATTGAGTGTCAGCGACTTCCCATTGACCGTCGCAACGTCATCTCCCCATGGCCCGAAACTAAATAGCCCACCGAGCTTGGTGATGGATTTTATTGGGTAGGCATCAAGAATCAAATCGACAGTCACGGCGTTATATAGATTAACCCAGTAGGCATACTGTTCGGCTTTTGAATAGTCGAGTGGATTTACCTGCTCTAGATTCTGGATGTACTGCTTGAGCTTTGCCTTGTCTGCAGTGCTCACGGCTTGATAACGCACTAGGGCGTGTTGGCCTTGCGTGACTAAATAGCTATCGAGGAATTGCTGCCAATCTTGATGAGACACCTGTGTTGAGTTCGATTCATTACTTTGGTTCCAGTATGGCCAAAGTTCGGATTTAGGTGCAGACCAAGCTAAGGTTGAGAAAAGTAGACTAATAATAAAGAGTAGTTGTTTCATGGCATTCTCCTGATGACTGACTACTAAGACCTTATGCTTTACGATTTTCTTTCATAGCTCTTCAGTTAAATAGCGGAACTGATCTAAAAAGGGCTAAGCTTAATAAACACATTAAGTTAAGCTAAAAGCCAGCCAAATAAAAAGGTTGGCGCTAGGCCAACCTTTTATATGAACACAAAACTGTGTGATTCTACTTCAAGACTTCTTTATTTCAGGAAACTAGGAATCTTAGCTTCAAACTCTGAAATCTTATCTGCGTGTTGAAGCGTTAGGCCGATGTTATCTAGGCCATTCAACAAACAGTGACGACGGAATTCATCAATTTCAAACGAGTATTCTTTTCCATTCGCACTAACTTTCATTGCTTCTAAATCAACGTGGATCTCAGCTCCTTCATTCGCTTCTACGAACTGGAAGATTTCATCAACTTCCTGCTCTGTAAGACGAACCGGAACCATCTGGTTGTTGATCGAGTTACCGTAGAAAATATCAGCAAAGCTTGGAGCGATCATCACTTGAATACCGTAATCGGCAAGCGCCCAAGGTGCGTGTTCACGAGATGAACCACAACCAAAGTTTTCACGAGCCAGTAAAATTGAAGCGCCTTTATAGCGTGGTGCGTTCATGACAAACTCAGGGTTTGGCTGTTGGCCTGCGTCATCTAGGAAGCGCCAGTCGTGGAACAAGTGCTTACCAAAACCGATACGGTTCACTTTCTGTAGAAACTGCTTTGGAATGATCGCATCAGTATCGATGTTGGCCGTATCTAGAGGAACGACTAATCCGGTGTGTTGTTGAAAACCTGACATGTTAAATCCTCTAATTAAAGTTCACGAATATCGACAAAGTGACCAGCGATTGCAGCTGCAGCTGCCATTGCTGGGCTAACTAGGTGCGTACGACCATCACGGCCTTGGCGACCTTCAAAGTTACGGTTTGATGTAGAAGCACAGCGCTCTTGTGGACCTAGACGGTCGTTGTTCATTGCAAGACACATAGAGCAACCCGGTAGGCGCCATTCAAAGCCTGCTTCGATAAAGATCTTATCTAGACCTTCAGCTTCAGCTTGTGCTTTTACTTGCTCAGAACCCGGAACGATCAATGCTTGAACATGTTTCGCTACTTGGCGGCCTTTTGCTACTGCTGCAGCTGCACGCATGTCTTCGATACGCGAGTTAGTACAAGAACCTACGAAGACTTTATCGACGTTGTAATCCGATAGAGATTTACCCGCTTCAAGACCCATGTAAGCCAGCGCTTTTTCTGCAGATGCCTTTTCAACAGGGTCTGCAAAGCTTTCTGGTGCAGGGATTGGTGTGTCTACCGAAATAACCTGGCCAGGGTTGGTTCCCCAAGTGACTTGTGGTTTGATGTCTGCAGCTTCTAGCGTTACAACCGCATCGAACTCTGCATCAGCATCGGTTTTCAATGTGTTCCAGTATTCAATAGCGGCTTCTAAGTCTTCGCCCTCAGGAGAGAACTTGCGACCTTTGATATATTCATAAGTGGTTGTATCAGGAGCAATTAGACCCGCTTTAGCGCCAAGCTCGATCGCCATGTTACATACCGTCATACGACCTTCCATTGTAAGGTCAGTAATGGCCTCACCACAGAATTCAACCACATAGCCTGTACCGCCAGCGGCTGTTGTCTTGCCGATGATAGCTAGTACGATATCTTTTGCGGTAATGCCTTCAGCGACTTTGCCTTTTACTTCGATCTTCATCGTTTTAGCGCGAGCTTGTTTTAGCGTTTGAGTTGCTAGAACGTGCTCTACTTCTGAAGTACCGATACCGAATGCTAATGAACCAAATGCACCGTGTGTTGCCGTGTGTGAGTCACCACATACGATGGTCATGCCCGGCAGAGTAATACCTAGCTCAGGGCCCATTACGTGCACAATACCTTGGTATTTGTGGTTTAGATCGTAAAGCGTGACACCAAACTCTTCACAGTTTTTCGATAGCGTTTCCATTTGGATACGAGCCATCTCACCAGAAGCGTTGATGTCTTTGGTTTGTGTCGATACGTTGTGATCCATCGTCGCAAAAGTTTTGCCTACTTGGCGAACTTTACGGCCTTTTTCACGCAGACCATCAAAGGCTTGTGGCGACGTTACTTCATGGACTAAGTGGCGATCGATATAAAGAATTGGCGTTTCGCCCTTCGCTGCAACCGCAACGTGAGCGTCATAAACTTTTTCGTATAAGGTTTTTGCTTGCTGGTTTGTCGACATAGCTTTTCTTCCTTGGGAGCATCAGTCCCAGTGTTTGTTTCTAGCCAAGTCATGCTATTTAAGCTGACTTGGCTTGATATTATTCTTATGTACTTGCTTCTAATTTAAGTCTCTAGCTTATGAAGCTAAGATGTACTCAGCGATCTTGTCACCCATTTCTGAGGTAGTCAGCGCTTGGTTTTTGCCTGCAAGGTCAGCAGTTAGCTCGCCTGCAGAAAGTGCTTTAGATACCGCCGTTTCGATGTCTTGCGCTGCGGCTTCTTCGCCTAGGCTGTAACGAAGCATTAGTGCTGCAGAAAGAATTTGCGCTACTGGGTTCGCGATGTTCTTACCTGCGATGTCTGGCGCACTGCCGCCCGCTGGTTCGTATAGGCCGAAGTTGCTTTCGTTCAAGCTTGCAGAAGGAAGCATGCCCATAGAGCCAGTGATCATTGCACACTCATCAGAGATGATGTCACCAAAGATGTTCGAACAAAGCATCACGTCAAACTGAGATGGATCTTTGATTAGCTGCATGGTCGCGTTATCGATGTACATGTGGCTCAGTTTCACGTCTGGGTAGTCTTTCGCAACTTCTTCAACTACTTCACGCCATAAGATAGAACTCTGTAGAACGTTCGCTTTATCGATTGAGTAAACATTTTTGTTACGTAGACGAGCAGATTCAAACGCAATCTTTGCAATACGTTCGATTTCGTAACGGTGATAAACTTCAGTATCAAACGCTTTTTCAGTTGCGCCTTCGCCTTCACGGCCTTTTGGTTGACCGAAATAGATACCGCCCGTTAGTTCACGAACAACAACGATATCGAAACCATTGCCTGAGATATCAGCACGTAAAGGAGAGAAAGACTCTAAACCCTTGTGGATTTGTGCAGGACGTAGATTACAGAACAGTTGGAAATGTTTACGTAGCGGAAGTAGGGCACCACGCTCAGGTTGGTCGTTTGGTGGAAGGTGTTCCCATTTAGGACCGCCGACAGAACCAAAAAGTACCGCGTCAGATTCTTCACAGCCTGCAACGGTTGCTTCTGGAAGTGGACAGCCGTGGTTATCAATCGCGATACCACCAACATCATACTCTTCGCGAGAAAAGCTAATTGCGTGTTTCTTTTCAATCGCGTCTAGCACTTTGTGTGCTTGTTGCATTACTTCTGGGCCAATGCCATCACCAGGTAGTACGGCAATTTTGTATGATTTATCTGTCATGTTAATCCTTTAATTCTTGTTACTGAGCTGTTTGGCTCGTTTTAAATTTTGTCCCTAAAGCCAACAACATCGGCTCTAGGGCTCTGTTATTGGAGTATTAAACTGTCGCGAATTTTTGCTGCTTCATTTCAGCAATGGTGTCTGCGCGTTGAATGCTATTGATAACGTGTAGCAACGCTTGACCAGAAGCTTCAACGATATCGGTTGAAACGCCCGTACCGTGGTACTTACGGCCTTTATAGTTAGCAATGATGTCCGCTTGACCTAAGCCATCTTCGCCTTCACCTTTTGCAGTAAGGTCGAATTTATCCAACGCGATTTCGTAGCCTGTTAAGCGGTAGATACATTGGTATAAAGCATCAACCGGGCCATTGCCGACAGCAGCTTCGCATTTCTCTTCATCACCACATTGCAGTTTGATGCTGGTGGTAGACATAACACTACCAGATTGTACGCTTAGGTAGTTAAGTTTATAGAAGTCATCTTCATCACGTAGATTCGCGAAGTGCATCAATGCTTCTAGGTCGTAATCGAACACTTGTCCTTTACGGTCAGCAAGCTTCAAGAAGTCTTCGTACAATGAATCTAGGTTGTACTCATTATCTTTATAACCCATCGCGTCCATGTGGCTCTTAACCGCTGCTCGGCCACTACGGCTTGTTAGGTTCAAGGCTTTGTTTTTCAAGCCAATAGACTCAGGCGTCATGATCTCGTAAGTGTTCTTGTTCTTGAGCATACCATCTTGGTGAATGCCAGAAGAGTGGCTGAATGCGTTAGCGCCGACAATAGCTTTGTTGTCTTGAATTGGCATGTGGCAAAGCTGGCTAACCAACTTACTGGTACGGTGAATCTCTTTATGATCCAAGCCAGTATGAACACCCAAAAGCTCTTGGCGAGTTTTGATGATCATTGCAATTTCTTCTAAAGAACAGTTACCCGCACGTTCGCCAATACCATTGATTGTGCCTTCAATTTGGCGAGCGCCCGCTTGCACAGCAGCGATTGAGTTTGCAACCGACATACCTAAGTCATCGTGACAGTGAACTGAGATGATAGCTTGGTCGATATTTGGTACGCGATCGAATAGCGTTTTGATGATGCCGCCAAACTCATTCGGTACTGTATAGCCTACCGTGTCTGGAATGTTGATGGTTTTCGCGCCTGCGTTAATCGCGGCTTCAACCATACGGCATAGGTTGTCGATAGGGGTACGACCGGCATCTTCACAAGAGAACTCAACATCATCGGTGTAGTTACGAGCGTGTTTGACGGCTTTTACTGCCATCTCTACTACATCGTCGTAGCTACGGCGCAATTTGTCTTGCACGTGAACCGTTGATGTAGAAATGAAGGTATGGATACGGAACTGGTCAGCAACTTTAAGCGCTTCTGCTGCGGCATCGATATCTTTCGCTACGGCACGAGAAAGTGCACAAATTCGGCTGTCTTTGATGTGTTTAGCGATGGTTTGTACTGACTCAAAATCACCTGGAGAAGAGATAGGGAAGCCAGCTTCGATAACATCTACACCCAGTCTCTCAAGAGCATAAGCGATCTGTAACTTCTCTTTTACCGTAAGGCTTGCAGCCAATGCTTGCTCGCCGTCACGTAAGGTAGTATCAAAAATTATTACTTGATCGTTCATGGGTGCTTCCTTATATCGATAATGAATCGATTGCTATCCAAATTATTATTAAGAATGATGTTCTTTTAAAAGTGCCAGTTACAAAAAAACCCGCTCAGCGCGGGTTTTAATATTTGTGTAGTTCTTGACCCACAACTTACCCGCGCGATTGGTTCACGATAAGGAGAAGTTTCAGCAGTCGAGAAGAAGAAAAAATCATTACACAAATATCCGTAAATAAACTGTTAACACCATATTTACCGTAATTTATTCTGAGCGTCAAACAAGAAAATCCAATATCAGCGTACATTGGCAGTGTTTTGGTTTGGTTTGTGCTGTTTTTTATCTTGGTGTTGGCGAAATCGACTGATTGGTGGTTTTGTATTGGCGGGTTAGTTTATCGTTTGGCTGATGTGTAGGTTAAAACTTTGTAGTAAATCTTTTTAATGGAACGATTCACCAACAGAATTAAAAGTATGGTTCGATTTAATTAATCATTTGATTAAATAGTGAGTAATTAATCTTCTACAGTTGCATCTATTTATCTCTATAATTAATCAGATGATTAATTATAGAGTAGGTCAAAGTGATGACAGCACGCAAAGCAGGGCGGCCTCAACAGAATTTGGATGTGCGACAACTACTCATAGAACATGCTCGTGATCTGTTTGTTGTCCAACCATACGATAAGGTGTCGACGCGCTTAATTGCCGAGCGTGCAGGCGTGAACATCGCGATGATCCGTTATTACTTTGGTAATAAAGCGGGCTTGTTTGAAGCTATGCTGCGTGAAACGCTGCGTCCTATGCAATTGCAAATGCAGAAGTTGGTTGAAGAGAGCAGTCATGAGAACTTTCTCGACCTAATGCGGACTTACTACAAAGAGATGGTTAAGGTGCCGAAGTTTCCTCGCTTGATTGCTCAAGTGATGAATATGCCACCCTCAGAAGTTCAAAGAGAGTTGCTAGAGAAGGTCTTTCTTGATGTGGCTAAGCCAGCGCAAGATGTCATCTTTGAAAAGTTAGTTGCGCAGGGCATCTTGAAACAAAACATGGATCCAAAACTGTGTCGCGTTTCGTATATAAGCTTGATGGTATTCCCTTTTATCGCACCGCCACCTTTGTTAGCGATCCACGGTATTGAGCTTAATGAAGCCTTTCTTAACCGCCTAATCGAACACAACATTCAATTGATGACCGAAGGCTTTATCAATGTATCTAGCCCTTCACCTGAGCAGGAACCAAAATAATGAAAATAAGTAAAAAGCTCCTATTCTTTCCGGCTCTAGCGGTTGGTGTTATCAGTCTTGTGGCTGCGATTAATCTAAAACCAGATCTGCCGACTAAACCCGCGGGCGATCGAGCTCGTTTAGTCGAAACCGTCAGTTTAGAACAACAAATGATCGCGCCGTTGGCGGTGGGCTTTGGCAAGGTGGTGCCTAAGGTTGAATGGAAAGCCATTGCTGAGGTGACTGGGCAGATTGTTTATCGACATCCAGACCTAGAGAAAGGGCAGATTATTCCTGCGGGTACTGAGGTACTTAAGATCGATCCCTTAGATTATGAGTTGAAGTTGGTACAAGCCGAAGCGGATCTTAAATCAAGCCAGACCTCATTAGCTAAGTTGAACCAAGAAGAAGATAACCTTAAGCAGACTCTAAAGATCGAAAAGAACCGCTTAGTGATCAGCAATAAAGAGCTGCAACGTAAACAAGATCTGCGCAAGAAAGGGCTCACCTCTCAATCTGATGTCGATCTCCAGCAGCAAAGTGCGTTGTCTCAACAGAAGCTTGTATTGGATATCGATAACCAAATTGCGTTGATGCCAGATGAAAAGCGTGTCGCGGAAGCCGTGATTAAGGTGAATGTCTCTAAGGTAAAAGAGGCGCAACGCTCTTTGGATAAAACAACCATCACCCTGCCTAGAGCGATGAGAATTGCGCAGGTCGATATCGAACAAAACCAAGTGGTTAATCTTCAGCAAGAGATGTTTGTTGCTCACGGGATTAAGGTTATGGAAGTTGAGGCGCAACTCTCTATTCACGATATGCAAACTTTAGCCTCAAGTTTTACTCAATTCCCTCGTGATGCCGCAGGCATACCAAACCCTTATGAAGCGCCGATCAAAGCAAGTATTCAGCTAAACAGTGGCAGCCTTAACCTCAGTTGGCCTGCCAAGGTGGCAAGAATCAGTGAAACCGTTGATGAGAACCAAGCGACAGCTGGGATCATTCTTGAAATTGGTCAAGACTATTCAGCTCTACAGCCAAGCAGTGCAACGCCTTTGGTTAACGGCATGTTCGTCAAAGCAGAGATTGAAGGCTTGGCCAACCTTCGTTGGGTTGTCCCTGAGCGAGCTCTGCACGGTGATAAGGTTTACCTGATGGATGACAGCCAGCGCTTACAAGTGGTGAATGTTGAAGTGCTTTATCGCCGAGATAACCAAGTGGTGGTGGACGGTGAACTGCACGCTGGCGATAAGTTAATTCTCAATGACGTTTTACCTGCGATTGAAGGCATGCTGCTCAAAGAGTCAAAGCCTACTGAATTAGCAGCGGATGTGCAGGAGAATGCGTCATGATTCGGTTCTTCTCCCGACACCCGACGGCTGCAAACTTATTGATGCTTGGTTTGTTGATCATGGGTTTAGCCTCATTATCAACCATCAAGCGCGAAACCTTTCCTGCCTATGATCCACCTTACATTATGGCGGCGATCGTTTATCCCGGTGCATCACCACAAGAAGTGGAAGAGAGCTTGTGTGTGCGAATGGAAGATGCCGTCGATGGCCTAGCCAACATTGAAGAAACTCAATGTGAGGCGATAGAAGGCAGTGCTCGTCTGATTTTGAAGCTTAATGAGAAAGCAGACATCGGTCGAATGCTGGTGGATGTGCAAACTCAGATCAACTCGATCAATGACTTCCCGAGCGAGATTGAATCTCCAGTTGTTCAAGAGTTGGATTGGAATGAGCCGGTAGTTGATATCGCGATTACAGCCGAAACCTCATGGCCTGAACTCAAGGCTTACGCCGAAGATCTCAAACGTACCATGAAGCTCGACTATGATGTCTCTTTGGTCGAAGTCAGTGGTTTCTCGGATCACCAATATCGTGTCGAACTGGATACCCAAGCCATTCGTCAGCTAGGTTTGAGTGTCGGCGATATCGCAGACCAAATTGGTCGTCAGAATGTAAAGCTACCGAGTGGTAACGTTGAAACACCAGACAAAAATTTCTTGATTCGTTTTGATGAAAGACGCATCACGCCAGTTGAATTAGAGAGTATCGTGGTTGGTTCTGCGCCGAATGGATCAGTGATCCGTTTGAGGGATATTGCCAAGATCACCGACCGCTTTGAACTGGATGAACAGAAGGTTCTGTTTGATGGTAAGCCGTCTGCGCTATTGAAGATCAGCAAGAATAAAGAAGATGATGCGCTACGAATCAAAGAAAACGTCACCCGATTCGTTGAAGATCAAAGCGCGATTGCCCCTGATGGTGTGACATTGCAAATGACCAATGATCTCTCATCGGTACTTTGGGATCGTCTAACCATGATGGTACGTAACGGTTGGCAAGGTATTGTGCTGGTGTTTGCCACCATGTGGTTGTTCTTCAGTTTGCGATATTCATTCTGGGTTGCGGCCGGTTTACCCGTCGCCTTCCTTGGTGGCTTGTTCTTAATGGCCAACCTTGGCCTCTCGATCAACATCATGTCATTGGTCGGCCTATTAATGGCGATTGGTATTATGATGGATGATGCCATCGTGATTGCCGAATCGATAGCCTCCCATTTAGATAGGGGGCAAAACGTTGATGATGCGGTGTACAACGGTGTTAAGAAAGTGCTCCCCGGGGTCTTATCTTCTTTCTTAACCACAGTGTGTATTTTCGGTAGCTTACTCTTCCTTGATGGGGAAATGGGCGCGGTGCTTAAAGCAGTGCCACAGGTACTTATCTTGGTGTTGTCGCTAAGTTTAATCGAAGCGTTTCTTATTCTACCAAATCACTTATCTCATTCATTACACAAAGAAAAAAATGACAAGCCAGCGCTGCGCTTCAAAGTCGTGTTGTTAGAGAAATTTGAGAACTTCCGCAATACAACCTTGATGAACATGGTCGAGAAGGTCGTGACATTCCGCTATGCCTTTATGGGCGGTGTGATAACTCTGCTGTTGCTATCTATTTCCTTGATTGCGGGTGGTGTTGTCAAATTCCAGCCCTTCCCTGAGTTGGATGGCGATATTGCCGAAGCACGTATTATTCTTCCACCTGGCGCATCATTGTCTCAAACCGAGAGAGTCGTCGACAAAATTGTCGCTTCTGCTGAACGTTTGAATGCGCAGTGGAGTGAAGAAGTTGAGGGCGGTAATAAATTGGTTGAGCATATCACCAGCCAATTCAATGCTAATGCGGATGCCAATGAATCAGGCCCACATTTAGCAACCGTGCGCTTAGACTTGCGCGGTGCAGAGAGCCGCAACACCGTTATCGATGATTTCATTGATGCGTGGCGAGAAGACATCGGTGACTTGGCTGATCCTATCTCGTTAGTCTTTAAACAACCCACCATGGGGCCGGGTGGTCGTGCCATCGAGATCCGCGCCAAACATGATGATCTTGCCGCGTTGAAATCGGCTTCTTTAGATATTCAGGAGTACCTCAATCAGTTTGATGGTGTGCACGGTGTTCTTGATGACATGCGCATGGGTAAGGAAGAGATCTTAGTTAAACTGCGCCCAGGTGCTGAAACCTACAATGTGAATGGGCAGATGATCGCTTCCCAATTACGTGCGGCCTTCTTTGGTCAGACTGCGGATGAGATTCAGATTGGGGTTGAGAACATTTCAATTGAGGTGCGTCTTGATAAAGAACAGGCTGGCGATTTACAGCAACTGGCTAACTTCCCAATCATTACCGCAGATGGCAGTCAGATTCCGCTAGCGACATTGGCAACGTTAGATTTTCAACGCAACTACGTGCGAATCCAGCGTATCGATGGGCTGAGAACCATCAGTATCTTTGGTGATATTGATAATAAGAAGGCGAGCTCTTCAGCGATTTTGGCTCAGTTCCAAAAGGATGAAGCCGCCAAGCTTATTCAAAAGTACCCAGGCTTACGCTTTGATTTTGAAGGTGAAGCCAAAGACGCTGCTAAGACAGGAGCTTCGATGGGTAAAGGGTTCTTGCTGGGTCTATTCGGTGTGTTTGCGATTCTGAGTTATCAGTTCCGAAGCTACTTGGAACCTGTGGTCGTCATGTTAGCGATTCCACTGGCCTTCATTGGTGTGGTGGTTGGTCACTGGCTGTTAGGACACGCGTTAAGTATGCCGAGCATGATGGGCTTTGTGTCGCTTGCCGGAATCGTGGTCAATGATTCCATCTTGTTGGTGCAATATATTCGCCATCACGTGGATGAGGGCGATAGCGTGCATGACTCTGTTGTGAAAGCCAGTCGCGAGCGTTTTCGTGCGGTATTTTTGACATCAATGACTACCGCCGCAGGCTTGCTTCCACTATTAACGGAAACCAGTTTACAGGCACAGGTTATTCAGCCGCTGGTTATCTCGATCGTATTTGGTATTTTTGCTTCGACCTTATTAGTACTGTTCATGATCCCTGCCGCTTACGCCATCTTGGCTGACTTTGGCTTGGTGAAAAAACATGAGCCGCTAACGGACTAGAAACGAGATAGATATCGGTTATTACCTATCCTAAGAACAATAAAGCGACCTTGAGTCGCTTTATTTGTATCTGCATGCTCACGGCTCACGGTTTCGGTTAGTCATTCACTTCAAAATTCATTTTAGTTCATTTAAAACGTCACTTAATTGTCATTTCAGGGGCATACCTTGAGCCTTAACTGAATAAGGATTGTTAAGGAGATCGTATGCGTACTATCGAACCTATTGTCCGCTGGGATGTGGCATTTTCTGTTTTCTGTTTGAAGAACCGTTATAGCGGGCAACATGCAACCCTGAGTAAAGCGGTGTCTCATACTGGGGATGGTCACCTATATGTGTTGATCGCTCTGATTGCGCTGTTAGCTGATGGCTATACCGGTCGTGAATTTTTAATGGTTGGTCTCGCCGCTTTTGCGATAGAGCTGCCGATTTATTGGTTAGCTAAGAACACCCTCAAGCGTCGTAGACCTGCTGAATTCTCTTCACTGCTTCACTCTCACATTGTGCCATCAGATAAATACAGCCTGCCTTCTGGGCATTCCGCTGCTGCATTTGTTATGGCGACTCTAATCGGACATTTCTATCCAAGTCTCTATCTCTTTAGTTTGATTTGGGCGACAGCGATTGCTGGCTCTCGAATCCTACTCGGTGTGCACTTTTTAACGGATGTCTTAATTGGTGCTGCGTTAGGTATGGCGTGTACAAGCCTAGCCATTCACTTCATTTTATAGCGCTTAGTCGTATGGCTGTTTGTTCTGTTGTTCATATTAAAAAGACACAGGCAAAGACAACCGATCTCGAATTGTTAATCTTCAAGGACCCTGAATGAAAATTTTATATGGCGTACAAGGCACTGGGAATGGTCACATCGCTCGTGCAAGAGCAATGGCTGTCGCGTTTCGCCAGCATAATATTGATGTCGACTTCCTGTTTTCTGGGCGGGATGAGAGTAAATACTTTTCTATGGAAGAATTTGGCAATTATCAAACCCGCCATGGACTGACCTTTTACAGTGAGCAAGGGAAGGTTAAATACTCCAAGACCTTCATTAAAAATAGTATGTGGCGATTCCTTAAGGAAATGAAGCAGATCGATCTGACACCTTATGATTTAGTGCTTAACGACTTTGAGCCAGTGACCGCTTGGGCGGCGAAAAGACAAGGTGTCCCGTGTATTGGGATAAGCCACCAAAATGCGTTCCGTTATGATGTGCCTAAAGAAGGGGGCAACTGGATTGAACATTCGGTTATTCAGCATTTTGCACCAACAGAGCATGCTATTGGTTTGCATTGGTACCACTTTGAACAGCCAATATTGCCACCAATCGTTCACACGCTCACGGGTGATCAGAAAACCAAAGCACCGCAAGACTTCACTTTGGTCTACTTACCGTTTGAAGATCTAGAGGCGATTTCAGAGCTTCTGATGAAGTTTATTTCTCACAACTTTGTCTGCTATCACCCGAATGTGATTGAGCAAAGCCGAGTGGAAAATATTGAGTTCAAACCACTCAGTCATGCCGGCTTCCAATTCGACCTCAACCAGTGCTCAGGAGTGGTGGCTAATGGTGGTTTTGAATTGCCATCTGAAGCCTTAACTTTGGGTAAAAAGTTACTCCTTAAACCGCTTGAAGGACAGTTTGAACAACAAAGTAATGTCGCCACACTTGAGGCATTAGGGCTGGCGCAAACTATGAGCTTTTTGGATGCGGCGACGTTGCGTGAGTGGCTCAATGAAAAACAGGCTGAGGTGGTCACTTATCCCGACGTCGCCAGTGCGATTGCAGAGTGGGTATTAGCAGGGAATTGGTCGAATCAGGAAGACCTAAGAAAGCAGCTTTGGGACAAGGTCGATTTCCCAAGTTATGCATCGCTCACCTAACTCATAAGTGTTATTTCTGAATCAACTAGCCAAACAATTCACGGGTTCAATAAATTGTAACAAATGTAACCAAACGATAGAACAGCTAAATAAGTCGAAATGAAACTCATAAGTGCAGCATTTTATGTTTTTTTATAACTCCATAAATAACTGATTTTTAGATGTTATTTAATCATT
The DNA here is from genome assembly GCF_002875945.1 of Vibrio lentus. GTDB lineage: Bacteria > Pseudomonadota > Gammaproteobacteria > Enterobacterales > Vibrionaceae > Vibrio > Vibrio apostichopi. Next base: position 69,775 of record NZ_MCZK01000097.1, read on the forward strand.
AAGGTAAAATAAAATTATTCTTTATCAATCTTGTTGGTAGCGTGCGAAGTATTGGTTAATAGTAGTGGTAATCCGAAAAACATCGGTCTGATAAATATAAGAATTAGTGGTTATCTATTCCCATACCATTACCAATTTAACGCTGTCGAACCGACAAGAGGCAACTTGAATGTTAGAGAAAAAGACGCAATGAGTGCAATTGCAAGCTACAGAATGGAAAGCACACTTCGTGGAGTAGACTTAAACCTTTTGACTGTATTTGATGCAGTAATGCAAGAGCAAAACATTACGCGTGCAGCTCACAATCTGGGTATGTCTCAGCCAGCGGTAAGTAACGCAGTTGCTCGCTTAAAAGTGATGTTTAACGACGAACTATTCATGCGTCAAGGTCGTGGTATTCAGCCGACTCAACGTGCTCGTCAACTGTTTGGTCCAATCCGCCAAGCTCTACAATTAGTACGCAACGAACTACCAAGTTCTGTGTTCTCTCCTGAGTCTTCTTCTCGCCTGTTTAAACTTGCGATTTGCAGCCCATGTGATATGCGTTTTGCTCCTAAGATCATGTCGACAATCAACGACCAAGCGCCGAGTGTAAAACTGCACATGGACGCTGAATTCGATCGTCAACTTTCTGAGCGTATGCGCTACCAAGAAATCGACTTCGTGATTGATTACGCTCGCTTTGATGAGCAAGGCTTCTCAAGCACTGAAATCTTCCAAGATGAGTTGGTTGTGGTTGCTTCTGCTTCTCACCCTCGCATCAATGGCGAAGTTTCAGCTGCTGAGCTGCTTAACGAAAAGCACGCAAAACTGTCTCGCATCCATGGTCAACGTAGCTTCTCTGAGCAAGCGTACCGTGACCTAGATTGCACGCCTTTCTACGAAGGTACGAGCTTAAGCAACGTACTTTACGTTGTTGGTCAATCTGAGCTTGTGACGATTGCACCTCGTTGGATGGTTGAGCATGCAGCGAACAAAGATCAGCTTCAGATTCTAGATTTCCCATTCGATAATGCGGCAATTTCTGGCTTCCTAAGCTGGCACGAATCAAGTGAAAAGGATAAAGGACACATTTGGTTACGAGATCAGTTAATGATGATCTGTGGCGAAGTCGTGGCGCTTAACTAAGCACTAATCCCTATGATTTGTAAGCCCTAAGCTGGGACTCTGGCTTAGGGCTTTTTTGTACCTGCTATTTTTGTTGATAGAAAACTTAGCGTGAGACGTACTATTACTTATAACTTTGAGCTTCATCAGTTGCCTTTTCCATGATCAGAGGTACACTTGTGCGCTCAAAAAAGCTTACAGGTGTAAGCCAAAGGTAAAGAGATGGCCAATTTAGATTTTCATATCGTAAAAAGACTTCGTGACCAGATTGCCCAAGGTGGCAACCGTACAGCTTTGAAGCACAAAGTAGACAATGTATGGCAAGGTATTAGCTGGGAAAAATTTGGACAGCAAATCGATACGCTTTCATTAGCATTGTTGGCTCAAGGATTGAGAGTTCAAGATAAGATCGGTATCTATTCCAATAATATGCCTCAGTGGACTGTGGCAGATTTTGCATCCCTACAAGCTCGTCTTGTGACAGTACCGATTTACCCAACGAACACCGCTGCACAGTCTTCTTACATTATCCAGAATGCGGATGTGAAGATCTTATTTGTTGGTGAGCAAGCTCAATTTGATGCTGCTGTTAACATCTTTGAAGAGTGTGAACAGCTTGAAATCATCGTTGCTATGTCTGCTGACATCGATACTCAAGAACACAGTTTTGCTGTGTCTTGGCAAGATTTTATGGCGCGTGGTGTTGAAGCTCAACAAGTTGAACTTGACGATCGTCTTGCAGCTGCAAGCATGGATGATCTACTCACCCTCATCTATACCTCTGGTACTACAGGCCAGCCTAAAGGCGTAATGCTTGATTACACCAATATTGGCTATCAACTAGAAGGCCACGATGAGCGTCTTAGCCTGACTAAAGACGATGTCTCACTGTGTTTCTTACCGCTATCACATGTATTTGAGCGCGCTTGGACTTTCTATGTCCTTTATAAAGGCGCAACCAACTGCTATCTACAAGACACCATGCAAGTTCGTGACGCGTTGAGCGATGTTAAGCCTACGGTTATGTCTGCGGTTCCTCGCTTCTACGAGAAGATCTTCTCAGCGATTCACGAGAAGGTATCTAAAGCCCCGTTTATCCGTAAAGTGCTCTTTACTTGGGCTGTGAATATGGGAGCTAAGCTCTCTGTTTGTCACCAAGAAGGTCGTACACCATCGTTAATGCTGAAGAAGAGCCATGCACTAGCCGATAAGCTTGTGCTCTCTAAACTGCGAGCATTGCTAGGTGGTAACATCAACTTCATGCCATGTGGTGGCGCGAAGCTAGATGAAACTATTGGTCGCTTCTTCCATGCTATCGGTATCAACGTAAAACTTGGTTATGGCATGACGGAAACAACGGCGACGGTATCATGCTGGGATGATCGTTGTTTTAACCCTGATTCGATTGGTATGTCGATGCCAGGCGCAGAAGTGAAAATTGGTGCGAAGAACGAGATCCTTGTTCGTGGCCCAATGGTAATGCGCGGCTACTACAAGATGCCAGAAGAGACTGCTAAGACTTTTGATGAGCACGGCTTTCTGAAAACCGGTGATGCAGGTCATTTTGATGAAAATGGAAACCTGTTCATTACTGACCGTATCAAGGAGCTGATGAAAACCTCTGGCGGCAAGTACATTGCACCGCAAGTGGTGGAAGGCGCGATTGGTAAAGATCACTTTATCGAACAGATTGCCGTTATCGCTGATACGCGCAAATTCGTTTCTGCACTGATTGTTCCTTGTTATGACTCGCTAGAAGAGTACGCCAAAGAACTTAACATCAAGTATCACGACCGTGTTGAGCTTATTAAGCACCACCAAATTGTTGAGATGTTAGAGAAGCGCGTGAATGACCTACAACAAGAGCTAGCGAAGTTTGAGCAAGTGAAGAAATTCAAGCTGTTACCAAAAGCGTTCTCTATGGATGATGGCGAGCTGACACCAACTCAGAAATTGCGTCGTAAGGTTATCAACGATAAGTATCAAGACGAAATCGAAGAAATGTACATTGAAAAGCCGAAAGATAAGTAGTTTTCTACTGAGATAAATTTTCAGTTGTTTAAAAATCCCCCTACGAATGTGATTGCATTTTTAGGGGGATTTTTTATGCCTACTGACACAGCACAATGTGCGAAAGCGCACACCAATAAGGGCGTAATTAATCGATTATTTGCAATTCATTTGAATATTAAGCTCTTTTTTTTAGGTGTTAATTGGTTTTTAAATCTAAATATAAGGTTTGGTTTGGGTTTTATTTGATGCTTTCAGCTAATAGTTGGTTTTTTGACATGATTGTCGGATAACAGGTGTTAGACCAGATGATAATAAAGCGTTAAAGTTGTTTCGTATTACTGTTTGTTGTTATCACGACAGACAGCCATAGCCGAAAAAGTGGAAGTATTTCGAATTAGGCTACGAATAAGCCCTAGACTATGTAAAACCAGCCCAACATGTTCACCAAATGTGATTGGAAACTGGTGAGGAGAGCAATATGACAACGAAACCTGAAACAGCAATGTTATCCGGCGCTGAGATGGTGGTGCAGTCTCTTATTGAAGAGGGTGTAGAACAAATCTTTGGTTACCCAGGTGGTTCTGTACTTGATATCTATGATGCCCTGCATGCAAAAACTGCTGAAATTAAACACGTATTAGTACGACACGAACAAGCCGCTACCCACATGGCAGATGGCTATACTCGTTCGACCGGTAAACCGGGTGTGGTACTTGTATGTTCTGGTCCGGGCGCGACCAATACCGTAACGGGTATTGCAACGGCGTACATGGACTCAATCCCAATGATTGTTATTTCTGGTAACGTACCAAATAGCTTGATTGGTAACGACGCCTTCCAAGAGTGTGACATCGTGGGTGTATCCCGTCCGATCGTTAAACATAGCTTCCTAGTAAAGAAAGCGGAAGACATCCCAGACGTTGTTAAAAAAGCATTCTATATTTCGACGACAGGACGTCCAGGTCCTGTAGTTATCGATTTGCCGAAAGATATTCTAAACCCACAAATCAAACTTCCTTATGAATACCCAGAAACGATCAAAATGCGTTCGTATAACCCAACGCTTACTGGGCATAAAGGACAGATCAAGAAGGCATTAAAGGCACTTCTTGAAGCGAAAAAACCGGTGCTTTACGTCGGTGGTGGTGCGATTATTTCTGAGGCAGATAAGCCATTGTTAAAATTGGCAGAAGCACTGAATTTACCTGTCGTAAGTACCCTGATGGGGCTTGGGGCTTTCCCAGGTACCCATAAAAACTCTTTGGGTATGTTGGGTATGCATGGTTTGTATGAAGCCAATATGGCGATGCACAATGCTGACTTGATCTTTGGTATCGGCGTACGTTTCGATGACCGTACCACCAACAACTTAGACAAGTACTGCCCTGATGCGAAGATCATGCACATTGATATCGACCCATCTTCTATCTCTAAAAACGTAAAAGTGGATCTACCGATTGTAGGTTCAGCTGAGAAAGTACTAGAGAGCATGGTTAACCTGCTTGTTGAGCAAGGCGGCACCAATGACGCACAAGCGATGGAAAGCTGGTGGAGCGAAATCAAGCAATGGCAAGAACGAGATTGCTTAGCGTATGACAAATCTTCTGAGCGCATTAAGCCACAACAAGTTATTGAAACACTTCATAAAGTAACCAATGGCGATGCGTATGTTGCCTCGGATGTTGGTCAGCACCAAATGTTTGCTGCGTTGTACTATCCGTTCGATAAGCCACGCCGTTGGATTAACTCAGGTGGCTTAGGCACGATGGGCTTTGGTCTACCTGCGGGTATGGGCGTTAAGTTCGCTAAACCAGATGAAGAAGTGGTTGTTGTCACGGGTGACGGCAGTATTCAGATGAATATCCAAGAGCTATCGACAGCGCTTCAATACAATATTCCGGTTAAGATCATTAACCTGAACAACCGTTTCTTAGGAATGGTAAAACAGTGGCAAGACATTGTTTATCAAGGTCGTCACTCTAACTCATATATGGACTCTGTTCCTGATTTCGCTGCGATTGCAGAGGCTTATGGCCACGTTGGTATGCGTATTTCCTCTCCGGATGAACTGGAATCAGGTTTGGAAAAAGCACTAGCGATGAAAGACCGTCTGGTATTTGTCGACATCAGTGTGGATGACACCGAGCACGTATACCCAATGCAGATTAAAGGCGAGGGTATGGATAACATGTGGCTAAGCAAAACGGAGAGAACATAATATGAGACACATCCTTTCACTATTAATGGAAAACCAACCAGGTGCACTTTCTCGAGTGGTTGGCTTGTTTTCTCAGCGTGGCTACAACATCGAGTCTTTGAATGTATCTCCTACGGATGATCCAACGCTTTCTCGTCTGAATGTCACCACTAACTCAAGCGAAATGCAGCTTGAGCAGATCCAAAAACAGTTACACAAGTTAATCGACGTACTTAAAGTACAAGAAGTGTCTGAGCTTGAGCATATCGAGCGTGAACTTCTGATGGTAAAAGTACGTGCTAGCGGCTTTGCTCGTGCTGAAGTAAAACGTACAGCGGATATTTTCCGTGGTCAGATTGTTGATGTAACGGCTTCGCAATACACGGTGCAAATGGCCGGTACTAGCGAGAAGCTTGATGCTTTCATTCAGGCATTGTCTGAAGTAACGGAAGTGCTTGAAGTAGCTCGTAGTGGTGTCGTTGGCATTGCTCGCGGTGAGCGCGCACTGAAAGCGTAAGCGATCGTTATTGGAAAAACAGTTTTAAAGCCGCTTTTTTAAGCGGCTTTTATTTTGTTCATTATTTAGAGTGCTATAATCCCGCGCTGCATTCCATTCACCTGAGTTAGCAATGAGAAATAAAAAAGCCATAATTACATTGCTGATTATCTCTGTCGCACTGTCTTCTGCTGTAGGTCTTTATTACTTGCAACGCTACCAAGAAGTGAAACAACAGAGTTTTGATGATGCTGCTAAGCAAGCCCTGCATCAATTGGTGTATGCCGAGCGAGACTACAATCTTTTAAAGGCTCAATTAGTGTCCGTGATGGAGCTACTCAGCCATAGCCAAAGCCTCGTCAACTTTGCCACTTCCCCGTCTCAGCAAACCAAAGGCCTCCTTGAAGAGGTGTGGCAATCTGTTTTAGTGAATCAAAAATGGTACACCCAAATTCACTTGCTAGACATTGCAGGCAAGGAATTAGTACGCGTGAATTACTCTTCGATGACGGGAGGCGTGACTTTACCGCAACAACTACAAGACCGATCGGATTCTAGTTATTATCAGTTTGCACAAGAACTGGAAAGTGAAGAAATTGGTGTTTGGGGAATCGAACTTGAGACCGAACATGGTGAACTTTCTTATCCTTATGTTCCGGTATTACGTGTTTTTACACCGGTAGAAACGCCTGAAAAACGAGTCGGCTATCTTGTTATCAACCTTGATGTTTGGGGGCTCTCTTCACGCCTCAACTTTTCGCCTGATTACGACTTTAGAGCCGAAGTGGTTAATGAAGCGGGTTATTACATCGCGAGTAACAACAGCAGTAAGCTTTTCGGTGACTCTGTCCCTGAGAGGAAAGGCTTCAACCTGAAAAACATTGCCCCTAAGACGTGGGAGGCGATCTCTCGTGAACAAATGGGCTATGTTTTTGAAGATGGTAACCTGTTCGCGTTCAACACCGTCAGGCTCGCGAATAATCAAAAGATGTACCTTCTGATTCAACTCAATGAAAATCAGCTTCTTGATCGTGCCGAGCGCGATCTCAACGATCTTGCTCATGAAGAGATCATCGTACTCTTTACTGTTTTGATCTTTGCTTTTCCGTTCGCTTATCTTGTGACTCACTATCGACGACGTAGCTTGGAAAGTAAGTTGGCGCGAGCGGCATTGAATGGCATGTCGGCGGTGATGATCTCTGACAAGCAACATCGCGCCATGATGATCAATAACGAATTTGAAAACATAACGGGATACAGTAAAAAACAAGTCATCGGACATAATGCCTTACAACTGCTGCTGGAAAATACCGTGCAGACACTCTCTAGTGATTCAATCTGGCAGCACCTCGAGCAAGAAGAAGTTTGGGAAGGGGAAGTGTTGTGTAAGAACAAACTTCGTATTCCTTTTACTGCGATCATGCGAGTTCACGCGGTCAAAAACAACTCGGGTAAAATCAGTTACTACATTACGTCACTGGTCGACATCTCGGTGAGAAAAGAGCTTGAAGTCCGTCTACGCGTTCTAAGCGAGCGAGACTCTTTGAGTAATCTCTGGAACCGTCGCAAGTTCGAAGAACAGCTCGCTTACTATTCTCGCTTGGTTGAGCGTTACCCTAACGAAGCGACGACTTGTTTAGCCTTGGTTGATATTGATAATTTCAAGCGAATCAATGACGAGCTTGGTCATGACGAAGGCGACCGTGTGATTGCTGGTGTTGCTAAGCTTTTGCAAGATAGCCTTCGCAGTACTGACTTTGTTGCTCGTGTTGGGGGAGAGGAGTTCGCATTGTTGATGCCACACACGTCTCTGTCAGAAGCGAAGCGCGTATTGGATCGCTTAAGAATAGAGATAGAACTCGCCGCGGGGACGAAAATTACAGTCAGCGTCGGCTTTACGGATTTAACCAGTAACAGTACTCGTTCGTACAAATGTGCCGATGTTGGGCTTTACGAATCTAAATCATCAGGTCGCAATACAGTGTCTTTGTGCCCAAGCCATGCTGATGTCGCTTAATTCTCTGTATTCAATCGTGTTTTGAATACCCATGAAACCTTCATTCTTCTCCACTTATCCCTCTTCACTTATCTCAATTGAATGAGCAATTTAACTGCTCTTAGCATTGAATAATCTTGAAAATCTCGCTTTGGAAAGAACTGTGTCACAAACATTAACTGGTTAGACTAAAGTCTAATGCTGGCGATAATTTGAGCTAAACTGAACAATAAGCAAATGGCTGTACTTCAGATTTCATCGTATCAAACGGTGCAATAAATAGAGTGTTTACCAGTAGTAGAAGGATGACACCGTTAACTTAATTCAATGGATTAGCTCGCTTTATCAATGATTTGAAGCGTAGTAGTCGAATTAGGTTAGCTGGAGCAAGCATTTGGGGATCATACTGTCGAGTGAAAAGAGGCGTGGTATGTTTGTCGATTTTTTAGTGAGGTTAACCATAGGCACATTAGCCATTCTTGGTTTTCAGCTGAGTGCGTTGTATTTTTTACCTATGGTGCTGTTACTCAATACTCATCACAAAGAGTTTTTTGGTTGGTAGTTATTAACGACTGTATAGTTTGAGTAACAGTAACAGTAACAGTAACAGTAACAGTAACAGTAAAGTAAAACGGAGCCATTGGGCTCCGTTTTTATATGGTTAGAATCTATCTTGGCTTTATGCCGCTTCGATAACTTCTTCAATTCGTTTCATTGAGCTTAACAGGTGTTGATCCAGTAGCTCTGTCGCTTGATCGACATTTTTAGCCAGTACCAGCTTCATGATCATTTCGTGTTCATCGATATTGAACAGGTCGTCTGTCACCGTTTCAGCCGACAGGACTAGGAAACGATAACGCTTAACTTGGTTGATCAAGTCATCAAAGAACTTAAACATGTTCTCTGAATCCGCGCCTTCAAGCAATGATATATGGAACTGTTGGTGACGTTCTTCCCACTCAGCGCAGTCAAACTCTTCTGCCACATATTGGATTTTAGACAGTTTATGGTAAGACGTCAGTACTTCTAATTCCCAGCTCTCATCGCCTGATGAAATAGCTTTTTTAAGCAAAACTGAAGAGACAACACGAAGGCTTTCGTATAAATCGTTAAGCTCTTTCTTTGATACCGGAGATACCCAGCAGCCTTTTTGTGGCTCTAGTTTTACGTACTTGCTCCAAGACAATTGTACTAAAGCTTCACGAATTGGCGATGCGCCCACGTTGTATCTACTTTTTAGATCAGCAACAACGAGTTTTTGGCCAGGGAGTAATTCACCATTCAGGATATCTTGGCGAATCATTTTCGATACTTTATCAGTGAGAGTAGGACTAGACATTACAAACCTCATGTATATATTTGATTTCTAGTCTGCTAATCCGTCTCTTAGAAAGAGTCAATTGGAAGTTAACAGTACGTAGTTCTATTATGTCTTGATAATACAGCGTACTGAAAAGTTAGGCAAGATATTGTTTCATAAAAAAAGAGGGCCGAAGCCCTCTTTTATATTTTATTGCGTTGCTGTTCTCGATTATAGAACGTGAACAGACGCTGTGTTTGTAGTACCAGAAGCTACTAGAGCACCAGAAACCATAACTACGATGTCGCCTTTGTTACCTAGGCCAGATTGTAGAGCGATTTCTTTACCGTTGATGTAGAAAGCGTCTGTGTTCTCGATAGAGTCAACAAGAACTGGCTTAACACCTTTAGTAAGAACTAGCTGTGCAGCTGTCTTTTCGTTAGTTGTTAGAGCAAGGATGTTTGCAGTTGGGAAGTACTTACGTACTGAACGTGCAGACTTACCGCCTTCAGTTGCAACAACGATTAGAGGAGCAGCTAGCTTCTCAGCAGTGTCTACCGCGCCTTTACATACTGCTTCAGTGATGCGTAGACGTGGGCTGTCTAGACGAGAACCTAGTTCAGCTTTAAGAGCTGAATCAGTGCGGTTCGCGATTTGAGCCATGATAGTAACAGCTTCAACTGGGTACTTACCTTTAGCAGTTTCACCAGAAAGCATTACTGCATCAGTACCATCCATGATTGCGTTCGCAACGTCACCCGCTTCTGCGCGAGTTGGACGTGGGTTGCTGATCATAGAGTCAAGCATTTGAGTTGCAGTGATAACCATCTTACGTGCACGGTTACACTTCTCGATCATCATTTTCTGAGCGAAGATTACTTCTTCAGCTGGGATTTCAACACCTAGGTCACCACGAGCAACCATGATGCCGTCAGAAGCTTCAAGGATTGAATCGAAGTTATCTACACCTTCTTGGTTTTCAATCTTAGAAATGATGTGGATGTTTTCGCCACCGTTAGCGTTTAGAAGCTCACGGATTTCTTTAACATCGTCTTCTTTACGGATGAAAGAAGCAGCTACGAAATCAACGCCTTGCTCACAACCAAACTTAAGGTCAGCTTTGTCTTTCTCAGAAAGAGCTGGAAGTTGAACAGAAACGCCAGGAAGGTTAACACCTTTGTTTTCGCCTAGAGCACCGTTGTTAAGAACTTTACACTTAACTTCAGTTTCTGTTGTTGCGATAACTTCCATTTCGATTAGGCCGTCATCAACAAGGATAGTGTTACCTGCAGTTAGGTCTTTAGCGAAACCTAGGTAAGTTACTGCTACTACGTCTTTGTTACCAACAACTGTTGCGTCAGTTGTGAAAGTGAACTCTTGACCAGCTACTAGATCTACGTCGTTACCATCTTCAAGTTTGATAGTACGGATTTCAGGACCTTTAGTATCTAGAAGGATAGCAAGTTGCTCACCTTTGTTTTCCATTACTTTACGGAAGTTCGCGATACGAGTGCCGTGTTCTGCGAAATCACCGTGAGAGAAGTTAAGACGCATAACGTTCATGCCAGCATCTACTAGTTCAGTTAGCTTCTCTACAGATTCAGTTTTAGGGCCAATCGTACATACGATTTTGGTCTTTTTCATGGAAGGTACTCTCCGGTAAGTATTGTTACAATTTGAAATTTATTTAAGTTCTGAAGATTGGTCCGCTACATCAACATTTTGTGCCTGTTGTGTAAAAGCGCGGGACTTCCAATATGTCCTTCAGAGTTGTAAGTCTTTCATCAATTTTAGTCATTTTATGACTAAAAGATTTTGATTCAACGTCGGGTTTCTGTGACTTACACCAATATATCAGGTGAAAGTTGCAGAAAAATAACGGTCAGTTTTGTAATTTTTTTTCTTTTCGGGTGCGGATTCTACCACCTAATGAGTTCAATATCACTGCTTAACAATTGTCTTAGGACAAGGTTTCATCGCTATTTATTAATTTTTTGGATCAAAATAAATAGACTAAATAGTTTCGTTGTAACTATAATATGTTTCATATCGAAACTTAATGGCCTTTTCTAAATGTCGAAACGAAACACCCAGCTCAGAAGACATGCAATTTCTAATCTAGTGAATGAAAAGGGGGAGGTTAGTGTTGATGAATTATCCGCTAAGTTCGAAACCTCAGAGGTCACGATTAGAAAGGACTTGGCGTCTTTAGAGAAAAACGGTCAGCTTTTACGCCGTTATGGTGGTGCGATTTCATTACCGAAAGAGGTTGTGAACGAAGAACTGGGTCAAAAAGTTTCGACTCGAAAGATTTCATTAGCAAAAGCCGCTGCAGATTTGATTCGCGACCATAATCGCATTGTCATCGACAGTGGCAGCACTACCGGCGCCTTGATTCAGCAGCTTAATACTAAGCGTGGTTTGGTTGTTATGACCAATTCATTGCACGTTGCTAATGCGCTTAATGAGCTTGAAAGCGAACCAACGTTATTAATGACGGGTGGTACTTGGGATACCCATTCGGATTCTTTCCAAGGCAAAGTCGCGGAGTCAGTACTTCGTGCTTACGATTTTGACCAATTGTTTATTGGAGCTGATGGTATCGACCTTGATAGAGGCACGACCACGTTCAATGAATTGATTGGCCTGAGCAAAGTTATGGCTGAAGTGTCACGAGAAGTGATCGTGATGGTTGAGTCTGAAAAAGTGGGACGAAAGATCCCTAATTTGGAATTAGCGTGGGAACACATCGATATTTTGATTACCGATACAGATTTGGACAAAGAATTCCAAGCAAGTATTGAATCACATGACGTTCGAGTGATCCTAACTGATCCTGCTTAAACCTAATTTTAACTATTATGCATTTACCTTCCTATAATTGATCTTAATGAAAGATATGGCCTTTGCTTGCTGCCAGTAGGAATAAACGAAATTGATGGAGTAAAACTATGTGTGGAATTGTTGGTGCAGTAGCACAACGTGATGTAGCCGAAATCTTAGTAGAAGGCCTTCGCCGCCTAGAATACCGAGGCTACGATTCTGCGGGTGTCGCTGTAGTCGATACTGAATCTAACCTAACTCGTGTACGCCGCCTTGGTAAAGTACAAGAGCTAGCAGACGCAGTCGATCAGCAACATGTCATTGGCGGTACTGGTATCGCTCATACACGTTGGGCAACACACGGTGAGCCGTCTGAAGCGAATGCACACCCACACATGTCTGGTGATATTGCTGTTGTACACAATGGTATTATCGAAAACCACGAAGCACTGCGTGCTCTTCTTCAAGAGCGTGGTTACGTGTTTACTTCACAAACGGATACTGAAGTTATCGCTCACTTGGTTGAATGGGAACTTCGTACTTCTGATTCATTGGTTGAAGCGCTTCAAAAGACAGCGAAACAATTAGACGGTGCATATGGCACGGTGGCGGTTGATCGCAAAGATCCTAGCCGTATCGTTGTAGCTCGTTCAGGTAGCCCGATCGTTATCGGTTTTGGTGTTGGTGAAAACTTCCTAGCATCTGACCAGCTTGCACTATTAAGCGTAACTCGCCGCTTCATGTATCTAGAAGAGGGTGATGTTGCTGAGGTTACTCGTCGTGATGTTACGGTATTTGATGTGGCGGGCGAGCGTGTTGAGCGTGACATCGTTGAATCAAACGCAGAGCACGATGCTGGTGATAAAGGTCAATACCGTCACTTCATGCAAAAAGAGATCTTTGAGCAGCCAACTGCATTAATCAACACGATGGAAGGCCGCATCTCTGACGCTTCTGTAATCACTAATGCAATCGGTGTTAAAGCTGAAGAGATCCTAAGCAAGGTAGAACACGTGCAGATCATCGCATGTGGTACGTCTTACAACTCAGGCATGGCAGCTCGTTACTGGTTTGAGTCTCTAGCAGGCGTAAGCTGTGATGTAGAGATTGCTTCTGAATTCCGTTACCGTGATTTCGTTGTTCGCCCGAACAGCCTATTGGTGACTCTGTCTCAGTCTGGTGAAACGGCGGATACGCTTGCTGCACTTCGTCTTGCAAAAGAGAAGGGTTACATGTCAGCAATGACTATCTGTAACGTAGCGGGTTCTTCGCTAGTTCGTGAATCTGATTTTGCGTTCATGACTCGCGCAGGTACTGAAATCGGTGTTGCTTCAACTAAAGCCTTCACAACACAGCTAGCGGCTATGCTGATGATGGTGACTTCAATTGGTCGTCTACAAGGTCGCATCAATGAAGAGAAAGAAGCTGAAATCGTTCAAGCACTACATCAATTGCCTGCTGATATTGAAAAAGCATTGGCATTTGATAAAGAGATTGAAGCACTAGCACCTGATTTTGCAGATAAGCATCACACATTGTTCCTAGGTCGTGGTGAGTTCTACCCAATCGCAATGGAAGCGTCTCTTAAGTTAAAAGAGATCTCTTACATTCACGCAGAAGCCTATGCAGCTGGTGAGCTTAAGCACGGTCCTTTGGCTCTTATCGATGCAGATATGCCAGTTGTCGTTATTGCACCAAGCAATGATTTGCTAGAGAAGCTGAAATCAAACGTTGAAGAAGTACGTGCTCGTGGCGGTCTACTTTACGTATTCGCTGATGAAGATGCGGGCTTTGAAAGCGATGAGAACATGAAGATCATCAAGATGCCTCACGTAAGTGAAGTAACAGCACCTATCTACTACACAGTACCGATGCAGCTGTTGTCTTACCACGTGGCGCTAATCAAGGGTACCGATGTTGACCAACCTCGTAACCTTGCGAAAGCAGTAACGGTTGAGTAATCGTTAGCCTATCTAAGAAAATTAGATAATAAGAAGCCCATCCTGTGATGGGCTTTTTTGTGCCTGTTAGTTAACGATCAGCGTTAGATCTAGTTTTAACGGCATTAAGCATTAAGCATTAAGTATTAAGGGCTTGCTCTAGATCAGCAAAGATATCGTCAATGTGTTCAATACCTACCGAGAGGCGAATCATCTCTGGTGATACACCCGCTTGTTTTTGTTCCGCTTCGCTTAATTGACGGTGTGTTGTAGAAGCAGGGTGACAAGCAAGAGACTTGGCATCGCCGATGTTCACCAAGCGCTTGAAGATTTGTAGCGCATCATAGAAACGAACACCTGCTTCATAACCATCTTTCAAGCCAAAAGATAAAATGGCAGACGGCTTACCTTGCATGTATTTCTCAGCCAGCGGATAGAACTCAGACGTTGCTAAACCAGCGTAGCTCACCCAACTCACTTTCTCATGTTGCTGAAGGTACTCAGCTACTTTCAGTGCATTCTCTGTGTGTCGCTCCATACGTAACGACAACGTCTCCAAGCCTTGCATTAACATGAAAGCATTCATGGGTGACAGTGCTGCGCCTGTATTGCGTAGTGGCACCGTTCGAGCGCGACCAATAAACGCGGCTTCGCCAAAGGCTTCGGTATAAACCACACCGTGGTAAGAAGGTTCTGGCTGATTAAAGACTGGGAAGCGATCTTTGTGCTCTGCCCATGGGAATTTACCAGAATCGACAATCACGCCACCCAATGTTGTTCCGTGACCACCAACGTACTTTGTTAGCGAGTGCACCACGATATCGGCACCAAAATCGATAGGCTTACACAGCACTGGAGTCGCTACTGTGTTATCAACAATCACAGGTACACCCTGTGCGTGAGCAAGCTCTGCGACACGTTCTAAGTCGATGATATTACCTGCTGGGTTACCTATACTTTCACAGTAAACCGCCTTGGTTTTTTCATCGATTAACGCAGCTAAGCTTTCAGGTTTATCGTCTTTGGCAAAGCGAACCTCTATGCCTTGGTTTGGTAGCATGTGAGCAAATAGGGTGTAAGTACCGCCGTAAAGCTGAGGGGTTGAAACGATGTTGTCACCGATCTGTGCCAACGTCTGAATCGCATAGTTGATTGCGGCACTGCCCGCACTCACGACTAAGCCTGCAATCCCGCCTTCTAAGGCTGCCATGCGTTTTTCCAACACATCGTTGGTTGGGTTCATTATACGAGTGTAGATATTGCCCGGCACCGCAAGGTTAAACAGGTCGGCGCCGTGTTGTGCATCATCGAATTCATAAGCAACGGTTTGGTAAATAGGAGTCGCAACCGATTTGGTTGTTGGATCGGTTTCGTAGCCGAAGTGAATCGAGAGTGTTTCGTCTTTCATGTTTCTTCCCTGAACTATTGAACGATTTATGTACGTTCATATTGCCGTCTTTTTTATAAAAGAAAAGTAAGCTTAGTCACATCAAGGCAATTGGAATTGTGTGCGGGACGATTCGTTATTTGTAGGAAATACAGCAGTGAGTTGTACAGATCTAGAAAAGCAAAAAGCCAGAGCAGCATGAACTGTTCTGGCTTTTCTAATTTGGTGGCCCCTCCCAGATTTGAACTGGGGACCGAACGATTATGAGTCGTGCGCTCTAACCACTGAGCTAAGGGGCCGTAGGGCATAGATTATAGGGGAACCATTCAGTGGTGTCTAGACACTATAAGGGGCAATTCCGCTTACATCTTAGCCACTTAAATCACGCAGGCACAAAAAAGGTGAGCCAACGCTCACCTTTTCTATTTTATGCTTAAAAGCTAACCACACTAAGGCGTGTAATTACTCGTCTAGGAAGCTACGCAGAGTTTCTGAGCGGCTTGGGTGACGAAGTTTACGCAGTGCTTTCGCTTCGATCTGACGGATACGTTCACGAGTTACGTCGAACTGTTTACCAACCTCTTCAAGAGTGTGGTCAGTGTTCATGTCGATACCGAAACGCATACGCAGTACTTTCGCTTCACGAGGTGTTAGGCCCGCAAGAACGTCTTTAGTTGCGCCGCGTAGGCTTGTTGCCGTTGCAGAATCTAAAGGAAGTTCTAGAGTTGTATCCTCGATGAAATCACCTAGGTGCGAATCTTCGTCGTCACCGATTGGTGTCTCCATTGAGATTGGCTCTTTAGCGATTTTCAGCACTTTACGGATCTTGTCTTCAGGCATTTGCATGCGCTCAGCCAGTTCTTCCGGAAGTGGTTCACGACCCATCTCTTGTAGCATTTGACGAGAGATACGGTTTAGTTTGTTGATCGTTTCGATCATGTGAACCGGAATACGGATAGTACGAGCTTGGTCGGCAATCGAACGAGTGATTGCTTGACGGATCCACCAAGTAGCGTAAGTAGAGAATTTGTAACCACGACGGTATTCAAACTTATCTACAGCTTTCATCAGACCGATGTTACCTTCTTGGATTAGATCCAGGAATTGTAGGCCACGGTTTGTGTACTTCTTAGCAATCGAGATTACTAGACGTAAGTTGGCTTCAACCATCTCTTTCTTCGCACGACGAGCTTTCGCTTCACCGATAGACATACGACGGCTGATATCTTTAATGCTTTGAACAGTAAGAGATGTCTCTTTCTCGATCATATCCAGTTTTTGGATTGAGCGACGGATATCGTTCTCGTTTCGTTTGATCTTTTCCGCGTATGGTTTGTCTGAAGCTAACACTTCGTCCAACCATGCTTCGCTAGATTCATTGCCTGTAAATAGAGCAATGAAAGATTTCTTCGGCATTTTGCCGTACTCAACCGTTTGACGCATGATTAGGCGTTCTTGAGTACGTACGCGATCCATTGAAGTACGCAGTTCGTTTACTAGGTAATCAAACTGTTTTGGCGTTAGACGGAACTCTTTGAATACGTCTTGCATCATTGTCGTTGCAAGTGTCGCTTTCGGGCTTTCATGGCCGTATTCATTGATTGCTAGTTGACGGTTTTGGTAGCTAGTGCGAAGTGCTGTGAACTTCTCAAGAGCAAGTTCAGGATCAATACCTGTATCTTCCTCTTCTTCTTCCTCGTCGTCTTCTGCTTCTTCTTTGTCTTCGTCTTCTAGATCAGTTTTAGCAAGTTCTGAACCGATGTGAGTCGCCGTTGGCGCAGCTGTGCCATCGTCGTCTGGGTCAACAAAGCCATTGATTAGGTCTGTTAAACGAATCTCTTCAGCGAGTACGCGGTCAAACTGTTCCAAGATGTATGGAATTGTACCTGGGTATTCAGCAACAGATAGTTGAACGGTATTAATACCATCTTCAATGCGCTTCGCAATGTCGATCTCGCCTTCACGAGTCAGTAGCTCAACCGTACCCATTTCACGCATGTACATGCGAACTGGGTCAGTAGTACGGCCAATCTCGCTTTCTACGCTTGAAAGCGCAGCAGCAGCAGCTTCAGCTGCATCTTCATCTATATTGGCATCGTCATCATTAAGAGCTAGATCATCAGCGTCAGGTGCAGTTTCTACTACCTTGATACCCATGTCGTTGATCATTTGAATGATGTCTTCTACCTGTTCAGAATCCACGATTTCTGCAGGTAGGTGGTCGTTTACTTCGGCGTAGGTCAGATAGCCTTGTTCCTTGCCTTTAATAACAAGTAATTTAAGCTGTGACTGCGGATTTTGATCCATAGATGATATCCAACTTCAGGTCTGGTGAAGGACGTTGCATTCTCAAATGCAAACCAATTATGTTAACAAATTTATTAAATGCTGACTAATCAAACAGGGTTACGCTTTTAGATCTAGCATTAAAGCTAGTAGCTCCCTTTTTTCTTCGGCTGATAAACCGACGCTTCTTGCTTTGGCCTGCAGGTTTTCAATTTGTTTTTCAACGCACTGGGCAAGTATGTTGTCCAATGAATCTAAAAATATGTCTTCTTGATTGTCTTCGTCGAGGGGGATTTCCCAGCTCGCGAGACGAGACAGAAGAGCCTCATGTTTATTGTGTCGCCAATGCTCTAATAATTGGCCTGTGTTGATATGGGGATGCGCGTGGCATTTATCAAGTACTTCGACGAATAAACTTAGTCCAGGCAACTGTAAGCCTTTGACACTTGATAAATCCGGTACCATATCAGCATAGCTCGGATTTTGGATAAGCAAAGCGATAACTTCTCGCATTGGAGTGCGTTTCAGCTCTTTATGCGGCTGAGGTGTCGGGTTCTTAGTATGAACACGAGCTCGTCTCAGTTGGTTATCAAATCCAGTACGCTCATCCAATAATTTTTCGAGCAGTTCTTGGAAATAACTGTCAGGGATTTTGTTAATCAAGGCGCTTGCGTGTGCTCGCAGTGCCGATTTCCCTTCCGTTGTTCCCAAGTTCAACTTGTGTATCTCAATAAGATTGTCGAACAAGTAAGTCGAAAGCGGTGTCGCATTCTGTACCAGTTGTTCGAAGGCCTCTTGGCCATTCTCTCTTATATAGCTATCTGGGTCTTCGCCGTCGGGTAAAAACAGAAACTTGAGCGTGTTACCTGTTTTCAGGTATTCAAGCGCATTTTCGAGTGCACGCCACGCTGCTTCTTTACCTGCTCGGTCACCGTCATAACAACAAACCACTGTGCTGGTTTGGCGGAACAACATTTGAACATGGTCACCGGTTGTCGAGGTGCCCAGGGATGCCACTGAGTAATCAACACCATATTGCGCTAATGCCACGACATCCATGTAACCTTCAACCACAAGTATTTGCGGCGGTTCACGGTAGGCTTGCAGCACTTCATAAAGGCCGTAAAGCTCTTTGCCTTTATGGAAGATAGGCGTTTCTGGTGAGTTCAGGTATTTCGGTGTGCCGTCTTCTAAGACACGACCACCAAAACCAATCACTCGACCACGACGATCACGAATCGGGAACATGACACGTCCACGGAATCGGTCGTATCGGTTACCTTTATCGTTTTCTATCAACATGCCGCCAGTAACGAGCATGTCTTGGGCTTCTTTTTGTTGCCCAAAATTCTTACGAACCAAGTCCCATTCATCAGCGACGTAGCCAATGCCAAACTTCTGGACGATTTCACCAGACAGTCCACGATTCTTTAGGTAATCAATCGCAGGCTTGTTAGCTGAGATTTTCAGTTGAGAGCGGTAAAAATTACTGATGCCGCCCATCAAATCGTAGAGGTTACGTTTTTGTTCGCTGTTGGCTCTTGGTGCCGTGGATATTTCACCACTGCGCTGTTCTCTAGGAACATCAAGGCCTAAAAATGAGGCAAGTTCTTCAATGGCTTCAACAAAGTCGAGACGTTCGAACTCCATAATGAAGTCGATGGCATTGCCATGCACGCCACAACCAAAGCAGTGATAAAACTGTTTTTCTTGGCTTACGCTAAAAGAAGGGGTCTTCTCGTTGTGAAATGGACAACAAGCACCATAGTTTTTGCCTTTTTTCTTAAGTTTCACGCGTGCGTCCACAATGTCGACAATGTCGAGACGCGCTAGGAGATCATCGATGAAACTACGCGGGATGTGTCCTGCCATAAAACCTTAGAAAAATGCACTAACTGAGAGTGTGGATAATAATAGTTTGAATAGGTTACAGATACAAACAAGCCGTGCGTTCCGAAGGATTGCACGGCTTGTTGCAATTTGATTTGGGATTAAGCGAGTTTAGAACGAACTAAACCACTAACTTTTCCCATATCTGCACGCCCTTGAATTTGTGGTTTCAAGATAGCCATTACTTTACTCATGTCTTGCATGCCCGCAGGTTGAGCTTCCGCGATTGCGCTATCAAGTAGTGCAACAACTTCTTCTTCAGTTAACGGTTGAGGCATAAAGCCTTCAAGTACAGTAATTTCTGCTTTTTCCACGTCAGCAAGATCTTGACGATTTGCTGATTCATATTGAGCAACAGAATCGCGACGTTGCTTAACCATTTTAACTAATATAGCAATTATGTCGTCGTCGTTCAGAGTGATCCGTTCGTCAACTTCACGTTGCTTAATTGCTGAAAGAGCTAAGCGGATAGTGCCAAGGCGCGGTTTGTCCTTGGCTTTCATCGCTAATTTTTGCTCTTCTTTGAGTTGTTCAATAAGAGCCATAACTCAGTCCTTATGGATTAAGTTATTAGTACAGGCGAACGCGACGTGCGTTTTCGCGAGCTAGCTTCTTAGCGTGACGCTTTTGAGCTGCTGCTTTAGCGCGTTTGCGAACTGTAGTTGGCTTTTCGTAATGCTCACGACGACGCACTTCAGAAAGGATACCTGCTTTTTCACAAGAGCGCTTGAAACGACGTAGTGCAACGTCGAACGGTTCGTTTTCACGTACTTTAACTATTGGCATATGCCTTTCACCTCAGGGGTTATTCATTATCGCTGGTCACTCAGTACCAAATCAGAGAAGTTACCCATCGAGCTAACTCTCTATTCGCGTTTGGCCATTAACCAGCTTGATCAAAAATGGTGCGGAATTTTAATCCGATCACAGTGGCTTTGTAAAGCACTTTGTCGATTATAGTCTGTACAATATTTGTTTGAAGAGCTTAGGCAGGGTAATATTGCGCTAATTTCCCATTTTAGACGAAAGCGTGCCGAGAAAATTATGCGCATTATTGGTATTGAAACCTCTTGTGATGAGACAGGAATTGCGATTTATGATGATGAGCAAGGCCTGCTTTCTCATCAATTATACAGTCAAGTTAAACTGCACGCCGATTATGGTGGTGTGGTTCCTGAGTTGGCATCGCGTGACCACGTAAAAAAGACCATTCCACTGATTAAAGCGGCATTGGCTGAAGCGAATCTCACGTCAAAAGACATTGATGGTGTGGCTTACACTGCAGGGCCTGGTTTAGTCGGCGCTCTACTGGTTGGTGCAACCATTGGTCGCAGTATCGCTTATGCTTGGGGTGTGCCAGCTGTACCTGTTCACCACATGGAAGGTCACCTTCTTGCTCCGATGCTAGAAGATAACCCGCCACCATTCCCATTTGTCGCTCTGCTGGTTTCTGGCGGACATACCATGATGGTAGAAGTGAAAGGCATCGGCGAGTATCGAATTCTTGGTGAATCGATTGATGATGCTGCCGGTGAAGCATTTGATAAAACCGCGAAGTTGATGGGCTTAGATTACCCAGGTGGTCCATTGCTGTCTCGTTTAGCAGAAAAAGGCACACCAGGTCGTTTTAAGTTCCCGCGTCCAATGACCGATCGTCCAGGACTCGATATGAGCTTTTCTGGTCTAAAGACATTTGCTGCGAACACCATTCGTGCGAATGACAACGACGATCAGACACGTGCTGATATCGCTTACGCTTTCCAAGAAGCCGTTTGTGCGACCTTGGTAATTAAATGTAAGCGTGCCTTGGCGGAAACGGGCATGAAACGTATAGTGATTGCTGGTGGCGTAAGTGCCAACAAACAGCTACGTATTGAGCTTGAAGCGCTGGCGAAGAAAATCGGTGGTGAGGTTTACTACCCACGAACTGAGTTCTGTACTGATAACGGTGCGATGATTGCTTACGCTGGTATGCAACGCCTTAAAAATGGTGAAACGGCTGATTTGTCTGTTCATGCCACGCCGCGTTGGCCAATTGACCAACTAGAGCCAATTGCGTAAGAAATCATAGTATTTCGATAAACGGTCGCCTTGTGCGGCCGTTTTTATATCCTAGCTTACCGACGATATGTCGATAAATAATTGCTGATAGAGATTAGGGAAGAAAATGAATAAGTTCACTGTAGATAACCAGTCGATGACGTACCTAGATGAAGGCCAAGGCCCTGTTGTTGTATTCGGTCACAGCTACCTTTGGGATAGTGCAATGTGGCAGCCACAGGTCGAGGCTCTAAAAGCTCAGTATCGCTGTATCGTCCCAGAGCTTTGGTCTCATGGTGAATCACAAGCCGCGCCAAACTCGATGCGTAACCTGAAAGATTACGCTCAACACATTTTGGATCTGCTTGATCATTTAGAAATCGAAGAGTTTTCCGTTATCGGCCTGTCGGTTGGCGGTATGTGGGGAACAGAATTAGCGGAGTTAGCACCTGCACGAATCAAGTCTTTGGTACTTATGGATACCTTTGTTGGTTTAGAGCCAGAAGTTGCCCATGCTAAATACTTCAGCATGTTAGACACCATTACTCAAACCAAAATGGTTCCTCAACCGATTGTTGAAGCCGTGGTTCCACTGTTCTTCGCCAATGATGCTCAAACAAACTCACCAGCTTTGGTTGAGAGCTTTACTCAGCATTTGTCTGAACTTCAGGGTGATACAGCGGAAGAAGTCGCGCGAATCGGTCGAATGGTATTTGGGCGTCGCGATATGATTGAAGCGGTAGAGAACTTTGCACTGCCAGTTTTGATTGCTGTAGGGCAAGAAGACAAGCCACGTCCGGCACTGGAGTCATACCTAATGCATGACTGTATTACGGGCAGTGAGTTAGTGGTGATTCCTGGTGCTGGTCATATTAGCTCGCTAGAGCAACCAGAGTTTGTGAACACAATGCTGAAGACGTTTTTAGATAAACATCTGCTGTAAGTTCTTAAATACTGAATAGTATTGATCGACTGAGATTTGTGTCGGTTTGAATTTATCTCGGTTTAAAAATGGTTCGGCTTAGACATGACAGTTTAAGCCGATTTTTTTTGTCCGAGTTTTGGCTCGCTGCCATCGAGAAGACGGCGGATATTCTGATGGTGACGCAACACAATCAAGCAACACAGCATGGCTACGGGCAGCGTATATTGTGGTTTGACTAACCAAGCGTAGAAAGGCGCAAGTAAGACGGTGACTAGTGCCGCCAATGAAGAGTAGCGAAACAAAAATGCTACCACTAACCAAGTCGCCATGATCATGCCTGTTAAATCGAATCCAATTGGGGCGATGGCTCCGAGTGCGGTTGCGACGCCTTTACCACCTTTGAAGTGGAAGAAGATTGGATACATATGACCAAGACACGCCGCTATCGCGACAACACCTAAAATGATCGGGTCGATTTTGAGGTAGTAGCCAAGCCAGACTGGAATGGTACCTTTAAGCATGTCACACAAAAGGACAGCAGCAGCTGCGCCTTTACCGCCAACACGCAGAACATTGGTTGCTCCAGGGTTGTTAGAACCTACCGTTCGAGGATCAGGGAGCCTTAAAACTCGGCATATCAAGACCGCACTCGAGATTGAACCTAGTAAATAGGCAGCAATGATCATGATGAGAGCCAAAGGGGTCATGTCTGTCCTTAACGGTTATAAGCCTAACGATGGGAAAATAATGCTCAATCCCAGAGTAATTGATATCATATCCGGAATTACGCAAATAATACGTTTTTTTCCCCCATATGGGTATCCGACCTCTAAAAGGACAAGTCATGGCACTGGATAAAGTTTTCATTGAACAGCTAGAAGTAATTACAACGATCGGTGTTTACGATTGGGAACAAGAGATTAAACAAAAACTTGTGCTTGATATTGAAATGGCTCATGACAATCGTCCTGCGGGTAAAAGTGACGATGTGGTTGATGCTTTGGACTACTCGACGGTAAGTACTGCTGTGCTGGATCATATTGCGAATGGCCGTTTCCTATTAGTGGAGCGCGTAGCGGAAGAAGTGGCTGAATTGATCATGACTCAGTTCTCAGTGCCTTGGATTAAAATCCGTTTAGCGAAGCCTGGCGCAGTGCCTCAAGCAAAAGCAGTGGGCGTGATCATCGAAAGAGGTCAGGCATGACAATAGCCTATGTTGGTGTTGGCACGAACATAGACCGCGACAAGCATGCAAAGGTGGCATGGACAGAGCTTCAATCGTTAGGGACTAACCTTAAATGCTCTAAAATCTATCACTGTGAGCCTGTTGGGTTTGAAAGCCACTCGTTTTATAACTTTGTGATAGAGCTTGATACTCCGTTGTCATTGACGGAGTTTTCACAACAGTTACGTAAAATTGAGTTTAAATGGGGTCGCTCCCAAGATGCTCATAAACTTCAAGACCGTAAACTCGATCTTGATATTGTGCTGTTTGGTGAGGCGGTTTCTGCGAGTGATCCAGAATTACCACGCAGTGACATCTATAAATATCCTTTTGTAACACAACCGCTTTATGATCTTTGTCCTGCGAGAGTGATCCCGCAAGACGGAAGAACCGTCGGTGAAATATGGCAGAATATGCAGCAATTAGACTCGCTCTCTGTCGTAGACATAACACTATAATTTTTAAGGTAAGTAATGAGTTATTTTGAAGCGTTTATATTGGCGTTGGTACAAGGCTTTACTGAATTTCTGCCTATTTCCAGTTCGGCACACTTAATCCTTCCTTCTGCTGTTTTAGGTTGGGAAGATCAAGGTTTGGCTTTTGATGTCGCGGTCCATGTCGGTACTTTGGCTGCCGTGGTTATTTATTTCCGCAAAGAAGTGGTGTCTCTTTTGGGCGCTTTCTTTGGATCTATTTTTAAGGGCGATCGCAGCAAAGAAGCGAAGCTAGCGTGGATGATCATTCTCGCGACCATTCCTGCATGTATCTTTGGTTTGTTGATGAAAGATATCGTTGAGATCTACTTACGCAGTGCGTGGGTGATTGCAACGACCACCATCATCTTTGGTCTACTGTTATGGTGGGTGGATAAGAACTCAAGCCTGCGTGATGACGAATACCAAGCGGGCTGGAAAAAGGCGTTGTTTATCGGTCTTGCTCAGGCAATGGCGATCATCCCTGGAACATCGCGTTCTGGTGCGACGATTACGGCCGCGCTTTATCTTGGTTTTACACGTGAAGCCGCTGCTCGATTCTCTTTCTTGATGTCTATCCCAATCATCACTCTAGCTGGTGGTTACTTAGGTCTTAAGTTGGTGACAAGCGGTGACCCAATCCATGTTGGCACTCTACTAACGGGTGTTGCGGTGTCTTTCATCAGTGCTTATATCTGTATTCACTTCTTCTTGAAGCTTATCTCGCGTATGGGTATGACACCGTTTGTTATCTATCGCCTGATTTTAGGTTTTGGTCTGTTTGCTTTCTTGATGATGCAGTAACAAGTGCTTATGCAGCACCCTACAAGTTGAAACGAAAAACCCGCTTAGTCGCGGGTTTTTTAATGCGTGTTTACTGGCGTAGTGAAGATTAACTATTAGAAAGTTCTGATAACGCACTCTCAATCGCGGCAGCTCTGCGTTTCTCTTGTTCTTCTCGAATATCTTTACCTTGAAAACCATCGGTAATAATCGACTTCACTTCGACTTGAAGCGCTGCTTGGTAAGCCACTTCAAAACGCGCTTTCTGAGGGTAAGGCTGATCTTCTAATCCTTTACGGCCAGCATGATCGGCTTGGCAGCAAAGCAAGATGTCATTGAGCCTGTCTGGTTTACGCCAAACATCAAACTTGTTCAGAACCTTGAGGAAAGTTGTAGGTTTGAGTTCTCCTGCGCGATGGATATTAGAGTGTTGCTCACACACTAACAACGCGAGGTCTCTGAATTCATTAGGCACTCTTACTCTTTCACATAGCTTCTTAATGATCTTCAAACCAGTATGACAATGCATTTTGTGGCTTGGCCATTCGGCTTGTGGTGTGACGCCTTTACCCAAGTCATGCACTTGAGCGGCAAAACGTACTGGTAACGATGAGCTTAATAGCGCAGCTTGCTGAGCAACCATCAGAGTGTGAATGCCAGTATCGATCTCTGGGTGCCATTTTTCAGGTTGAGGTACGCCAAATAGAGCGTCAATCTCAGGCAAAACAACCGCCAATGCGCCACATTCTCTTAAAACGGAAAGGAACACCTCAGGGTGTGGCGTGCTAAGCGACTTGTGCCACTCTTGCCAAACTCGTTCTGCCGTAAGATGTGTCAGCTCACCAGATTGAACGATCTCACTCATCATCACCATAGTTTCTGGAGCAATCGTAAAATTGAGATGATGAAGTTTGGCGGCGAAGCGAGCCACACGGAGCACACGAAGAGGATCTTCAATAAAAGCGTCCGAGACGTGTCTTAGAATGCGGTCATCAAGATCTTGCTGCCCATGATAAGGATCGTAGAGATCGCCTTTATCATCTTGAGCGATGGCGTTGATCGTGAGATCTCGGCGCATCAGGTCTTCTTCCAAACTCACGTCCGGAGCAAAGTAACACTCGAAACCAGTGTAGCCCGAACCTGATTTTCTCTCAGTACGAGCCAGTGCGTGCTCTTCTTTGGTTTTTGGGTGTAAGAATACAGGGAAATCTTTCCCGACAGCAGTAAAGCCAAGGCTTTCCATTTCTTGAGGGGTACTTCCTACCACGACCCAATCTCTATCATAGCTATCAATATTGAGCAGCTTATCGCGTACCGCTCCACCGACTAGGTAGCGTTGTAGCCCACGCTCTTTTGGTAGGCTATCGTATATTTGCAACTTATCACCTCGAAATGTTTTATCACTGCTGGACTTTACTGCGAGCAATGGTACTTTCCATTAATCGTAATTATAGGGCAGCACATGTATAAGGAATATTTTGGCTTCGTTGAGATGCCATTTTCGATTGTACCAAATTCTCGCTATTTGTTTTTGAGTCAACGTCACCAAGAAGCGATGCAGAACCTACAAGCCGGTTTAGGCGAGGGTGGGGGCTTTGCGATGCTTACTGGTGAAGTGGGTACCGGAAAAACAACGGTCGCCAAAGCGATGTTGTCATCACTCGATAATCAGACTCAAGCTGGCCTTATACTTAACCCTACGTTTTCCAATACGGATTTACTGGAAGCGATTTGTGATGAGTTCGAGGTCGAGTACCCTGAACGAGCATCGCTAAAACAGCTTAGCCAAGCGATTCATTATTTCCTGTTGGATAACCATGCTGAAGGTATTCAAACCTTACTGGTTATTGACGAGGCCCAACATCTCGCAGCCGATGTGTTGGAGCAGCTACGCCTTCTAACCAATCTAGAAACAGACAGTCGTAAGTTGTTAAAAGTGCTGTTGGTTGGTCAACCGGAATTGCAACAGCATTTACAGACCACTCAGCTACGCCAGCTTGCACAGCGCATTACAGGTCGTTATCACTTACTGCCTCTTAATACTGAAGAGACTGGCAAGTACATCGCGTTTCGTTTGGAAACGGCAGGTGGCGAGCAGATGTTGTTTTCGAATCGTTCTATCAAGCTGATCGCTCAATATACTCATGGTATCCCAAGACTGATCAATTTGGTGTGTGATAAAGCCCTGCAATTGGCTTTTCATGATGGTGAGCAAACGCCCTCTAATGAGACGGTTAACCGAGCTTGTCAGCAGATCATGGCTTTTCAGGCTGATGTGTATCATGTTGAAAAACAGCACGCGGTTACCGTGGCGCCAAAACTACTCAAATATGCCGGTTTAGCGACGTTAAGCATTGGCTTAGCCTTTACTACTTTTAATTTTGCCCCGTCATACATAGCGTCATGGCTATCGACTAACACTTCAAACGAAGCTAAAACCGAAGTGCTGGCACATGCACAACGCTCATTGGTGGCAGATACGGCGAAGTTAGCGGCAGAGCCGAAGCCTTCAAAGTTTGCATTACCACAAGATATTCAACAGCATTTAATGCAGGGGACTAACCGTTCTCTTGCGATTAAAGATCTCTATACCTTATGGGGATATCAATCCTCTTTGCGTGATGGTTTGTGTTTAAGTGAACCTCAGAGTGTGTTCGTGTGTGAGCAACAACAGGCCAACCTAACGGATTTATTGGATCTTGGGGTACCTGTAGTTCTCAACCTTGAACTCAAACAAGAGTCGGTATTCGCCGTGCTTTATGGAGAGTCTGACGACTCGGTTGAACTACTCATTAACGAGAAGTTGTTGGTGATGCCTAAGCGCTCGTTAGAGCAAGTGTGGCAAGGCGATTATGTCGCTATTTGGAAACAACCACTGAGAGAAACCCTAAAAGAGGGTTATCAAGGCGAAGCCGTAACATTATTGGATTTACTGTTGTCTGAAGTGTTAGGTGAAGTCGTCTCAGGAAATGATGTGTTTGATAATGAATTAAAAATGAAAGTCGAAGCCTTTCAAACTTGGCAGGGGATGTCTGTGGACGGTATTGCGGGCAAACGTACATTGGCAAGATTGCAAAGGTTAGCTCAACTGGATTCACCTAAGTTGATGTCACTCGACGGAGGAGCTAGCTAATGTCACGCATTATGCAAGAGCTCAAACAATCCGAGCTTAGAGGCTACCAAAGCCATCATGTACCTAATTCTGCTGTGGCTATCAGTAAAAAGAGAGGTTCGTCGCTCGCCATAGGGCTTCTTCTGCTATTAGTTCCTTCTTTGTTGGTCGGTGGGGCGTTGGTTTATCAATCTTATACTTCCCCAGCTCAAGTACTCAGCCAGTCTACTGAATCAATGCCTCCGAAGCCTGAGGATAAAACGATCGCTTCAAAGGCACCAGTAACCAATGAAACCGTGGCAGTCACACAAGATGAGTCGCCATTCTTGATTCGCACAGCACCGACAAGTAACGAGTTAAAAGCATTGCCGCGTAAAGAGGTGTATGCACAAGTGAATATCAACGGTACCGCTGATATGGATGATTCGAACGCCATGCTTGCACTTGCTGATGTCTCTGAATCCAGTTCAGAGTTAGGTTCAGAACCTAGTTTAGAGAGCTTTGAATCTTCACCGACACAATCAAATTCACGTGACAGCAGTAATGAGTTGCAATCAGACCGTGATTTACTGCAAGGACTCGACCTTACTGAGCTACCACCAGACTTAGCATTGAAGCTTGAGTCTATTATGGAAGATCAACAAAGTGCGCCTGAGCCAATGGATTCTAGACCGGCTACAAGCATGGAATCTCCAGTCATCGAGTTAGAATCTCATGGCAGTAGTTTGTCTGGGGTGCTACCAAAGTTAGATTTACAAACTCATATGTACTCGAGTAGTGAAACGAAACGTTGGGTCAAAGTGAATGGTCATGAGGTGGCGCAAGGGGATTGGATTGGACAAGACATCCAGTTGCTAGAGATTAAGCCACAGTCGGTGATCATCGAGTTTAATCAGCAGAAGATAGAAATCCCAGCTCTGTATGAGTGGAAAGGCTAGTGTAATAGGGGTTCGCTTTCCTCTCGCACTGAGTGGATATTTGAACGCGAAACCAAGACAAATAAAAAGGAGCACCGAGGTGCTCCTTTTTTGATATTCGATACTGAATTTACTCTGTTTAGCGCAATATAAACCAAACAGGAAAAGCGGTCAGCTTACGACCAGCCGTTTGGTGACTTTCTGCGACGAGGCATAATGTGCGGAAGGATAAGTCCAAGAAGTAGACCAATACCAGCAACACCACCACCGTACATGAAGTACTTCAGTAGTAGATCATCTTTTTGTGTGTCTAGCTTAGCGCGTAGCTCACGGTTCTCTGTTTGAGAGCTCGTTAGCTGTTGGCTAATCTCGCTGTAGTTTTGCTCAAGTTCAGCAATTTGCTTGTTACGAGAGTCTAGAGAGCTCGCTAGGCCAGCTTTCTCGCTGTCTGCACTTTGGCGAGCATTTGCAAGCTTACCTTTTACGTCAGTCAGTTCTTTCTCTAGCTTTGGCATGCGCAGAGCCATGCTTTCTTGAGTGCTTACAAACTTACTTTCTACCCAGCCTTTACGGCCGCGGTTGTCTTGAACCTGAGTGTAACCCGTGCTCTTGTTAGTTTGTAGGTAAGTAATCTTTTCACCAGCATCAACACTACCGATAATACGGAATGTGTTGTTTGGGCCAGAATGCATATAAGTAAATAGTTTGTCAGCAATATAACGGTCTTGTGCAAAGGCAGCTGGAGCCGCAAGCATTGCGAGCAAAACTAAGCTAATCAGTTTTTTCACAGTAAATCCCTTAACGATTCAAATTGGGTAGGCGTATGAGTCAGCCTCAATGAGCAAATAATATTTAGTTTCTTTATGCGGTGCAACAAAGAAGGGAGGCAAAGCCTCCCTTTCTGTGCGTTTGAGTCAATAATGACATGGTATTTACATATCGTTACCGAAGCTCACCGTTTTCTGACGCTAATATTTACTAACGTCAGGGCTATTACATGGTGAACATAGCTTGAATTGCGTAGAAGAACACAACTGCAAGTAGTGCACCAGCAGGTAGCGTTACAATCCAAGAAGCAACGATGTTACGCACAACGCCTAGGTTTAGAGCTGCGATACCACGAGCAAAACCTACACCTAATACCGCACCAACCAATGTTTGTGTGGTTGAGATTGGAAGGCCAGTACCTGAAGCAAGAACAACAGTACATGCAGTTGCAAGCTGAGCTGCGAAACCACGGCTAGGTGTTAGTTCTGTAATGCCAGTACCCACAGTCGCCATTACTTTATGACCCATGGTAGCAAGACCAACAACGATACCAATACCACCTAGTGGAAGAATCCACCATGCGATAGTGCTCTTACCTGAGATTTCACCCATGTGCTCAACAGTTGAAACAACAGCAGACAGTGGGCCAATCGCGTTAGCTACGTCGTTTGAACCGTGTGCGAATGCCATTGCACAAGCTGTGATAACCATAAGTACGCTGAAGATACCTTCAACGCCAGCAAAGCCATGGTCTTCTTCGCGGTTAGCAAATTTCTTCTGAATGTATAAGTAACCGCCAATCATGACGAGAGCAGAAACACCTGCTGCCCATAACCATGCTTCAGTGCCGGTTAGGTGAAGGCCAACGTGCTTAAGACCTTTTTTGATCGTTACAAGTGCAATGACCATTGTCGTAATGAACATGTACACAGGCACAAAACGCTTAGCGTTAAACAACGGATTTTCTGTATCGAATATCAGTCGTTGGGCACTTACAAAAATGAGATAGGCGAAGATGCCGGAAATCAACGGTGTGACAATCCAACTACCCACAATACCTTGAACGCTGTTCCAGTCTACTGCTTCTGTACCTACAGACACACAAGCGAAACCGATGATTGCACCGATGATTGAGTGAGTCGTTGATACTGGCCAGCCCATGTATGATGCTAGAAGCAACCATGTACCAGCAGCTAGTAGTGCAGACATCATGCCGTACACAAGTACATCAGGTTGATGAGCGAATAGAGACGTTTCGATAACACCTTTACGGATCGTGTCTGTTACTTCGCCGCCCGCAAGGTAAGCACCTGCGAATTCAAAGATCATTGCGATAATGATCGCTTGTTTAACGGTTAGAGCTTTAGAGCCTACTGAAGTGCCCATTGCATTCGCAACGTCATTTGCACCAATACCAATAGCCATCAAGAAACCGAAAGCTGCTGCAACAATAATCAGGACAGTGCCGTAGTTAGCAAGGATATCCATCGTAATACCTAGTTGTTTGATAACAAGCGGAACAAATTTAGACGCAAAAAACCGCTCAGCGAGAGGAATACTCAGCGCATAAGTGGTTTGGTTAAAAAGTGCTCTTCGTTATATGGTTAACGTATGATTTAAGATCGAGAAAGCATTACTTCAAGACGAGCGCCAACACGCTGTGCTTGATCTGCAATACCACCAACCCATTCAAGAATCTTGTACAAGAACATGATGTCAACTGGATTCAGACCTTCTTCTATCGCCATCAATTGTTGGCGTAGTTCGATCTGCATCGCGTCCGTGTCATCTTCAATTACATCTAATTGATGAATCATTTCAGCAACGAGTGTTACTTCACGGCCTTTAAAGCCCGTTTCAAGCAATTCGTCTAATTCATTGATTACGTTTTGTGCTTGGTTCGCTGCATCTAGACAACGTTTAACGTAAGCGATGAAGTTCTGTTGCATTGGAGCAGGAATGACAAGTTGACGACCATATACACGGCCAGCAATGTCTTTCGCTAGGTTTGCTAGTTTGTCTTGTTGAGTTAAAAGCTCCAACATGTCGGTGCGATCAACTGGCATAAACAAACCGCGAGGAAGTTTAAGGCGAATTTCACGTTTTAGTACGTCAGCTTCTTTCTCAAGGTGAGAAATCTGAGCTCGAATTTCAGAAGCTTTCTCCCAGTCACCTTTTGAAGAAACTTCAAAGAAATTAACTAGGTGAGAACAACATTCGTTCACGCATACTACGTGACGCTGCAAAGGTTTAATTGGGGACTTTGCAAATAACCCCATAATTGTATTTACTGGCATGGTCATCCAACCTAATAAATAATAACCTTAAAACAACATACACCATATTCATGGTGAAATGTTAAGCGATGGCTACAAAGTCGCGCATGTTAACCTAATCAATGTCTCATTAAAACTGTTTTAGATCATCATAAGGGCGATATTTCTGACTTGCTGACTTTTCAAATTGGCAATATCCTGTCCCTATCTTCACAGAAAGGTATAACTATGGAAACCGAGATAGAACTGAAGTTTTTTGTTTCTCCTGATTTTTCAGAGACTTTACGCAATAAAATTGCTGAAACTAAAGTACTTCAGCACAGTTGTCGTGAGCTAGGTAACATCTACTTTGACACCCCTGACAACTGGCTACGCAAGCACGATACAGGCTTGCGCATTCGACGTTTTGATGACGTGTTTGTACAAACCGTTAAGACCGCAGGTCGTGTGGTTGCTGGCCTGCATCAAAGACCAGAATACAACGCAGAACACGACAGCAATGAGCCTAAGTTATCCTTACATCCTGAGGATATTTGGCCAGCAGGTAAGGACATTGAAACCTTACAAGCAGAGCTGACGCCTTTGTTCTCTACCAACTTCACTCGTGAACAGTGGCTGGTGGGTATGCCTGATGGCAGCCAAGTCGAAGTGGCATTTGACCAAGGTTTTGTCGAGTCTGGTGGCCTACAAGAACCCATTTGCGAAGTCGAATTAGAACTTAAATCAGGTCAAACCGATGCTCTGTTTACTTTGTCTCGTCAATTCTGCGAGCAAGGCGGCATGCGCTTAGGCAACCTTAGCAAAGCGGCTAAGGGCTATCGTCTTGCTCAAGGTTATCAAGGAGATGAAGTTACTCCTTTGACATTAGTTGATACTGGCAAAACGGATACCGTTGAATCGTGTTTCATTCAATCTTTAGAGCATGCTCTCGCTCATTGGCATTATCACGAGCAGATCTTCACCGAGCGCCAATCAATTGAAGCGCTACATGAGATCAGTCACTCGCTGAGTTTTATCCGTCAAACCTTCACTATTTATGGCGGCATCGTGCCAAGACGCGCGAGTGCTATTTTACGTCAGGAACTAAAGTGGCTTGAGCAAGAGCTCGATTGGCTGAAAAGCTATGACCACTTCGAAGACTTACTGGAAGATAAAGGCCACGTGCTGCGTAAACTTGATGCGCGCAAGTTCTTAGTGGCTGAGCTGAAAGAGATGCAGGAACAGCTTCCTGATCGTGAAGACCTGCTTACCTTATTGAGCTCTGCTCGTTATACCGGTTTGTTGCTAGACCTAAGCCGTTGGATCTTGTCTCGTGGTTGGCAGCCATTCTTAGATGAGAAAGCGCGTGAGCAAATGGGTCGTGGTATCGAATGGTTTTCCGTGCAGCAACTCGATCGTACATGGGCAGACTTGATGGAAGCTTTCCCGCCAGAGCGAGTTATGACCAGCCAAGCGTACATTGATCAACAATACCGTTTGATGCGCAATCTATATTCTGGTGTCGGTTTCGCGAGTTTGTATGACGACGATGAGCGCAACAGCTTCCGTTTGCCATGGGCCGATATGGTGCAAGGCATTGATGACTTGCTGGCACTTAAAACATTAGAGCCGTTAACTGACAAGTTAGAAGGCGATGAGAAGGTTCAGCTAGAGCGTTGGTTGGCTCGTCAAGAGGTGTCTATCCTGCATGCTATGGAGCAGACGCGCCAAATCAGTGTCGAAGTTGAGCCATACTGGCAAGACTAGACTCACTGCCGGTATCAAGATAAGTATGAATTTTTAAATAGGGCTTCGGCCCTATTTTTTTGTTTGTTGCTCGAGCTTCTCTAGTCGTTCGAGGATTTTCTGTTGCTGCTCTATGATCTTTTCAAGATGCTTCTCTTTGTTTTCAGCCCTTTGATTCTCATGATGAGTAGGAGAGGTGATTAAAGAAGTAATCAAGCCTGAAATCATACCAAACACACCCACGCCACAAATAATAACCAAAGACGCCACTAATTTTCCTGAACTCGTTACTGGATAATGGTCGCCATACCCCACAGTACTGATGGTAACGAAAGCCCACCATAAAGCATCTTGGCCAGTGGTAATGTTGGCATTAGGATCTTTGTGTTCTAACAGAAGTATTGTTCCTGCACCTATGGTTAAGAGAATGACCAGCAGCAGAATGATCGAAGCTAGAGTGGTCTCTTTTCGATTGCGAAATAGCTCTCTGAAAACCCGTTTACCCGAGCGCAGAACGAGAATTACACGCAAGATCTGAAAAATGCGAGCGAAACGAAGCGGCTCGACCATCGGGATGCTTGCTAAGAAATCGATCCAGTGTACTTTTAGGTATTCTTTCTTGTTTTGTGATCTGAATAGATCAATTGTGAGCTGAAAAAGAAAAACACTACAGATTATAAAATCGAGGCCGATAAGGACTTGTTTCGATTCTTTATCAATCGGTGCAAACAATAAGCCTGAGATCACAAATAACGCTAAGAAAGAGAGAATCAGTGATAATAAGCTCATCGGCTTGGTTGTGTCTTTGATACTATTTAACATTCATACGAGGCTCAAAATAAATCGCGAACTTTGACTGAAATAGCCATCTCGCGGATATAGAAGCCATCAATATATAAGAGTTAATGGAGAACTGACAATGACTAAACTGTCATTCAAGCCGTGGGAAAGGGTAATCTCTGACGTTCGTCTCGTTCCAAAAATGGTCATGCTGATGATATTCAGCACTATCTTGATCATTTCGAAGCAGCTATGGGACGCGAGCACGTTTTACGATTCATTGCTTGCAGTAACGAACAATGCTCAAGTTGCACAGCAGCATTACGAGACTTACCTAGTTCAAGTGGCTTGGCAAACAGCCTTGATGATCATTGTGTTTGTGGTTCTTCTATTAGCCGCGGCGCGCGTTATGTTGCGCCAAACTCAATACTTAAATGATGCAATCAAAACTATGGCAGATAAGAACCTGTCAGTGCCCATTCATATGGATTGTAAAGATGAATACGGCGATGTAGCTCGTGAACTAGAGAAAACACGAGTTCAGTTGCACGACATGGTTAAAGCTCAGATTGCGTCTTCAGATGAGCTGTTTGCTCTGACGGAAGTGATGACAATCAGCATGTCAGAAACCAAAGACTCGGCTCAAGAAGAGTTCAATGAAATCGATCAGTTAGCGACAGCTATGAGCGAAATGACTTCTACCGTACAAACTGTAGCTGAGCATGCACAAAGTGCTTCTTCATTGACTGAACAAGCATCAGGCCAAGCATTGACGGGTCAGAAGTTCGTTCAGGGTTCTGTCTCTAAGATGAGTGAGCTTTCTTCAGACATCGCAGCCTCTGCTGCAGCGGTAAACCAAGTCGAAGAGCGTGTTGACTCAATTGGTAGCGTTGTTGGCACTATCCAAGGCATTTCAGAACAAACCAACTTACTGGCATTAAACGCAGCGATTGAAGCGGCGCGTGCGGGTGAAGCGGGTCGCGGTTTTGCTGTGGTTGCTGATGAGGTTCGTAACCTTGCACAGCGTACCCAACAAGCGACAGTAGAAATTCAGGACATGATCAGCCACCTACAAAGCAGTGCCAATTCTGCGGTAGAGCTGATGGAAAAGAGTGTTGTGGAAGCGGCTGAAGGTGTGGATCTGGTGACTAATGCCGGGTCTGAGCTGGACGGCATCGTGAGCCAAGTAAACCAAATCAATGATATGAACTTCCAGATCGCAACAGCAGCGGGTCAACAGAGCAGTGTGGCTGAAGAGATGAGCGTCAACCTGACTAATGTTCGTGAGCTTGTTGAAGCATCTGTAGTCGTCGTTGGTGAACTTCTTGAGACTTCTCAGCTTATGGAAAGTAACGCACAAGAACTCGACGGCAAGATTAAGCAGTTTAAGGTTTAATCCTTGGCACTTGGTCCTACCCGTAAAGGCTTATTCTCTGAGACCTTTTCTCAGATATAAGCTCAACCAGATAAGTTAATCGATAAAACGCCCACATTGCTAATGTGGGCGTTTTTTATTGGCGTAACTTTGGTATAACTTACCTTTAGTTATGAAAACCCGTTATTGAAGAACTGAGCCGATAACCCGAACGTTCAGCGTACAGCTTACACAAGGAAGAAACATGCCATTGCCTCCTCAACTCGTCACTCATTCGCAGTCTGCTTTTGAGCATTTACTAGAACATCAAAGTGAAGCCATTAATGCGTGGCCTGAGCCACTTGTTGACGATCTTAAGTATGTATTAGGTTTGAGCGGCTTCATTGGTGAATGCCTGCAGCGTGATTCGGTTTTATCGAGCGCTTTACCGGACATGCTTAAGTGCAATGAACGTGCTCAAGGGTATCGTGAGCGATTAGCAGAGCTTCTTTCTGGTTGTGCTGATGAAATGAGTGGCCAACGAGTGTTGCGTCAATTCCGCAACCGAGAAATGACCTACATTGCTTGGCGCGACTTTATGGGTTCTTGGCAACTTGAGCAGAGCTTAAGCAATTTATCGATGTTGGCTGAGGCGATGATCTTCGAGACCTACCAATGGCAATACGACATTTGCTGTAAGGAGTGGGGCACTCCTTGCAATGAACAAGGCGAAGCACAACCTATGCTGATCATTGGCATGGGCAAGCTCGGTGGCGGAGAGCTTAACTTCTCTTCGGATATCGACCTGATTTTTACTTACCCTGAAAATGGTGAAACACAAGGTGCGCGACGAAGTATCGCTAACGCCCAGTTTTTCACTCGCCTAGGGCAGCGCATTATCAAGGCGCTCGATCAACAAACGTTTGATGGGTTCTGTTATCGCGTCGACATGCGCCTGCGTCCATTCGGTGAGAGCGGCCCATTGGTGATGAGCTATGCTGCGCTGGAAGACTATTACCAAGAGCAAGGTCGTGACTGGGAACGCTACGCGATGGTTAAGGCGCGAGTCATGGGCTGTGAAATGTATCCTCAGTACCAAGAACTTCGCCAGATGTTACGCCCATTTGTGTTTCGTCGTTATATCGACTTCAGTGCCATTCAATCGTTAAGACGCATGAAGTCGATGATTGGCAGTGAGGTTCGTCGTCGTGGCTTATCGAACAACATCAAACTGGGTTCTGGTGGCATCCGTGAAGTGGAGTTCATCGCTCAAGTCTTTCAGCTGATCAGGGGCGGTCGTGAGCCAAGCCTTCGTGGACGAGGTCTACTTGAAACGCTAGGTGCGATTGAAGCTCTGAGTTTGCTAGAAACTGAAGAGGTGGGTCATTTACGTGATGCTTACCTGTTTTTACGTCGCCTTGAAAATCTGTTGCAAGCGATGGGCGATAAGCAGACCCAGACCCTGCCTGACAGCGAGCAAGAGCAATTACAGCTAGCGATAGCGATGCAATTTGCTGATTGGGATGGTTTGATTGACGCGACTCGTGCGCATATGGCGAATGTACACACCGTATTTGAAGACTTGATTGGGGTCGAAGAAGAAGACGCCAATCCAATTGCGAGTCACTTTAGTGAGTTGTGGGATATGGCTCATAAGCCGGATGTGATTGAGCATGTATTAGAACATGACATAGCGGTAGCTAGCCCACCTCAAGCGGCTAAAACGATCATTCAATTTAAGGCGGATTTGGCTAAGAAAACCCTTGGCCCTCGTGGACGCGAAGTTCTCAACCGTTTGATGCCTAAAGTATTCCAAGCCTTGTATACCGCCAAAGATGCCGAGTTTGGTTTATCTAGAGTATTGCATCTGCTGCAAAAGATAGTCACTCGAACCACGTATTTAGAGCTACTTGATGAACATCCTGCTGCTCTGACTCAGCTCGTTCGTTTATGTACCGCCAGCCCGATGATCTCGGAGCAGCTTGGTCGTTATCCTATTCTTTTAGATGAACTTATCGACCCTCAGCAACTCTATAACCCTGTGCCATTAGAGTCGTATAAAACAGAGTTGCGTGATTATCTTGCTCGTATTCCTGAAGACGATATGGAGCAGCAGATGGAAGGTCTGCGTCAGTTTAAGCAGACTTGTATTCTGAGAATTGCTGCCGCAGATATTGCGGGCGCTTTACCTGTAATGAAGGTCAGTGATCACCTTACCTATTTAGCGGAAGCGATTGTTGAGGCAGGTGTTAACCAAGCGTGGCTGCAAGTGTCAGCTAAGTTCGGTGAACCCACTCATGTGAAAGACCGAGAAGGGCGCGGTTTTGCGGTTGTCGGCTATGGCAAGGTCGGCGGTTGGGAGCTGGGCTATAACTCCGATCTTGATATTGTGTTCATGCACGACTGTCCGGTACACATCTATACTGATGGTAAGAAAGAGATTGATGGACGCCAGTTTTACCTAAGATTGGCACAGCGCATCATCCATATTTTCTCGACGAGAACCGCTTCTGGTATTTTGTATGAGGTCGACACACGTTTACGTCCTTCAGGTGCGTCTGGCCTGTTGGTTAGCCCTACAGATGCGTTTGATGAGTATCAGCACCAAGACGCTTGGACATGGGAGCATCAAGCTCTGACTCGCGCTCGTATGATCTATGGCGATGAGCTATTGGCGTCTGCGTTTAACAAAACGCGCCACGAGGTGTTGTGCTTACCGCGTGATGAAGCGACGCTTAAAAAGTCTGTTGTGGATATGCGTGAGAAGATGCGCGGGCATTTAGGCGGAAAAAAAGCTGACCGATTTATGCTTAAACAGGATGCAGGTGGTATTACTGACGTCGAGTTCTTAGCTCAATACTTAGTGTTGAGATACAGCAACGAAAAACCTAAGCTCACTCGTTGGTGTGACAATGTGCGAATCTTTGAAAGCTTGTTGTCGCAAGGGATTATGGATGAGCAACAAGGCGTTGTATTAACCAATGCGTATACGACACTGCGTGATGAAATTCATCACCGAAACTTACTCAACCTAGATGCAGACGTGGCGATTGATAAGTTTGAAAGTGAAAGACAACATGTTATTCAAGCATGGAAGCAATGGATGGAAGTTTAACCCTAGTTATTGCTTGCATGACACCGTGTCTATTTCGGTAAGCGTTTGCTAATTTTTCTATGGTTTAGCCTCTGTAATCAGTGTGCTAGACTCTAGCCAGATTTGATTTTTGGAGATCAATAATGAAACCAATTCTACCTGACTACAGCCAATCAGGTGTTCTTATTGTCGGTGATGTAATGCTTGATCGTTACTGGTATGGCCCAACTGGCCGTATTTCACCAGAAGCACCTGTACCCGTTGTGAAAGTAGAAAATAACGAGGAGCGCCCAGGTGGTGCTGCCAACGTAGCAATGAATATTGCTTCTCTTGGTGGTCATGCTCATGTCGTTGGTTTGACTGGTAAAGATGAACCCGCTGAGGTGTTAAAAAATACCTTAGGTGCGCTCAATGTTAAGTGCGACTTTGTTGAGTTGGACGATTACCCAACCATCACTAAACTACGAGTGATGAGCCGAGGTCAGCAACTGATTCGTCTTGATTTTGAAGACAAATTTGAGAATACGGATCCTGAGTTGGTCTTGTCTCGCATGGAACAAGCGCTACCTAATGTACGTTCGGTCATCCTATCTGATTACGCGAAAGGTGCACTTGAGCACGTACAGAGCTTTATCCAAAAAGCTCGTGCGGCCAATGTTCCAGTATTCATCGACCCGAAAGGCGCTGATTTAGAACGTTACCGTGGTGCAACTTTGCTTACGCCAAACATGTCGGAATTTGAGTTGGTTGCAGGCAAGGTTAAGTCTGAAGAAGATCTTATTGAGAAAGGCATCGCCTTGATTGAAAAGTACGACTTTGAAGCTTTGTTGGTGACTCGCAGTGAGCATGGTATGACGCTGCTTCGTAAAGGTCAGGCACCATTCCATTTGCCTACTCAAGCGAAAGAAGTTTATGACGTTACTGGTGCTGGCGATACCGTTATCTCAGTACTGGCTGCGTCTGTTGCTGCTGGCAAGCCATTGGATGAGGCGTGTGCACTAGCGAACGCTGCAGCTGGTGTCGTTGTTGGTAAGCTAGGTACGTCAACGTTATCCACGATAGAGCTAGCTGAAGCAATTCATGGTAGCCAAGACACAGATTACGGTGTGATCTCTGAAGCTGCCCTAGTTGAAGCGGTTAAGCGAGCTCGTGCGAAAGGCGAGAAAGTGGTTATGACCAATGGCTGCTTTGATATTCTTCATGCTGGACATGTCTCTTACATGAACCACGCAGCTGAGTTAGGCGATCGTTTGATCGTTGCCGTTAATACGGATGACTCAGTGAAACGTTTGAAAGGCCCTGGTCGCCCAGTGAACCCAACCGATCGTCGTATGGCGGTATTGGCTGGTTTAGGTGCGGTTGATTGGGTTGTTCCTTTTTCTGAAGATACGCCTCAACGTTTGATCTCTGAAGTATTGCCAAGCATTTTGGTGAAAGGTGGTGATTATAAACCTGAAGATATCGCTGGCGGTGCGGAAGTGATTGCGGCTGGTGGCGAAGTTAAAGTGCTTAACTTTGAAGATGGTTGCTCTACGACTGAAATCATCAAAGCGATTAAAGGTGGCCGAGGTTAACCCTTAGCCTTCGAGTATCAAACCTTTAGCCTCAAGCTTATAGTCAGACGATAAATCTAGCTTTTGATAGATAATAAAAATGCCGCTCAATGAGCGGCATTTTTGTAACGGTAATCTAGTCACTTTATTTAAGACTCTGATTAGAGTCTTAAATT
Source organism: Vibrio lentus (assembly GCF_002875945.1). Classification (GTDB taxonomy): domain Bacteria; phylum Pseudomonadota; class Gammaproteobacteria; order Enterobacterales; family Vibrionaceae; genus Vibrio; species Vibrio apostichopi. The sequence continues at coordinate 110,411 of NZ_MCZK01000097.1, forward strand.
AGGATTTCATAATTAATTAATTAATTAATTACTTGCTTGCTACTTTTAGACCTGCATTTACATCAACGATGTCTTGTTCGCTTAGTGTACCAACCGCTTGACGAAGCTGAAGAACACTTAGGATGTAGTTGTAACGAGCATCTGAAAGGTTTTTGTTCGCATCGTATAGACGACGAGTCGAATCTAGTACGTCAACGATAGTACGAGTACCCACATCAAAACCAGCTTCTGTTGCTTCTAGAGCAGACTGAGCTGAAACCACAGATTGTTCGTAAGCGCGTAGAGCACCGATCGAAGCTGTGATGTTGTTGTTGAATGCACGCACGTCTTTTACAACGCTACGGTAAGTTGCTTCTAGATCTTCACTTGCTGCAACGTAGTTGTATTCAGCCTGTTTAGTCAAAGAAGTTGTGCTACCACCGGTGTATAGAGGAACAACTAAGTTCAAACCAATGTTTAGGTTATCTTGGTCGTAGTCGCCATTTCCTGTTGGAGTATTAGCGGTATCAGTTTGACCTGCAAATGCGTAGCTACCATCTAATGTTAGACTAGGTAGATGACCAGAGCTTGCTAGAGAGATGTTGTCTTTAGCGATGTCTTGAGAAATACGCGATGCCAATAGACTCAGGTTTTTCTCTTGTGCTTGTTCAACGAGTGCTGCAGCTGATTCAGAAGACTTGCTTGCCGAGAAACGATCAGTATCTAGGATGCTTAGGTTAGAGTGTTCCTGACCTGTAATCTCACGTAGACCTTCGTAGTTATTAATCAGAGTGTTCTCTGCTAAAACTTCGTCAGCTAAAACGCCATCGTACTGAGCTTGCGCATCATGTACATCGGTGATTGCTGAAAGACCTACTTCAAAACGTTGCTTAGTTTGCTCTAGTTGACGAGCAACCGCGGCTTTTTCTGCACGAACAAACTCTAGATTATCCTGAGCTCGAAGTACTTCGAAGTATGCTGTCGCAACACGAAGGATCAAAGCTTGTTGCTCTGCCGCGTACGCTGAATCAGATTGACGAGCAGTTTTCTCAGCTGTATCTAGCGTGATCCAAGAAGAACGTTGGTAAAGCTCTTGTGTGAAGCCAACACCAACACCCCAATTATTGTTGTCAATATTTGAGTTGCCTGTTGAATCGTAATCACGTTCACCACGATTAATATCGTAGTTCGCGTTTAGATTGATTTGCGGTAACAAAGAGCTACGGCTTGACGTTACTGCTTCAAAAGCGGCATCGCGCTGCGCTGCTGAACGAAGAAGTTGTGGATCGTTCTGTTTTGCTTGGTCGTAAACTTCAGCTAGCGTATCAGCAAAAGCTGACGAACTCAGGCTGCCAATTGCTGCACTGATAAATAGTGGAAGCAGTTTTTTCATTTTCCTATTCCTGCCTTTAATGGAATTTTCTTTAAAAGAGTTTAACCCAATTTGGTGGTAATTTACTCGAAACTTTGCACTTTTTTACATTTAACTGTCCACTTGTGCAATATTTATTTTTTAAAACTTAACTTTAATTATAAAATTTATATAAAAAGTTGAACCTAATCCTTGGTAGTTAACTCGGACAATGAGTAAACTGTAAAGATCACTTAGTGAGGTACCAAATGCAACAGTATGACAATCAACGACATGAGTTTACTCCGCAAGATGTGGAAATAGTCTCAAAAGAGACGCTGTTTCGTGGTTTTTTCAAAATGGTTAAATACACATTCAAGCATAAGTTGTTTGAGGGAGGTTGGAGCCAACCAATAGAACGCGAGATGTTTGAGCGTGGTCATGCCGCCGCTTTGTTACCTTACGATCCTGCCCGCGATGAAGTTGTGATCGTGGAGCAGATCCGTGTTGGCGCTTTAGAGCATCAGAACCCGTGGCAATACGAAATTGTTGCTGGGATCATTGATACGGACGAATCCCCACAAGATGTCGCTCGTCGCGAAGCAATGGAAGAGGCTGGAGTCGAAGTCGGATCTGTATTACCGATTACTTCGTATTACCCTTCATCTGGAGGCTGTTCAGAAAAACTCGACGTCTTTGTTGGTTGCGTTGATGCCACTACAGCAAAGGGTGTACACGGATTGGACTACGAAGGTGAAGATATTCGCGTGCAAGTGATGAGTCGCGAGGCGGCTTATCAGTTAGTAAAAGAGGGTGTGTTTGAAAACGGGGCCACGATCATTGCGCTGCAGTGGCTACAATTGAACTACCAAGAATTACAGTCAGAGTGGATAGATTAACGTTATGCCAAATATAGCGGTCAAAAAACCGTATCATGTTGATCTTGCTGAATTGATGCGAGTTTACGAAACCAATTATGCCAAACTTAACGCTTTGTTACCGGTTGGGCATGAGGTTGGTGACGTTCGCTGTTACCAAGCCGTTAATATGGTGTATCAATTGACAGTGAATGAGGTCACAAAATACACCACATTAATAGATATATGTCAGAGTGACGCGATGCCAGTGTTTCCTTTGCCAAAAATGTCTGTCAGGCTATATCACGACGCTCGAGTTGCAGAAGTGTGCGCTAGCGGGGATTTTTCACGTGTCAAAGCGAAATATGACTATCCCAACACTAAGCTTCTGCAAAAGGATGAGAAATTTCAATTGAATAAATTTCTTGGGGAATGGTTAACGTTTTGTTTAAAAACTGGTATCAGCCGCACGCCAATTCCTTTTTAATTGAGCCTATTTTAAGAACACTTTTAAAGTCTAAACAGTAACGTATCTGGATTTGTTATTTTGGAATTATCACACACTTCAAAATTTGATGAGAGCAGTATTAAGCTTGTGCAGCTAACGGACACGCATTTATTTGCACCGAGCAATGGCAGCTTATTAAGCATCAACACACAAGATAGCTTTCGTGCTGTAGTCGATGGCATTGTTAGCCACAACTTTGACTATCAAGCGATCTTAGCTACCGGCGATATTTCGCAGGACCACAGTGCTGAATCGTACCAAAAGTTTGAGTCGGGCATTCAACCTTTGGCAAAACCATGTTACTGGTTGCCAGGGAATCACGACTTCAAACCTAATATGGGCAGTGTATTGCCATCGCCACAAATTCAATGTGTTGATCATGTTCTGCTAGGCGATAACTGGCAGATGGTCATGCTGGATTCTCAAGTGGTTGGTGTGCCGCATGGGCGTTTGAGCGATCAACAACTTGATCTGCTGGAACAAAAGCTCTCTGAGTTCCCCGAGCGAAATACCTTGGTTCTTTTGCATCACCACCCTTTACTGGTGGGTAGTGCATGGCTTGACCAGCACAACTTGAAAGATGCTGAGCAGTTTTGGGATGTGGTTCAACAGCATACCAATGTGAAAGCGGTACTTTGTGGTCACGTTCATCAAGACATGAATCGCAATCATCATGGTGTACAAGTCATGGCAACCCCATCGACTTGTGTTCAATTCAAACCAAACTCGAACGACTTTGCTGTTGATACATTATCTCCAGGCTGGCGAGAGATTGAATTACACCAAGATGGCACGGTTACGACAGAAGTTCGCCGTTTACCTCATGGGCAATTCCTACCTGATTTTGCTGCTGGAGGATACTAATGTCTGATTCTAATGAGCAAGCCGGTAAGCCATCACTGCTGCTCTATATTCACGGTTTTAACAGTTCGTCACGTTCTCACAAAGCGAATGTGATGGCGGATTACTGTGCTCAGCACCGTACGGATATTAAAGTCGTTACCCCTCAACTGCCGAGCTTCCCTCAACAAGCTGCACTTCATTTGCAGCAGCTGGTGGAGCAATATAAAGATCAATATCAGATCGCGTTAGTCGGTAGCTCGTTGGGTGGTTATCTTTCAACATGGCTGAATAGTCACTATGGTTTCAAAGCGGTGGTGGTAAACCCAGCAGTGAAGCCGTATGAGCTTCTTGCTGATTATTTAGGTGAGCAAGTAAACCCATACACAGATGAACGATATGTGTTAGAAACAAAACACATTGATGAACTGAAGGCATTAGAGGTTCCGGCTCTCGCTAAGCCGAGTGACTTCTGGTTACTTCAGCAAACGGAAGACGAAGTTCTGGATTACCGACAAGCGGTAGAGAAGTACCAAGGTGCAACACAAACAGTAGAAGAGGGTGGTGATCATAGCTTTGTTGATTTTGAGCGCTACCCACAACAAATTGTCACCTTTCTAAACCTTTAACCTGTTTCACCAACAGAGTGATTTTCTCTTGTTTGCCTGTTATTTCATCTATCAATGGTGAAATATCATAGTTTGATGTCTTAGTTTTTGAACTAGCTTGACATCATTACTCAGCTTCCAGACTATATTCCCCAATACTTCGCTCGTTCGCTCTACTATGAAGGTTCATAGTAATAATTTTGCTTTAGTGAAACTAGAGCCCGCGAACTGACGCAAACTTTTTGAGTAAACTCCGTATTATGACTGAACAATATAATGCAAAAGACCTCGAGGTACTTGAAGGTCTCGATCCTGTGCGACACCGCCCAGGTATGTATACAGAGACAGAAAGACCGAACCACCTTGCACAAGAAGTCATTGATAACTCGGTCGATGAAGCATTAGCGGGGCACGCTAAGAAAATTAAAGTCGTGCTTCATGCTGACCAATCATTAGAAGTTACCGATGACGGCCGTGGTATGCCGGTTGATATTCACCCTGAAAAAGGGATCTCGGGTGTTGAGCTGATTTTAACTAAGCTCCACTCAGGCGGTAAATTCTCAAACAACAACTACAAGTTTTCAGGTGGTTTGCACGGGGTTGGTATCTCGGTAGTAAACGCACTGTCTAAACGTGTAGAAGTGACCGTTCGCCGTGAAGGGCAAGTGCACGAAATTGCCTTAGAAGGTGGTCATGCAGTAACAGAACTGACTGTGACTGGCACTTGTGGTCATCGCAATAGCGGTACATCTGTTCACTTCTGGCCTGATCCTAAATACTTCGATAGCTCTAAGTTTTCGGTTTTACGTCTTATCAATAACCTGCGAGCGAAAGCCGTACTTTGCCCAGGTTTAGAGATCACTTTCATCGATAAAGTGGGCGGTGAAGAACATAAGTGGTACTACGAAGACGGCCTAAAAGACTACCTTGCTGAAGGCGTGAAAGGTTACACGTTATTGCCTGAAGAACCTTATGTTGGGGAGTTCGTTGCTGAAACGGAAATGGCGAATTGGGCGATTATCTGGCAGCCAGAAGGCGGTGATATGATCACCGAGAGTTACGTGAACTTAGTACCAACTAAACAGGGTGGTACGCATGTAAACGGTCTTCGCCAAGGTCTGCTTGATGCGATGCGTGAGTTCTGTGAATTCCGTAACTTGCTGCCTCGTGGCGTTAAGCTAACGGGTGATGACATCTTTGACCGTTGTTCTTACGTTCTATCGGTGAAGATGCAAGATCCACAATTTGCTGGTCAAACGAAAGAACGTCTATCTTCTCGTCAAACCGCTGCGTTTGTTTCTGGTGTGGTTAAAGATGCGTTTAGCTTGTGGTTGAATGAAAAGCCTCAGCTAGCAGAATTACTTGCAGAAGCGTGTATTGCTAACGCCCATCGTCGTATGCGAGCAAGCAAAAAGGTTGTACGTAAGAAAATCGCTTCAGGTCCAGCACTGCCGGGCAAGCTAACTGACTGTTCAGTTCAAGACTTAAGCCGCACCGAAATCTTCTTCGTGGAAGGGGACTCGGCGGGCGGTTCTGCTAAACAAGCGCGTGATCGTGAATTTCAAGCGGTAATGCCACTGCGCGGTAAAATTCTCAACACATGGGAAGTGTCGGCAGACCAAGTTCTGGCTTCACAAGAAGTCCATGATATTTCGGTTGCTCTCGGTATCGACCCTGATAACGATGATTTGTCGGGTTTACGTTACGGTAAGATCTGTATCCTTGCCGATGCGGACTCGGATGGTCTTCATATCGCGACGCTATTGTGTGCACTGTTTACTCGCCACTTCCATGCATTGGTTGAAGCGGGTCATATCTATGTGGCAATGCCTCCTCTGTATCGTATCGATTGCGGTAAAGAAGTGTTCTACGCACTCGATGACGCAGAGAAAGATGGTGTACTTGAGCGACTATCGCAGAAAAAAGCCAAGATCAACGTACAACGATTCAAAGGTCTGGGTGAAATGAACCCACTTCAGTTACGTGAAACCACGATGGATCCAAACACTCGTCGCCTTGTTCAGTTGACTATTGATGACAACGACGCGACCAACGAGATGATGGACATGCTGCTTGGTAAGAAACGTGCAGATGATCGCCGTTCATGGCTACAGACTAACGGTGATATGGCCGAGGTATAATGGATGTCTAACGAAATTACATATGATGGCGTTGAACAATTGCCGATGCGCAAGTTCACCGAAGATGCCTATTTAAATTACTCAATGTACGTGATCATGGATCGTGCATTGCCTTATATCGGTGATGGCTTGAAGCCAGTACAGCGTCGTATTATCTATGCGATGTCTGAATTAGGCTTATCGGCTGCATCGAAATATAAAAAATCAGCGCGTACGGTTGGTGACGTTCTAGGTAAGTATCACCCACACGGTGACTCTGCTTGTTACGAAGCCATGGTACTGATGGCGCAACCTTTCTCTTACCGCTACCCATTGGTGGATGGTCAAGGTAACTGGGGTGCACCGGATGATCCGAAATCATTCGCGGCGATGCGTTATACTGAAGCTAAATTATCTAAATTCGCAGAAGTGTTACTTGGCGAATTAGGTCAGGGCACCGTTGATTGGCAACCCAACTTTGATGGCACGATGAAAGAGCCTCAAATGCTACCAGCACGCCTTCCTCACATCTTGCTTAACGGCATCACAGGTATTGCGGTTGGTATGGCGACCGACATCCCGCCTCACAATGTCCGTGAAGTGGCGAACGCAGCGATTCATTTGATTGATACGCCGAAAGCTGAACTTCCAGATGTGATGGGTTTCATTCAAGGCCCAGATTACCCGACAGAGGCTGAGATTATTTCGCCGAAGTCGGACATCGAAAAGATCTATCGTACAGGCCGTGGCAGCATCAAGATGCGCGCGGTATGGCACAAAGAAGGCTCTGATATTGTTATCACCGCTCTTCCTCATCAAGTGTCTGGTGCGAAGTTACTTGAGCAAATCGCGAACCAAATGCGTGCTAAAAAGCTGCCAATGGTTGACGATCTGCGTGATGAATCTGATCACGAGAACCCAACACGTATCGTCGTGGTTCCTCGCTCGAACCGTATCGATTGTGATCAACTGATGAGTCACCTATTCGCTTCGACAGATCTCGAGAAAAACTTCCGCGTTAACTTGAACATGATTGGTTTAGACAATCGTCCTCAAGTGAAAGGCTTAGTTCAGATTCTGAAAGAGTGGATTGAGTTCCGTCGTACGACCGTTCGTCGTCGTTTACAGTACCGTTTAGATAAAGTATTGGCTCGTTTGCACATCTTAGAAGGCTTACTTGCTGCTTACCTAAACATCGATGAAGTGATTGAGATCATTCGAACAGAAGACGAACCATGTCCTGTCCTGATGAACCGTTTCAACATTTCTGAAATTCAAGCCAATGCGATTCTTGATATTAAACTTCGTAACTTAGCTAAGTTAGAAGAATTTAAAATCCGAGCTGAGCAAGAAGAGCTTGAAGCTGAACGTGAGAAGCTTGAAAAGCTACTAGGTTCAGAGCGTCGCTTGAATACGCTGATCAAGAAAGAAATCCAAGCAGATGCTGATAAATACGGCGATGACCGTCGTTCACCATTGATTGAGCGTGCTGAAGCGAAAGCGCTAACAGAGCGTGACTTAGTACCAAGCGAACCAATTACGGTTGTGTTGTCTGAGAAAGGTTGGATTCGTCATGCTAAAGGGCATGAAGTTGACGCTGAAGGCTTGAACTACAAATCAGGTGATAAATTCTTAGCGAGCGCTAAGGGTAAGAGTAACCAACAAGCGGTGTTCCTCGGCAGTGATGGCCGAAGCTACTCCCTTGAGTCTCATTCATTACCGTCGGCTCGAAGCCAAGGTGAGCCAATTACAGGCCGCCTGAACGTCAGTCCGGGTACTTCGATTCGCCAAGTGGTGATGGGAGAGAATGAACAGCTATGGTTAGTTGGTTCTGATGCTGGATACGGTTTTGTTTGTAAGGGCAGTGATCTACTGTCGAAGAACAAGAGCGGTAAAGCGTTAGTGAACTTACCACAATCTTCAGAAGTCATGCTGCCAAGCCCAATTGCTGACCTTGAAAGCAACCAGATTTTGGCGATTACTAACCAAGGTCGTATGTTGTTGTTCCCAATTAAAGACTTGCCACAGCTTAGCAAAGGTAAGGGCAACAAGATCATCAACATCCCTTCTGCGAAAGCGAAAGAGCGTGAAGAGTTTGTGTCACACTTGATGGCAATCCCTGAGAATACGACGCTGACTATCTATGCGGGTAAACGTAAACTTGGTTTGAAACCATCAGACCTTGAGAACTTCCGTGGTGAACGTGGTCGTCGTGGTGGTCTGCTCCCAAGAGGTTTGCAGCGTGTGACTCGCATCGATATCGAAGACCCAAGCGAATCATAGAGACGTTTGCTATCTTGATTAGATAAGATGATTAGATAAAAGAAAACCCAGCCTGAGAGCTGGGTTTTTTGTACCTGTATTTTTATATGTGTACTTTAGCGGTTTGAATCACGCCCGTAATGTTAAGCCTACAAGCGTGTATCTTCAGCAATCGTCACTTTCAGAGTTTCGTTTTTACCTTGGCGTAAGATACCCACATCGATGACCGTGCCAGGTCGCAGATCGGTAACAATGTCCATGACGCTCTGTCGGCCATTAACTTGGGTGTTGTTGATGCTGACAATAATATCTTGTGCTTCAAATCCTGCATCGGCTGCTGGACCGTTCGGGTCAATACCCAGTACTACGATGCCACCAATGTTCTTATTACCTAATAGGCGTGATGTCACTGAGTTAATATCTTGCCCATCAATGCCGATGTAACCACGAATTACACGCCCATCAGCGATGATTTTTTGCATGATCTTATTGGCAAGTGGGTAGGGGATAGCAAACGAAATACCGTAGGTTTCCATATCGGTTGCTTGTTGGAAAGAGGCGGTATTGATTCCGACTAGCTCACCTTGTGAGTTAACAAGAGCACCGCCAGAGTTACCTTCATTGATTGCCGCATCGGTTTGAATAAAGGCTTGATGTCCATCGGCACTGATTGAAGAACGACCAGTTGCTGAGATAATACCAAAGGTCGTCGTTTGACCTAGGTTGTATGGGTTGCCGATAGCCAGTACCACATCGCCCACGTTGGCTGTGTAATCTTGGTTCAGTGGAATCACCGGTAAGTTGTCACCGCTGACTCTTAGTATCGCAATATCAGTGCGTTTGTCTGAACCAACTAACTGTGCGGCAGCAACGCGACCATCTTGTAAGGCAACCACAATTTGGTCAGCCTGAGCCACTACGTGGAAATTGGTAATGATGTAGCCTTTTTCGCTGACAATCACCCCTGAACCCAAACCTTGAGTCAGCAGTTTGTTGCGATCGCTTTCTGCGTATTTACGGCTATAGATATTGACCACAGCGGGTGCCGCGCGGCGTACAGCTTGGTTAAATGAAATCTGAAGAGAGCCGATATTATCGACTTTAGGGCTCGTGACGTCAGCAACAATCGCCGGTCGTAAGCTCGGAAATGCGAGAAGAATAAGCGCCGCTGAAACGAGTCCAAGGGAAATAGAACGAAATAGAAAGGACAGCATGTTTCCCTCTTCAACAAGTAAGGTGTGAAGCCTCCACCGATGGATGGACGACTTGATTACGAGTGAAGCATAGCATTTTGATTCATTTAAAGAAAAGGGAAGCTGAGTAAGTTTCAATCAAACTTACTTCGCTTCCCTTTGAACATTGTGACGAATAGTTATCGAATCACAAGGTAGATGGTTCGGTCGCCTCGTTGGATGTTGAGTGCCAATACCCCCGGTTGCTTCTCTAGAATATCTCTAAATTGTGCAAGGTTTTTGACTGGCTGACGGTTCACACCTATGATGATGTCATCTTTGAGAAGCTGATAGGCTTCAGCCGGAGAGCCTTGAGCAACGCTCGATACTTTTACACCTGTCGCTGAGTCGCTCTCGTTGGTGTTGGTCAGTTCCGCGCCTGCAAGTCCTTCATGAAGCTTTTCAGCTTGCGTCTTGCTATTGGTTGATTCGCCAAGGGTTACATCAAAGCTTTTGCTTTTTCCATCGCGGATAACACCGAGTTCGATCTGCTTGCCTGCGCCTAATGTTGCCACTTTCGCTCTGAGCTCACTAAAGGTATCAATGCGTTTGCCATTAATAGAGATGATAATGTCTCCGGCTTTAAGTCCCGCTTTGTCTGCTGCGCTATCAGGGACAATTTGACTAACAAAAGCCCCTTTACTTGATTCATAACCGAGTGCTTCAGCGAGTTCAGAGGTGACTTCTCCACCTTGAACACCCAGCATACCGCGTTTTACTTCACCGAAATCGAGGATCTGTTCTGTCAGGTTTGTCATCATGTTGGATGGAATTGCAAAGCCGATGCCGACATTGCCTCCGTTAGGGCCTAGGATAGCCGTGTTGATACCAATCAGTTCACCGTTAAGATTCACTAATGCACCTCCAGAGTTACCACTGTTAATCGCGGCATCGGTTTGAATGAAGTTCTCGAAGTTCTCTAGATTTAGACCGCTACGGCCTAACGCTGAAACGATACCGGATGTCACGGTTTGGCCAAGTCCAAATGGGTTGCCGATAGCGACACTGAAATCGCCGACTCTTAGCTTGTCTGAATCTGCGACTTTTATCTGGGTAAGGTTTTTGGCTTTCTCTAATTTGAGCAATGCGATATCAGACATCTGGTCGCCACCGATCAGCTCGGCATCGTACTCTCGACCATCATGAAGTTTTACTTTGATATCGTCGGCGCCATTTATAACGTGATAGTTGGTGACGATATGGCCTTTTTTAGCATCAATGATGACACCAGAACCTAACCCGCGGAATGGGCGCTCTCGTGTTTGCTCTGGGCCGAAAAAGAATTGGAATTGTTCAGGGATTTGCTGACGTTGTACCTGTTTGCCTTCAACGGCAATACTAACCACAGCGGGGGTCACTTGTTCAAGCATAGGTGCCAGGCTCGGTAATTGTTCATTACCCACACTTAATGGCAGTGCGGCGGTTGCTTGAATGGGGGTGATGATTGAACTTAAGCTTAAAGTTAGTACTGATAAAGCAAGCAAAGGTTTTTTCATCATAAACTCCTCTCTAGTTAAGGCCTTATCCCTCTCATATTTGCTATAGATATGAGAAGTTTCAAATGACCTGAGTGAAAGTTATGACTCAAAAACCTTTGTAAAGTTCAAGAAGTGTTAAATGTTTACGATGCTTTTGCTGTGACTACATCAGGAGCATCAATGATTTCTTTCTTCTGTTCTTTAAATAAACCGGTTGCACCATTAGCGTAATCTTTTGGTTGTTCCTCAAGAGTCGCCTCTTTAGTTGAAGGCTTGTCTTGCGTCTTATCCGAATGGGCAGCGGCTGTTTTGACAAACGGGTTGTCTTGCTCTGGCAGATTAGGAATCAGCTCTGAACTTGTTTTTTCCATGTGTTGGTACAGCTTTGTGTAGTCCTTACCTAAGGTATCTAACATTTCTGCTGATTTAGCAAAGTGGTCAGCAAGTTCTTGTCGTTGCTGTTCAAGGGCAAACTTTGCACTGTCTAATTCTTTTTGTACGTTCTTTTGTTTTTTGTATTCAGGCGTCATGAGACGAGAAATAGCGACCCCTAAGATAACTCCGACTAGTAAACCGGCAACGGCATACATCCAAGGCATAACAGCTCCTTATTATTGTTTTTTAACATGTTTGTTACTGCTTAGTTACACGTGATACGGCTCCATGGTACTATGAGAAAGCCGCAGTATAAAGAGAAATGCGTGTGCGCTAGATAGCAGTTTAGTGTTGCTTTATTCATCGCATCAAATCATCTCTCGTGCTGTTTGGGTACCTTTTTCTTCGCTGTCTGATATCGCTTTCATTGTGGAAATGTCGTCATGAATCCCGTTAAAAAATACGAACAAGATATAAAAGAACATGGATTTCAAAGAGATCCAGCACAAGAGCAAGCAGTTAAATCTTTAGATGAACTCTTTCATCAATTCCAAGATTACATGAATACTCCAGTTCCTCAACTTACGCGATTCCAGAAATTGCTAGGTAAAAAGCCCGAGTTGCCAGAGCCACCCAAAGGCCTCTATTTTTGGGGCGGTGTAGGGCGTGGCAAAACTTATCTAATGGATACGTTTTACGAAGCCTTACCGACCACTAAAAAAATGCGAGTTCACTTCCACCGCTTTATGTATCGAGTTCATGATGAGCTGAAAGCGCTCGGTAATGTAAGTGACCCGTTACCGCTAGTGGCTGACAAGCTAAAGCAAGAAGCCGACATTATCTGTTTCGATGAGTTCTTTGTTTCAGATATCACCGACGCCATGATCTTAGGGACTTTGTTCCAAGAGCTATTTGCGCGTAACGTTATCTTGGTGGCGACTTCTAATATCCCACCTGCAGATCTGTATCGTAATGGCTTACAGCGTGCACGCTTCTTACCTGCGATTAAGCTGATTCAAGAAAACTGTCGCATCCTTAATGTAGACAGCGGTATTGATTACCGATTGAGAACCTTAGAGCAAGCTGAGATCTATCATTATCCATTAGATAACCAAGCCAATATCAATCTAGAGAAATATTACGCGCAGTTAGTCGGTGAAGATAAAGAGAAGCTCAAGCAGATCGAAGTCAACCATCGCCAATTGGATGTCATTGAAGCGAGTGATGGTGTATTACATGGTACTTTTGCACAACTTTGTCAGTCGGCTCGTAGTCAGAATGATTACATTGAACTGTCTAAGGTTTATCACACGGTTTTATTAGCGGATGTTTTACAGATGGGGGCGACGTCAGACGATGCGGCGAGGCGATTTATTGCGTTAGTCGATGAGTTTTATGAGCGTCATGTGAAATTAATAATTTCAGCGGAAGTTGAGTTAGAAAAATTGTACACCAATGGCCAGCTAGAGTTTGAGTTTAAACGTTGTCAGTCGCGTTTAATCGAAATGCAGAGCCATGAATATTTGGCAAAAGAACACTTAATTTAGCTCTTATTATCTCTAATACGAAAGAGAATTAAAAAAATCGTGATTTTGTTCAAAAAGAGGTGATTTTTTCTTCGCTCTTCTCTATAATCCTGCGACCTACCGTTACTGCGGGCCTCTAGCGATGAGTAAAATCACGTTATGCCAAGAGTTTTCCAACACTCGAAGGGGTGATGAATGGTAACTCTTAGACAGTGGGAATACGCGAGTATTCCTTAAGTGTAAATTTTTTAAATAGGTAATTATTAGCATGAAAACTTTCGTTGCTAAACCAGAAACTGTAAAACGCGACTGGTATGTTGTAGACGCTGAAGGCAAAACTCTTGGCCGTCTAGCAAGTGAAATCGCTTCTCGCCTACGCGGCAAGCACAAAGCAGAATACACTCCTCACGTAGACACTGGTGATTACATCATCGTTGTTAACGCTGAGAAAGTTGCTGTGACTGGTAACAAAGCTAAGGGTAAGGTTTACTACCGTCACTCTGAGTTCCCAGGTGGTCTTAAGACTATCACTTTTGAAAAGCTAATTGCTAAGAAACCAGAAATGGTTCTTGAACTAGCAGTTAAAGGTATGCTTCCACGTGGTCCTCTAGGCCGCGCGATGTACCGTAAGCTTAAAGTATACGCTGGTACTGAGCACAACCATGTTGCTCAACAACCACAAGTACTAGACATCTAATTGGGGATTAAGACAATGGCAGAGAATCAATACTACGGCACTGGTCGTCGCAAAAGCTCAGCAGCTCGTGTTTTCATCAAACCAGGCTCTGGTGAGATCGTAATCAACAAGCGTAGCCTTGATGTTTACTTCGGTCGTCCAACTTCTCGTATGGTTGTTAAGCAACCTCTTGAGCTAGTTGAACTAACTGAGAAACTTGACCTTTACATCACTGTTTCTGGTGGTGGTATTTCAGGTCAAGCTGGCGCAATCCGCCACGGTATCACTCGTGCTCTTATGGAATACGATGAAACTCTACGTCCTGCTCTACGTGCAGCTGGCTATGTTACGCGTGACGCTCGTTGCGTTGAGCGTAAGAAAGTTGGTCTACGTAAAGCACGTCGTAAACCTCAATTCTCTAAGCGTTAATTTTTCCTTACCGAAAAATACACGCGACCAGTTTTATTACTGGAATTGTGGTTCAAAGCTCGGCTATATGCCGGGCTTTTTGTCTTTCTGGCCCCCGCTAAACGCTTTTCCCCCCTCGTTTTATTCCCAAATTCTTATATTTTGAAAGCTTTTGTAACCCAATGTGCGCTTTGCCTCATGATTGTTACAAAAAGGTAGCTTTATCTTGTCAAAAAGTAGGGTTTTATTTATCATTTGCCGTCAATAAATAGAACTAAATACATATTTTGTTAGCCATGCTCTTTATTCGGAATTATTTCAATCCATAAGGAGCAAATGGGAGAATGTTTGGATGAGCAACGCGCCTTTAAATAACGGTCGCAGGCGTTTCTTAACCGCAACAACAGCCGTTGTTGGTGGTTTAGGAGCAGCTGCTGTAGCCGTGCCTTTTATTAAATCATGGAATCCGAGTGCTAAGGCGAAAGCTGCAGGCGCGCCGGTGGAAGTGGAAGTCAGTAAGTTAGAACCGGGACAAATGGTTCGTGTCGAGTGGCAAGGTAAGCCTGTATGGGTTGTACGCCGAGCTGAATCGGTACTAGAAAACCTAAAAGCGATCGGTGGTCAACTTCGTGACCCTCAATCTGAAGCTGAACAACAACCTGAGTACGCACAGAACGAGTTTCGTTCGATTAAGCCGGAATTCTTCGTTGCTGTTGGTTTCTGCACACACTTAGGTTGTTCTCCAACTTACCTGCCAGATTCTTTCGCAGAACAGGTTCAGGGCGTTAAGTCTGGTTTCTTCTGTCCTTGTCATGGTTCAAAGTTTGATATGGCAGGTCGAGTATTCCAAGGCGTACCGGCTCCATTGAACCTTGTTGTACCAAAGCATATGTATTTGAGTGACACGAAGATCATGATCGGTGTCGACGAGGGAGACGCATAATGCAAGGATTGCTTGATTGGGTAGAAAAACGTCTACCCGCGATGAATGCTTACAAAAAGCACTTATCTGAATACCCAATGCCTAAGAACTTTAACTTTTGGTACCTTTTCGGTTCTTTGGCAATGTTGGTCCTGGTTAACCAAATCCTTACGGGTATCTGGTTAACAATGAACTACGTGCCGTCTGGTGAGGGTGCGTTTGCTTCTGTTGAATACATCATGCGTGATGTGGAATACGGTTGGTTACTGCGTTACATGCACTCAACTGGCGCTTCTGCGTTCTTCGTGGTTATCTACCTGCATATGTTCCGTGGTCTAATCTACGGTTCTTACCAAAAACCTCGTGAGCTACTTTGGATCTTCGGTATGTTGATCTTCTTAGTGCTTATGGCTGAAGCTTTCATGGGTTACTTACTACCATGGGGTCAAATGTCTTACTGGGGTGCTCAGGTAATCATATCTCTGTTTGGTGCAATTCCTGTCATTGGTGATGACCTAACGCTTTGGATCCGTGGTGATTACATCATCTCAGGTGCAACGCTGAACCGTTTCTTCGCACTGCACGTTATTGCTCTACCAATCGTACTATTGCTGCTTATCGTACTTCACGTACTAGCGCTACACGAAGTGGGTTCGAATAATCCTGACGGTATCGAAACTAAGCTTCCTAAAGGTACGATGGGCGACGACTACAAGACTCAGTTCCCATTCCACAAGGATTACACTAAGAAATACGACATCATCGACTCTATTCCTTTCCACCCGTACGGGACGGTGAAAGATATGGTAGGTGTTGCTGGTTTCCTATTCTTGTTCTGTTACGTGCTGTTCTTTAACCCAGAGATGGGTGGGTACTTCCTTGAGCCGCCTAACTTTGAAGCTGCAAACCCACTGAAAACACCTGAGCACATTGCCCCTGTTTGGTACTTCACACCGTTCTACGCGGTACTACGTGCTGTTCCAGATAAGCTGTTAGGTGTAGTTGCAATGGGTGCCTCTATTGTTGTGCTATTCCTACTGCCATGGTTCGACCGTTGTAAAGTGCGTTCTTACCGTTACCGTAGCAAACTGCATTTGATTAACATCATCCAATTCACAATAAGCTTTATTGCGCTTGGTGTCCTTGGTGCGCTTCCAGCAACGCCAACATACACATTACTGGCTCAAATCTTTAGCTTAGGTTATTTCATGTTCTTCGTTCTGCTGTGGTTCTACAGTAAAAATGAAGCGACGAAACCATTACCAGAAAGGGTGACATTCAAATGAAAAAGTGGATTGTAATTTTATTTGCTATGTTGCCGTCTCTAGCGATGGCAGCGGGTGCAAGCGTACCATTAGACAAAGCAAACAATGATTTAACAGACAAAGCCTCATTGCAAAATGGCGCTAAGATGTTCATGAACTACTGTTTTGCTTGTCACTCAACGCAGTACCAACGCTATGAACGTGTTGCGAATGATTTAGAGATTCCTTTAGACCTAATGAAGGAAAACCTGATCTTCGATCCTGAAGTGAAAATTGGTAGCTTGATGGTTAACGCTATGCCTTCTGACCAAGCAGCTAGCTGGTTTGGTGCTCCACCACCAGATCTAACATTGGTTGCTCGTGTTCGTGGCGCAGATTGGCTATACACGTACCTTCGCACTTTCTATGAAGATCCGTCTCGTCCATTTGGTGTAAACAACATTGTTTTCCCAAGTGTTGGTATGCCGCATGTTCTTGAAGAGCTACAAGGTATCCCAACGCCAATCTACGATACTCACATGGTTGATGGTGAGGAAGTAAAGGTTGTTGTTGGTACTGAAACGGACGGTTCTGGCGAATTAAGCACTGGTGAGTATGACAACGCGGTTCGCGATCTGGTTAACTTCCTAGTTTACTCAGGTGACCCAGTACAACTTGAGCGTCATGCTATGGGTTGGTGGGTAATGGCCTTCTTGGTAATCTTCACTATCGTTGTGATTTTACTGAAGAAAGAGTATTGGCGTGATGTGCACTAATTGTGCTATAATACCGTGCTAATTCCCAAATTATGTTAATGTTCAATGGAGGCTTTAGGCCTCCATTGTTTTTATTTAAAGTGTACTGGAGGGCTCCATGGCTGTAGCTGCCAATAAACGTTCTGTAATGACTCTTTTCTCAAGTGCTTCTGATATGTATAGCCATCAGGTGCGCATTGTTCTTGCTGAAAAAGGCGTAAGTGTTGAAGTTGAGTTAGTAGATGAAAAAAATCTACCAGCAGAGCTTGTTGAACTGAACCCGTACAAATCAGTACCTACCCTTGTTGATCGTGAGCTTGCTCTATATGACTCAAAGATCATCATGGAATATCTTGATGAGCGTTTCCCTCATCCACCATTGATGCCTGTCTACCCGGTTGCACGTGGTAATAGCCGTCTAATGATGTACCGCATTGAGCGCAACTGGTATTCAGTTGCAGAGAAGATCGTTAAAGGCAACGCTGAAGAATCAGAAGCTGCTCGCGTTAAACTGCGCAACGACCTACTGACTCTTGCTCCTATCTTCGCTGAGTATGAATACTTCATGAGCGAAGAGTTTAGCCTAATTGATTGCTACCTTGCTCCGCTATTATGGCGTTTACCTGAGCTTGGTATCGAACTGATTGGTCCTGGTTCTAAAGAGCTTAAGATTTACATGAACCGCGTATTTGAACGTGATTCATTCCTAGCTTCTCTAACAGAAGCTGAGCGTGAGATGCGACTCGTTCGCTAAGCGTTTATGGATATTTCTAATATGACACCACGCCGACCATACATGCTTCGTGCATTCTATGATTGGTTGGTTGATAACGAATTAACTCCCCACCTTGTTGTTGAAGCAACATTACCAGGTGTGAGAGTTCCAGAAGAGTTTGTTCAAGATGGTCAGATCATTCTGAACATCGCGCCTCGTGCGGTTGGGCAACTTGAACTGAGTAACGAAGCTGTTACGTTCAGTGCTCGCTTTAGCGGACGTCCACACTCAGTGATCGTTCCTCTATATGCAGTACAAGCGATTTATGCTCGTGAGAATGGTGCTGGTACCATGTTTGAACCTGAAGAGGCATACATGGAAGCGTTTGAAGAAGGGATTGAAGAAAGCCCTTTTGAAGAACCAGAAAAAGGCCCATCTTTGAGTGTAGCAACGGCAGACGTTGATGCGGAAGAGCCTGACTCAGATCCTGAGCCACCTCGTCCAGCAAAAGGTCGACCAAGCCTTCGTGTTATCAAATAGCGTTATTTTTGAATAACTCTAAATACAAAAAAAGCAGCGATTTATCGCTGCTTTTTCTTTTTGTGCTTTCTGGTTTTTATTCGCCTGATTCATTTCGTTAGGCATTACCAGCTAGGTCGCTAATCAGTAGCTACTTAGCCAAGCCCGTTAAGTGAACTCAGGGAACGTTAGTTTACTGAAGTGTCTTCTTCACCATATTCGAACGCTCGAATCACCTGCTTTACGCCTGAAACATTACGGGCAACTTCTGTCGCGATATCAGCATGCTCTCGAGATACTAACCCAAGTAAAAACACCTCTGAATCTTCAGTGATGACTTTAACCTTAATGCCGTTGAGATCTGCGTTTGCAAGAAGGGCTGATTTCACCTTAGTGGTGATCCAGCTGTCATTACTAATGGCACTGATGGTCAATGGCTCTTTTACTCGCACCTGATTATGGATGCTTTCTACGCCTGCCACTTCTTTGGCTTGGCTTTCAAACGCGCGACGTTCTGAGTCAGTGGTCGCTTGCCCCATCAATACAACCGAACCTCGGTAAGAGCTCGCTGTGATGCGAACGTTGCCACGATATGGTTGTTTGTTGGTGATGGCCGCGACTTCAAATTCGATATTGTTGTCGTTCCAAATCTCTTTGGTGGTTCGTGTATCAGTGACTAAGTTCGCTGTGGTTGCAGCACCAGCAATGAAAATGCCAGCACAACCAGACAGGGAAAGTGTAAGTAGCGAAACACTAATCAGCTTCAACAGCCTCATAGAGGTTAATGATTTCATTGTGATGCTCCGTATATCACTCTTCGTGAGCAGGGAAGAGTACTTGATCGATTAGGTCACATAGGCAGTGCAGTGTCACCATGTGAACTTCGTGAATGCGTGCTGTACGGTGTGAAGGGATACGAATTTCTACATCGTGTTCGCCAAGCAAACCTGCCATTTCACCGCCGTCTTTACCGGTAAAGGCGATGATAGTCATATCACGAGTTACTGCCGCTTCCATCGCTTTGATTATGTTCTTGCTGTTACCGCTGGTCGAGATAGCCAGTAAAATATCACCGGTTTGACCAAATGCACGCACCTGCTTAGAGAAGATCTCTTCATAGTGGTAATCGTTAGCAACGGCTGTCAACGTCGTATTGTCTGCCGTTAGCGCCATTGCTGGCAGGCTAGGGCGTTCTGTTTCAAAGCGGTTTAATAAGCATGATACAAACTGTTGAGCATTAGACGCAGAACCACCATTACCACAACAAAGAATTTTGTTTCCGTTGAGTAGGGTTGCAACCATTGCTTGTGCAGCATGCGTAATTGCGTCAGGCAGTGCTTCGGCAGCAGCAATCTGGATCTGAATACTTTCTGTAAAACTTTCTTTAATGCTGTCTAGCATGTTTATCCTTGGGTAATCGCGTTTTGAATCCAGTTGATATCGTCATTTGGGCCTTCGATGGCAACGATATCAAATCGGAAGTCTGTAGAGTGTACTGACAGGCCTTGCTGCATAAGCCAGACATTGGCTGTTTTAAACAGCTTGTGCGACTTCTTTGCTGTCACCATTTCAGCGGCATGTCCGTAGCGTGTTTGCTTGCGGTATTTTACCTCAGTAAACACAACCGTATTGTTATGGCGCATTATAAGATCAATTTCGCCACACTTTGCTATGAAGTTTTCTTCAATTAGCGATAAACCGTGGCGAATTAGGTAGGACTTTGCCACGGCTTCGTATTTATCACCCACTTGTTTGTGGGTGATTGTTGGTTTGGAGAGAAACTTACGGCTAAAAAGCCCCATGCTCTGCCCAACTGATTTCACGCTGTACGATGCAATTGTTGTCGATAGTCAATACACCTGTTTCACCTGGAATGCTGTAGCCTTGAACGGCTTTCATCTGTGGAAGCGCATCCATTAGGTAATAAGCATCCATTCCCAACGCTTGCAGACGTTTTTGGCCGTTTGAGTTTGAAGGCCATAGGTCGTTTAGCTCTTTGTTGAGCTCGTTCTTGTTCTCAACCAATAGTGGGATGTCGCTGTAGAACACACCTGTTAGGTCTTCGTACTGCTTATCACCGCTGTTGCTGCGTGAGTTTGAGAACAAGGCTGGTTGGTCAGCATCTGGGTTAATCGCCACTTCAATGAAAGGCTTGATCAACGTGAGCTCTGAGTTCTTCGCCACAATGTAGACCGAGTCGATATCACGACGACTGCGTGGCTCAGTTTCTAGGTCCAGATTAAGGAGGCCATCCATTTGAGCGATACGCTGCTGGCTTTCTTGTAGTCCGAATACCTGATTCACGTTGCGTTGAAGTTGGCGCTTGTCAGAGAACATGGTAATCGCGACTTCGTTGTTGCTGTACTTTTTCCACTCTTCCTTAAAGGCTTGCTCAACTCGGTCACCTAAGCGTCCTTTTGGCGCTAGGATAAGCGGGTACTTGTAGCCTTGAGCAAAAAGATGTTTCGCTGCTTGAGCGACTTCTTGTTCTGGCGATAGAGCGAGATAGCAGATATTAGTATCAGACTCTAGCTGCGTTGGAATGTTCAGAGCTAACGCAGGAATCGAGTTCTCGTGATTTTTCTGCGCTTGTTGAAGCTTGGTGATGTTGCTCTTAATCAACGGACCAACAATGAAATCAACGTTGTTTTCTTCCAGTGTTGCTTTAATTTCAGCGGCACTTTGTACGTTGGTATCCATAACCGTCAGCGTTGCATCTTCTTCGCGCTCTTTGTCATTCATCATTGCAAAGATAAAACCGTCACGAACGAGTTGCGCTTGCTTGCCGTACTTACCTGTTAAAGGCAGTAATAGTGCGGTGCTGGTCGGCTTGCTGATTTCTAACGCTAATATATCGGTGATCGCTTGAGGCGTATAAAGCGCTGCTGGGTGGCGAGGGTTCTCTGCTAACCAGTCCGACAGTGTTTTCTGTAGATCTGGAAGATTAGAGTTGAGCGTCTTCATGTAAATAGACAGCTGTAACCAGCCCGCTAAAACGTCTTCGGTAGGAGATGTTTTAAGCTCTAGAATCTCATATTGAGAATAGCTATTCAGATTCTGCCAAATACGGTCGGCCGTTTGCTGCTGGATTTCTTCATCAGCATCTACGAACTCTGAATAAAGCACTAACTCACGGCTCGCTTCGAAATATTCTTTCTTCATCTCTGAAATATTCGCGCGTAGCTCGTGATAATCTTTCCATTGCTCGTTAGGCAGTTTCCACCACGGCTGGAAATTAAGTTGGCTATAGGCTTGGTCTGGTTGTGAGTTATTCACTAATAACTGCGCACGAGCCAGTTGCCACTCTGCTTGTTGCACTTCACTAAGCTCTTGCTTTGCTATGCGTTTGATAAGCAAAGTAGCTTGATCGGTTTTCCCAGCTTGCACAGAGGCTTTAAGTGCCATGATGAGCCAATCGTTTTGCAGGCTTCCTTTGCTGCTATCCGCTTGCATCATGTAACTTTCAGTTGATTGCGCTGGATCTAGTGTAATATCAACACGCGTTGGTGCTTGAGGGCCTGAAGAACAAGCCGCCAACGTAATTGCTAATGCAATTGGAGTGAGTAAGCGTGGTACACTGAGTCTCTTATGGTTCATCGTTGCCATGAGTTCTTTAAATTCCGTATCAATTTGTATCTATATTAATCGTTGAAGTGATGGTAAACAAATGACAGATAACAAAACCTTGCTCACAGAGAGCCCAACTCTCTATATTGTGCCAACCCCAATCGGAAATTTGGGAGATATCACTCAAAGAGCAATTGAAATTTTATCAAGTGTCGATGTTATTGCAGCCGAAGACACACGCCACACGGGTAAGCTGCTTGCTCACTTCAATATATCCACCAGAACGTTCGCTTTACATGATCATAATGAACAAACTAAAGCGCAAGTTCTAGTCGAAAGGTTATTAGAAGGTCAGTCTATCGCATTAGTCTCTGATGCGGGTACTCCTTTAATCAGTGACCCAGGTTACCATCTTGTATCACAATGTCGTCAAGCGGGTGTGAGAGTTGTGCCACTTCCTGGTGCTTGTGCTGTGATTACCGCACTCAGTGCGTCTGGTTTGCCGTCTGATCGTTTCAGCTTTGAAGGCTTCTTACCGCCAAAGAGCAAAGGTCGTAAAGACAAGTTCTTAGAGATCGCAAAAGCAGAACGCACTTGTATCTTCTACGAATCTCCGCACCGCATTACTGATTCTCTGCAAGACATGCTTGAGATCTTGGGCCCAGACCGTGAAGTTGTGCTGGCGCGTGAGCTGACTAAAACATTCGAAACCATTCAAGGGTTGCCACTCGGTGAGCTTATTGAATGGATTGAAGAAGATTCGAACCGTAAGCGCGGCGAGATGGTGCTGTTGATTCATGGTCATCGTGAAGAAGCGAGCACAGAGCTGCCAGACGAAGCGACCCGTACGCTGGGTATTCTAACCAAAGAGCTGCCCCTTAAAAAAGCAGCGGCAATGACGGCCGAGATCTACAACCTTAAGAAGAATGCACTTTATAAGTGGGGTCTAGAACACCTAGACAACTAATGCTTCTTTAGTGATTTAGTTCAGATACAGATAAATGAGTAACTAAGCTGTTCTCCTTTATCTGTATTGCTAACCTGCCACTCGCTCTTAAATGTTTTCGCAACTCTCATCTCGCCACTCGTACCCGCTTTTAATTGTTTTCGAATCCCTCATCTCATTACTCATATCCACTTTTAATTCTGTTTGAATCTCTCATCTCATTACTCGCATCCGCATTTAATTCTTTTCGAATCTCTCGTCTCGTTACTCGCATCTGCTCTTAAACTGCTTTTGCTCAATTTCCCATCAGTTAACAATCGGTTTGCAGCATATTTGTGATCTCGCTAGACACTGCACATTAATCTCTATACAATCCGCCCTCGGAGTTGAACGGGTAATCGCTGCTTTGCTGATGTCCTTCGGGAGACTGACGTTGAGGTCCTTCGGGAAACTGACGTTGAAGTCCTTCGGGAGACTGGTAGAGGGGAGGAACGTCCGGGCTCCATAGAGCAGGGTGCCAGATAACGTCTGGGGGGCGCGAGCCCACGACAAGTGCAGCAGAGAGAAGACCGCCGATGGCCTCATTTCTTCGGAAGAGGCACAGGTAAGGCTGAAAGGGTGCGGTAAGAGCGCACCGTGCGGCTGGCAACAGTTCGTAGCAAGGTAAACTCCACCCGGAGCAAGATCAAATAGGCCCTCGCATTGCGCTGCTCGCGTATGGGGGCGGGTAGATTGCTTGAGCCTGTGAGCGATTGCAGGCCTAGACGAATGGTTACCGCCGCGCAAGCGGAACAGAACCCGGCGTATGTGTCAACTCCACCTATATAAAGAACCCATCATTACTTAACAGTAGTGATGGGTTTTTTGCTTTATATTGACGTAAATTATTTAGATTTCCTTAGAATCCTTCACCCTGATATAAGCTTGGGTCAAAAATTACCAAAGCCTATACACAATATGGTGGAGATACGGCGTGAAATCAGTACACTAAAACGTTAATAGATCAAATTATTGCCTAACTAACGGCTCAATCCACTCACTGAGAAGACTATGACAGAAGCATTCAAACATATTTCAGTATTGCTTAACGAATCTATTGACGGACTTGCGATCAAACCTGACGGTACCTACATCGATGGTACTTTTGGCCGTGGTGGTCACAGCCGTACAATCCTGTCTAAACTGGGCGAGAATGGACGACTCTTTAGTATCGACCGCGATCCACAAGCGATTGCTGAAGCTCAGAAGATTGATGATCCCCGTTTTACAATTATCCATGGTCCATTCTCGGGTATGGCTGAATATGCAGAGCGTTATGACTTAGTCGGTCAAGTGGATGGCGTATTACTGGATTTGGGTGTTTCTTCACCACAGTTAGATGATGCTGAACGTGGCTTTAGCTTCATGAAAGATGGCCCGTTGGACATGCGTATGGATCCAACAACGGGTATTCCTGTTTCTCAGTGGTTAGTTGAAGCGGATCTTGATGACATCACTTGGGTTATTCGTGAGTTCGGTGAAGACAAACACGCTCGTCGTATCGCGAAAGGCATCATTGCTTATCAAGAGAACGAAGAGAACGAACCGTTAACGCGTACTGGTCAACTGGCTAAGCTTATCTCAGATGTTGCTCCAAAGAGCTTTAAAGAGAAAAAGCACCCAGCGACACGTGCATTCCAAGCGTTTCGTATCTACATCAACAGTGAACTTGAAGAGATCGATACCGCACTGAAAGGCGCAGCAAGCATTCTTGCTCCTCAAGGTCGTATCTCTGTTATCAGCTTCCACTCTCTTGAAGACCGTATGGTGAAGCGCTTTATCCGTAAAGAGAGCCAAGGGCCACAAGTTCCTCACGGTTTACCGCTAACAGAAGATCAGATTAAAGCTTTAGGCAGTGCCGATCTAAAACCAATTGGTAAAGCGATCAAGCCTTCTAAAGATGAAGTGGATGAGAATACTCGTTCGCGCAGCTCAGTACTACGAATCGCAGAAAAGCTATAGTCAATGAAGACCTCCAAACCGAACTTAGCCAAGATAATATTTTTTGATTTGATCTCCGTGGGCAAAGTCCCGTTGGTGCTTCTTATCTGTATCTTCGCGAGTGCGATGGGGGTCGTTCTTACGACACATATGTCACGTCAGGCTATTACGCAAAAAGACACGGCATTAGTGGAGCGAGAACAGCTTGATGATGAGTGGCGAAATTTAATGCTTGAAGAGACGGCTCTGGCTGAACATAGCCGCGTTCAAGCATCGGCAAAACGAGAGCTAGACATGAAACGTCCAGACTCTGATAAAGAAGTAGTGATCACACTGAAATGACCGGTAAAAAGGAAAAAGCACCCGCGAAAACCGTTAATAAATCAACGAAAGAGCGAGTGAAGAGCGAAAAGGATTCGGATCCAGTTCTTATTAAATGGCGTTTCAACGTCGTGATTGCTTTCGTGTTTCTTGCCTTTGCTGCACTCGTAGGCCGTGTTGCTTACATCCAAATCATTGAACCAGATAACTTAATTCGTCAGGGTGACCTTCGCTCGGTACGTGTTAAGGCCATTCCTTCCGCCCGCGGCATTATCTCAGACCGCAATGGCGAACCGCTTGCTGTGAGTGTTCCAGTTGAAGCGGTATGGGCCGACCCGAAAACCATTTTCGATAAAAACGGTATGGCTCAAATTGATCGTTGGTATGCGTTAGCCGATGTACTTGGCTTAGAACGTCAATCAATGATCGATAAGATCTCCAGCAACAAATCCCGTCGATTTATTTACCTGCAAAGACAAGTTAGCCCTGCAATGGCTAAGTATATTCGTGAACTGAAGCTGGTGGGTGTTGGCCTTAAAGCGGAATCTCGACGTTACTACCCAGCAGGCGAAGTCAGTGCGCACCTTATTGGTGTGACCGGTATTGACGGGCACGGTTTGGAAGGCGTTGAACGCAGCTACGACAAATGGCTCACGGGCGAGGCGGGTAAGCGGACTATTCGTAAAGATCGCTATGGACGTGTTGTTGAAAACATTGCCTTAGAAGAGCGTGAAGAAGGCAAACCACTAGAGCTAACGATCGATCAACGACTTCAGGCGATTGCTTATCGCGCGATCAAGCAAGCCGTGGCGGATCACAAGGCGACTTCAGGCTCTGCTGTACTACTCGATGTAAAAACGGGTGCCGTGTTAGCTATGGTTAATGCCCCTTCTTATAATCCGAACAATCGCGCTGATTTACAAAGCTTTAAGATGCGTAACCGCGTTCTGACCGATGCAATGGAACCAGGTTCTACCGTGAAACCTTTTGTGGTTTTAGCAGCACTAGAGAACGGCACTGCAGACCCCGATATCGTTATTGATACGGGCAATGGCATTATGCAGATCGGTGGTAGTCGCGTACGAGATTCTTCTAAAGTCGGTAAGGCTGACTTAGCGCTGATCCTCAAGAAGTCGAGTAACATCGGCGTAGCGAAATTGGCACTTAATATGCCACTTGAAGCTTTGCTTGGTATGTACAGTTCAGTTGGTCTAGGCGAGATGTCTGGGCTTAATTTGGTTGGTGAAACGAGCGGTATTTTCCCGAATCGCCGTCGTTGGTCAAAGTTTGAAATTGCGACTTTAGCATTCGGTTATGGCTTGTCGGTTACGCCGATGCAGTTGGCACATGCTTATGCAACGCTAGCCAACAAAGGCATGTATGAACCGATTCATATTATTAAGAGTAACGACCAAGACTTTTCTAAGCAAATCATCAAGCGCGAGAACGCTGAACTGGTTCTGAATATGCTAGAAGGGGTTACTCAAAAAGGCGGTACGGCAACAAGAGCCGCAGTGCCTGGTTATCGAGTTGCAGCAAAAACGGGTACCTCTCGTAAGGCTGAAGCAGGCGGCTACAGTGATGAATACATCGCGGTGACCGCTGGCTTTGCTCCAGTCAGTGACCCAAGAGTGGCGCTGGTTGTTGTGGTCAATGAGCCTCAAGGTGACCTTTACTATGGCGGTTCAGTCGCAGCCCCCGTTTTTTCTGAAATCATGAAGGGTGCACTGCAAATTCTCAATGTCCCTGCTGATGAAAACAAGTTTCAAGAATAGAGCTAATCAGGATTCAATATGAGTAATAGCCTCACGCTGTCATCTTTACTTTCTCCTTGGGGATACTTTGGTTCTCCTGAGTTGGAGTCGATTGCTGTTGAGCAATTGGAGTTGGATAGCCGAGCCATCAAGGAAGGTGATATTTTTGTTGCCGTAATTGGACATGCAGTCGACGGTCGTCGGTTTATCGATAAAGCCGTTTCTCAAGGTGCGAAAGCCGTCATTGCACAAGCTGGTGATGACAAAGCTCATGGTTTTGTTGAGTGGCAAAACTCTGTTCCGGTGGTTTATGTTTCAGACTTAAACTCAACACTCTCTGAATTAGCTGGCCGTGTTTATTCTTCTCAAGCGACTAAATTGATTGGTGTCACGGGCACCAATGGCAAAACCACCATCACCCAGTTGATTGCTCAATGGCTTGATCTTGTCGGCCAACGCTCTGCGGTAATGGGCACGACAGGTAATGGTTTCTTAGATAATTTAAAAATTGCTGCTAACACAACGGGGAGTGCTATTGAAATACAGCGCACACTGAGTGAGTTAGCTGCAGAAAAAGCGGTGTATACCGCAATGGAAATCTCCTCTCATGGTTTGGTGCAAGGTCGAGTAAAGGCTTTGGACTTTGAGGTTGGTGTCTTTACTAACTTGAGTCGTGATCATCTTGATTATCATGGCACGATGGAAGAGTACGCATTGGCTAAGAAGAGCCTGTTTACTCAACACAAATGCAAGCACGCAGTCATTAACGTGGATGACGAAGTGGGTAAAGCTTGGATGTCAGATTTATCCAATGCCATTTCAGTTTCACTGTCACCGCTAACGGGCTATCAGCAATCGGTATGGGCGTCTGATGTCGCTTATGCAGAAACTGGTATTCAGCTGTCTTTCGATGGTCGTTGGGGACAAGGGAAGCTTTCTGTTCCACTGATTGGTCAGTTCAACGCATCAAATGTACTGGTTGCTTTTGCGACTTTGCTTTCGTTGGGTATCGACAAGCAAACCTTGGTCGACACTGCGCCTCAGCTTCAACCTGTCATTGGCCGAATGGAGCTTTTCCAAGTTCCGAACAAAGCAAAAGTGGTTGTCGATTACGCGCACACACCAGATGCTCTAGAAAAAGCATTGGCAGCACTACGCGTGCATTGCTCTGGAAAGCTTTGGGCTATCTTCGGCTGTGGTGGTGACCGCGACACCGGTAAGCGCCCTATGATGGCGGCAACCGCAGAGCAATTCGCCGATAAAAGCATTATTTCAGATGACAACCCTCGCAGCGAAGATCCTGCGTTGATTGTTAAAGATATGCTGGCTGGCCTAAGTAAACCTGAATCTGCATTTGTCGAGCACGATCGCTACCAAGCGGTTAAGTTTGCTCTAGAGCAGGCTGGCAGCAATGACATTATTCTTTTGGCAGGTAAAGGCCATGAGGATTATCAAGTATTGAAAGACAAAACGGTACATTATTCAGACCGAGAGTCTGCGCTACAACTTTTAGGTATTTCATAATGATTGATGTATCACTCGAGCAGATTTGTTTTGCTGTTAATGGCGAGCTGATTGAGCATTCAGAAACCAGTAATCACAATACAGTGATCAACGCCGTTTCTACCGACACGCGTACAGTCGAAGATGGTGCGCTGTTTGTTGCTATCGTTGGTGAGCGCTTTGATGCGCATGATTTTTGCCATCAAGCAGTTGCTGCGAATGCGAGCGCATTGTTAGTCGAACGAAAACTTGACCTAAATATTACTCAAGTTGTTGTTGATGACACTAAACTTGCTTTAGGTCAGCTAAGTGCTTGGATCCATAAGCAATGTAATGTTCCAACCATGGCGATTACAGGCAGTTGTGGCAAAACGACCGTCAAAGAGATGGTGGCAAGTATTCTACAACAGCGTGGCAAGGTGCTGTTTACGGCGGGTAATTTCAATAATGATATTGGTGTGCCTTTGACTTTGCTACGCAGTGAACCAAGCGATGACTATGCGGTGATCGAATTAGGTGCTAACCATATTGGTGAAATCGCCTACACCACGCAGCTCGTGAAACCACAGGTTGCCTTGGTGAATAATGTGGCTGCGGCTCATTTAGAAGGCTTTGGTTCTATTGATGGCGTAAAACAAGCGAAAGGTGAAATCTTTCAGGGGCTTGCTGCCGGTGATACTGCTATTGTTAATTTAGAGAGCAACGGTGGTGATTTTTGGAATGAAGTACTCGCGGATAAAACGGTACTGACATTTTCTGAAAGTAACTGTGAAGCCGACTATTTTGCTGAAAATATCGAAATCAACGACCAAGGCGAAGCTTGCTTTGATATGCAAACGCCACTAGGTGCTACAGCTGTTGAACTTGGTATTATTGGTCAGCATAACGTGGCGAACGCGTTGGCAGCGGCAGCGTTGAGCATTCAATTTGGTGCAACGCTTGATGAAATAAAAAGTGGTTTAGCGAATCTTATCTCGGTCAAAGGACGAGTTGAGGTTCAACAATTAAGTCAGGATATCAAGCTGATAGATGACAGTTATAACGCTAGCGTGCCTGCAATGAAGGCGGCAGCTAAACTGCTGTCGAGCTTTAAAGGTCAACGTTGGTTGATTTTAGGCAATATGGCTGAATTAGGCGACGAAAGTCTTGCACTTCACCGTCAAGTCGGTGAATATGCTGCCCCATTCGCTTTTGAGCATGTACTCACTTACGGTGATGATACCAAGGTGATTAGTGAGGTCTGTAATGGAACCCACTTTGCAACGCATCAAGCGATGATCGCACACATAGAGCAGCACTTATGCTTGCCGAATAACGTGTCACACACCTTGTTGGTGAAAGGCGCAAACAGTGCAGGAATGAGTAAAATAGCCGCTGCTTTAAAGGAGAACTTTTCATGATAATTTGGCTTGCAGAGCTACTACAGCCATACTTTTCTTTTTTCCGTTTGTTCGAATACCTATCGTTTCGAGCAATCGCGAGTATTTTGACGGCTTTATGTCTGTCACTGTGGATGGGACCTCGTTTAATTGAGCGTCTGCAAATGCTACAAATTGGCCAAGTTGTTCGTAATGACGGCCCTGAATCTCACTTCAGCAAACGTGGTACGCCAACCATGGGCGGTGTGATGATCCTTGCTGCGATCATTATTACGGTATTGATGTGGGCTGATCTTTCCAACCCTTATGTTTGGGCTGTATTGGCCGTGCTTGCTGGCTACGGCGCCGTTGGCTTTGTTGATGACTACCGTAAAGTGGTTCGTAAGAACACTGATGGTCTGGTTGCTCGCTGGAAGTACTTCTGGCAATCCGCGATCGCATTGGTTGTGGCGTTTGCTCTATATGCTCACGGGCACGATACTGCGGCAACTCAATTGGTGGTTCCTTTCTTTAAAGATGTGATGCCACAGCTAGGTTTATTGTACATCGTACTGACTTATTTTGTTATTGTGGGTACCAGTAATGCGGTAAACCTAACGGACGGCCTAGACGGCTTGGCTATTATGCCAACGGTTATGGTGGCGGCTGGTTTTGCTGTGATTGCTTGGGCGACAGGTAACGTTAACTTCGCGGCATATCTACACATTCCATACATTCCATACACCTCTGAGCTGGTTGTGGTTTGTACCGCTATCGTGGGTGCGGGTCTTGGTTTCCTATGGTTTAACACCTACCCAGCACAAGTATTCATGGGCGATGTTGGCTCACTAGCGCTTGGTGGTGCATTAGGTGTGATTGCTGTTTTGGTTCGCCAAGAATTGGTACTGGTTATCATGGGTGGTGTGTTTGTAATGGAGACCTTGTCAGTTATTCTGCAGGTGGGCTCTTACAAATTGCGTGGTCAGCGTATTTTCCGTATGGCACCGATTCATCACCACTACGAACTGAAAGGTTGGCCAGAGCCGCGTGTAATCGTGCGCTTTTGGATCATCTCAATGGTATTAGTACTGGTTGGTCTAGCGACACTGAAAGTTCGTTAATCTTGTATGAGCCTCTTGATGAGAGGCTCTTTAAAACTATTAAGAGCATCTTGTTTAAATGGAACGTTGGCAAAATATTCAAAATGTAGTGGTTGTGGGGCTCGGTATTACCGGGCTCTCTGTCGTTAAACATCTCGTAAAATATCAACCTCACACTCATGTGAAGGTGATTGATACTCGAGAACTACCACCAGGCCGAGAATCTTTGCCTGAATCGGTAGAGCTGCATTCTGGAAGTTGGAATAGCCGATGGTTAGCGGAAGCTGATTTAGTGGTTGCTAATCCGGGTATCGCCTTAGCGACGCCAGAAATTCAAGATGTGCTTCAAGCGGGGACTCCTGTTGTTGGTGACATCGAGCTGTTTGGATGGGCGGTAGATAAGCCTGTCGTGGCAATTACTGGTTCAAACGGTAAGAGTACCGTGACGGATCTTACTGGTGTGCTTGCTAAAGCTGCCGGTCTTAACGTTGGCGTTGGTGGTAATATCGGTATTCCTGCCTTAGACCTGCTTGAGCTTGATGCCGATTTATATGTCCTTGAGCTTTCAAGCTTTCAATTAGAAACAACATCCAGTCTAGATCTTGCAGCGGCGGCCTTTTTGAACTTGTCAGAAGATCATATGGATCGCTATCAAGGCATGGCCGATTACCGTGACGCTAAATTAAGAATTTTTAATAATGCTCAGTACGCGATTGTAAACCGCGAAGACAAAGAGACTTATCCTGACCACACGATGTCATTGGTGACATTTGGACTTGATGACCAAGAGTTTGGCGTATCAATAGTCGATGGCATCGAATGGCTAGTGGATAACGGTAAGCCAGTACTTGCTACCCAAGATTTAACATTGGTTGGACGTCATAACGTGGCGAATGCGTTAGTCTCTTTAGCACTGTTGAAGCAAGTTGGTATTGATTACAGCAAAAGCCTTGAAGCTCTGAAAGCCTACAACGGTTTAACGCATCGTTGCCAAGTAGTGGCTGACAAACGCGAAATCAAATGGGTTAACGACTCGAAAGCGACCAACGTAGCCAGTACATTAGCGGCTCTGTCGGGGTTAGAGTACCAAGGTACTTTGTATCTCTTAGTCGGAGGTGTGGGCAAAGGCGCCGACTTTAGCGAGCTTAAACCCGTATTGGCGCAACTAGACCGTGTTCAGTTGTGTTGCTTCGGTGAAGATGCTGCGCAATTCATGCCATTACATCCATCGGCGAAGACGTTTGATACCATGCGTAACATCATCGAGAGTATCTCTGCACAACTGGCGTCGGGTGACATGGTGATGCTGTCTCCTGCGTGTGCAAGCTTCGATCAATTTAATAACTTCATGGCGAGAGGTGATGCGTTCACTGAACTTGCCCATGAGTATGCCTAACGTGTTGAAGGACTAACATTCAGTGCAAAGAGTGAAAGAGATTAATCAATCTATTTGGCAATGGCTTAACCGTGCCACACCAGAGGCGCTCTACGATCGTCAGTTGGTATGGATTGCTCTTGGATTGATGCTAACGGGCTTGGTAATGGTAACGTCGGCTTCGTTCCCAATCAGTGCTCGTTTAACCGATCAGCCGTTTCACTTTATGTTCCGTCACGCCATTTTCTTGGTGTTAGCGTTAATCGTATCCAGCGTAATACTTCAAATTCCAATGAAGCGTTGGTTTCAATACAGCATGTATCTACTGGGTTTATCGTTCTTTTTACTGGTCGTGGTATTGGCTGTCGGTAAGTCGGTTAATGGTGCATCGCGCTGGATTCCGCTTGGGTTGTTTAACTTACAACCTGCCGAAGTCGCTAAACTATCGCTGTTTATCTTTATGGCGGGCTACTTGGTTCGAAAACAAGACGAAGTGAGGAGAACCTTCTTCGGTGGTTTCGGTAAGCCAATTATGGTGTTTGGTGCCTTTGCAGTATTACTCCTTGGCCAACCCGATTTAGGTACCGTTGTTGTAATGCTGGTTACCTTGTTTGGCATGCTATTTATCGCGGGTGCCAAGCTTTCACAGTTTATAGCCTTGATGGTGGCGGGTATTGCCGCGGTCGTCGGCTTGATTGTTATTGAACCCTATCGTGTTCGACGTGTGACCTCATTCTGGGAACCTTGGAATGACCCGTTTGGTAGTGGCTACCAGTTAACTCAATCACTGATGGCATTTGGCCGTGGTGATTGGATGGGGCAAGGCCTTGGTAACTCGGTTCAGAAGTTAGAATATTTACCAGAAGCACATACCGATTTTGTGTTTGCTGTATTGGCTGAAGAGTTGGGCTTTGTTGGTGTGACCTTAGTGCTGATCCTTATTTTTAGTTTGGTGCTCAAAGCGATTCTAATTGGTAAGAAAGCCTTCGAAAACGACCAGTTATTCAGTGGCTACCTTGCCTTTGGTATTGGTATTTGGTTTGCTTTTCAAACGCTTGTTAACGTGGGCGCGGCATCGGGTATCGTTCCAACTAAAGGCCTGACATTGCCATTAATCAGTTACGGTGGGTCAAGTTTGATCGTGATGTCGGTGGCGGTTTCTATGCTGCTACGTATCGATCACGAGTGCCGAATACAACAAAAAGAACAAGCCGACAATCAAAACGAATTAGTAGAATAAGAATCTAACGTGATGAAAAAAAACAAAAAACTTTTAGTGATGGCTGGTGGTACTGGCGGTCACGTTTTCCCTGGCTTAGCGGTGGCTAAAAAGCTTCAGCAACAAGGTTGGGAAATTCGCTGGTTAGGAACTGCGGACAGAATGGAAGCGGATTTGGTACCAAAGCATGGTATTGAGATCGACTTTATTAAGGTGAAAGGCCTGCGTGGTCAAGGCATTAGCAAGCTAATTAAAGCGCCATTCCAGATTATTAATGCCATACTTCAAGCAAGACAGCACATCAAAGCATGGCAACCAGATGTGGTGCTTGGCATGGGTGGTTACGTGAGTGGCCCCGGTGGCATCGCGGCATGGTTATCCGGTATTCCTGTAGTTTTGCATGAACAAAATGCAGTGGCAGGTTTAACCAACCAATGGCTCTCTAAAATTGCTAAAAAAGTATTCCAAGCTTTCCCTGGTGCTTTTCCAACGGCTGACGTTGTGGGTAACCCTGTACGTGAAGATGTTGTTGCCTTAGCTGAACCCGAGCAACGCATGGCAGAGCGTGACGGCGATATTCGTATCCTCGTGATGGGTGGCAGTCAGGGCGCTAAGATCCTGAACGATACCTTACCAGTGACCATGGCCCAGCTTGGTGAAGGTTTTACTGTGATGCATCAAGCCGGTAAGAACAATCAACAGCAAGTGATAGAACAATACAAATCACATTCTGTAGATAATGTTCAAGTCACTGAATTTATTGATGATGTGGCGCAAGCTTATGAGTGGGCAGATCTATTAGTGTGTCGCTCAGGTGCATTAACCGTATCTGAAGTTTCTGCTGCTGGTGTAGGTTCTATATTCGTTCCGTTTATGCACAAAGACAGACAGCAAGCGCTGAATGCCGATCACCTCGTTGAATGTGGCGCGGCGTTAATGATTGAACAGCCTCAACTGACGGCTGATAAGCTAGCGAATACTATCGCTCAGCTTGATAGAAATGAATTAAAAATGATGGCAACAAAAGCTCGTCAGGCAGCCAAGCTTGATGCGGATGTGACCGTCGCTGAAGCGATTAAAGCTTTAGCAAAATAATGAGATTGAATTGATGACGATTGAACATACCCAAGACTTAGCGCAAATCCGTGCAATGGTGCCAGAGATGCGCCGTGTTAAATCTATCCACTTCATTGGTATTGGTGGCGCAGGAATGAGCGGGATTGCTGAAGTCTTGCTTAATGAAGGCTACCAGATCACGGGTTCTGACATTGCTCAAAACCCAGTGACCGATCGTTTAGTTAGCAAGGGCGCGACCGTTTATATTGGTCACCAAGCAAGTAACGTTGCCGACGCAAGTGTGGTAGTGGTTTCAACCGCTATCAACGAAGAAAACCCAGAGATTATTGCCGCTCGTGAAGCGCGCACACCTATCGTTCGTCGTGCTGAAATGCTGGCTGAGCTGATGCGTTTTCGTCATGGCATTGCTGTGGCAGGTACGCATGGTAAAACAACGACCACTGCGCTAGTGACACAGATTTACTCGGAAGCGGGTTTAGATCCCACCTTCGTAAACGGTGGTTTGGTGAAGAGTGTGGGCACGAATGCTCGTCTAGGCTCTAGTCGAATTCTTATCGCTGAAGCCGATGAAAGTGATGCGTCATTCTTACATCTGCAACCAATGGTTAGTATCGTTACTAACATTGAAGCGGATCATATGGATACCTACGGCGGCGATTTTGAAACGCTAAAGCAGACGTTCATTGATTTCTTACACAATCTACCATTCTACGGTCAGGCTGTGATGTGTGTTGATGATCCGGTAGTACGTGAGCTTATTCCTCAGGTTAGTCGCCAAGTGATTACCTACGGCTTCTCAGAAGATGCGGATATCCGCATTGAAAACTACGTACAGGAAGGCCAACAAGGCAAGTTCACTGTGGTACGTGAAGGTAAAGCTAACCTAGATATTACGTTGAACATTCCCGGTCGCCATAACGCACTGAACGCATCAGCGGCGATTGCGGTTGCGACGGAAGATGACATCAGCGATGAAGCTATTTTAAAAGCGATGGCGGGAACGGAAGGCACTGGCCGTCGTTTCGATCACCTTGGTGAATACGAAACGGGTAAGGGTATTGCAATGTTGGTTGATGATTACGGTCACCACCCAACCGAAGTCGATGTAACGATTCAAGCGGCTCGTAGTGGCTGGACAGACAAACGTCTTGTGATGATTTTCCAACCACACCGCTACAGCCGAACGCGTGACCTGTATGATGACTTTGCTAACGTTCTTGAACAGGTAGATGTTCTAATCTTATTAGATGTGTACTCTGCGGGTGAGAAACCGATTGCAGGGGCAGACGGACGCTCGTTAAGTCGAACTATTCGTGGGCGTGGTAAGATTGATCCGATCTTCGTTGCTGATATCAACACGCTGCCATCGGTTCTAGCCAACGTCATTCAAGGCGGTGACCTTGTTTTAACGCAGGGTGCCGGTGATGTTGGTCGTGTTGCTAAGCAACTCGAATCGCTACAGTTAGACATTAATAATATGCAGAACGCGTAACAGAATACTGTCTACAGACTGTGGTCAATCGCTCACTTCTTGCGATTGACCTAAAATTGACCAAAAATCTTATTATCAACGTTTGATAGTTTGATTTTGCTCAGTATAATTCATAGGTTAAAGTAAGTGCTTTTACCTCTATTACGAAGATAGGGAATAGAATTGCGAACCAACGACAGGGAATGCGGGCTTTGGTAGAAAGTACTTTTAGCGAAAACCGCCACCTATTCAGTTTACCATCGCTCAAGAAACACGCCTTAGGCGGGTCTTTTTTAGTCGTGGTATTGCTATTCATTGGGTTTCTCTTCTATACCACACTGACTTGGATGTGGGACGATCAGCGATTGCCTCTTTCCAAAATAGTACTTCAAGGCGACTTAACTTATGTAACGGCTGGTGATGTTCAGCATGCTTTTGGCGAGTTAGAACATATTGGTACCTTCATGTCGCAAGATATTGGGGTGTTGCAAGACAGTTTAGAGGCGTTACCTTGGGTATCTGTTGTCTCGATTCGTAAACAGTGGCCAGACACAATAAAAGTATTTTTGACTGAATACCAAGCGGCAGCAATCTGGAATGGCAACATGCTGCTCAACGAAAACGGTCAAGTGTTTAATGGCGATATCGGCCTGTTGAAGGGTGATAGAGTCAAGCTTTATGGTCCGGAAGGGACCAGCCAAGAAGTGATAGCAAAATGGCGACAGATAACTCCTTTGATTAACAGTCTAGGGTTAACCGTTACCTCGCTCGTTCTCAATGAGCGCCGTGCTTGGCAAATAATCCTAGATAACGGTATCCGTTTAGAACTAGGTAAAGATTCTTTAGATGAGCGTGTTGAACGCTTTATTTCGCTTTACAACGAATTAGGAAGTAAAGCGAATCAAGTGAGCTACATCGACCTCAGGTATGATACGGGAGCCGCTGTAGGCTGGTTTCCAGAGCAAGAGTTAGAAGAGAGCAGAAATGACTAAGACCGCAGATGACAACATAATCGTTGGTCTTGATATAGGCACTGCGACCATATCAGCTCTAGTTGGTGAAATACTGCCTGATGGTCAAATCAATATCATTGGTTCAGGGCAAAGCCCATCCAGAGGTATGGATAAAGGTGGTGTAAACGACCTAGAGTCGGTAGTGAAGTCGGTTCAGCGAGCAATTGATCAAGCAGAGTTGATGGCTGAATGCCAAATCAGCAATGTATTTATCTCGCTGTCCGGTAAGCATATCGCAAGCCGAATTGAAAAAGGCATGGGCACTATTTCAGATGAAGAAGTGTCTCAAGACGATATGGATCGAGCGATCCATACCGCGAAATCGATTAAAATAGGTGATGAGCAGAGAATTCTGCACGTGATTCCACAAGAATTTACCATCGATTACCAAGAAGGCATTAAGAATCCACTTGGTTTATCTGGTGTTCGAATGGAAGTCAGTGTTCATCTAATTTCTTGCCATAGCGACATGGCGAGAAACATTATTAAAGCTGTTGAACGATGTGGTCTCACTGTAGAACAAATCGTGTTTTCAGGACTTGCCTCAAGTAATGCGGTAATTACTGACGACGAGAGAGAGCTTGGAGTATGTGTTGTTGATATTGGTGCTGGTACGATGGATATTTCCATTTGGACTGGCGGCGCACTGCGACACACAGAAGTCTTTTCCTACGCAGGAAATGCAGTAACCAGTGATATTGCCTTCGCTTTCGGCACGCCAGTGAGCGATGCTGAAGAGATAAAAGTAAACCATGGTTGCGCTCTGAGTGAACTCGTAAGCAAGGATGATTCTGTTAACGTCCCTAGTGTAGGTGGCCGTCCATCGAGAAGTTTGCAAAGACAAACTTTGTCGGAAGTGATTGAACCACGTTACACTGAACTTATGGGTCTCGTTAACCAAACTATTGATACGGTTCAATTACAGCTACGAGATGAGGGTATTAAGCACCACCTTGCAGCTGGCGTCGTTCTCACTGGTGGAGCGGCACAAATTGACGGATTGGTAGAGTGTGCGGAACGTGTTTTCCGCAATCAAGTTCGAGTTGGTAAGCCATTAGAAGTTAGTGGCTTAACTGACTATGTTAAAGAGCCGTATCATTCTACGGCGGTTGGTTTACTTCATTACGCAAGAGATTGTCAGATAAGTGATGAAGGTGATTACAGCGAACCTAAGCGTTCAGCACCTTCTATGTCAGGTTTATTTGGTAAATTGCGTAATTGGATACAAAAAGAGTTTTAACCTGAGTTGCAGGAAAAAACGGAGATAACACATGTTTGAACCGATGATGGAAATGTCTGACGATGCAGTAATTAAAGTCGTTGGAGTTGGTGGTGGTGGCGGTAACGCTGTTGAGCACATGGTACGTGAGTCAATTGAAGGCGTAGAGTTCATCAGTGTTAACACTGATGCTCAAGCTCTTCGTAAAACAAGCGTGAGCAGCGTGATCCAGATTGGTGGTGATATCACTAAAGGCTTGGGCGCTGGTGCAAACCCACAAGTAGGCCGTGATGCAGCTCTCGAAGATCGAGAAAGAATTAAAGAAGTTCTAACTGGCGCCGATATGGTATTTATCGCAGCTGGTATGGGCGGTGGTACAGGTACAGGTGCTGCTCCAGTTATTGCTGAAGTTGCGAAAGAGTTGGGTGTGCTAACGGTTGCTGTTGTAACTAAGCCATTTAGCTTTGAAGGCAAAAAGCGTTTAGCGTTTGCTGAGCAAGGTATCGAAGAGCTTTCTAAACATGTGGATTCTTTAATTACGATTCCAAATGAAAAGCTACTTAAAGTACTTGGCCGTGGCGTAACACTGCTAGAAGCTTTCGCAAGTGCAAATGATGTACTTAAAAACGCTGTACAAGGTATCGCTGAGCTAATTACTCGCCCTGGTATGATCAACGTCGATTTCGCGGATGTTCGCACTGTGATGTCGGAAATGGGTCATGCAATGATGGGTAGCGGTATCGCAAAAGGTGAAGACCGTGCTGAAGAAGCTGCTGAAACGGCAATTTCTAGCCCATTATTAGAAGACATCGACCTAGCTGGTGCTCGTGGCGTTCTTGTTAACATCACTGCTGGCCTAGATATGCGCTTAGATGAATTCGAAACTGTGGGTAATACAGTTAAGGCATTCGCTTCTGATAACGCAACGGTTGTTATTGGTACTTCTCTAGACCCTGATATGACGGATGAAATCCGAGTAACTGTTGTTGCAACAGGTATCGGCACAGAGAAAAAACCAGACATTACTTTAGTTGCTGGTGGTAAAGCAAAAGTAGCGCCAACGCCTCAACCTCAAGCTGCTGTTCAAACAGCAGCAAAAGTGGAAGAGAAAGTGGCACAACCATTGCAGGAAAAAACTGAGGTAAAACCTCAAGTTAAACCACAGCCAACAACGTCACCTGTTTCTTCAGGTACAGGCGCTAGCCAGAGTGCTGCACCTAAAGCTGAGAAAGAGAGCGGATATTTAGATATC
The DNA here is from genome assembly GCF_002875945.1 of Vibrio lentus. GTDB lineage: Bacteria > Pseudomonadota > Gammaproteobacteria > Enterobacterales > Vibrionaceae > Vibrio > Vibrio apostichopi. The sequence continues at coordinate 149,941 of NZ_MCZK01000097.1, forward strand.
CCAGCATTTTTACGACGTCAGGCTGATTAACAAATACCCAAAATTTGACTATCGTCGAATTAATGGTAAAATTCGCGGTCGGTAAATACTGACCGTGATTTGTAGCACTGATAACGAGGCAAGCAGATGATCAGACAACGTACTCTGAAAGAAATTGTGAAAACAACTGGTGTGGGTCTCCACTCTGGTCGTAAAGTCACACTTACTCTTCGCCCGGCAGCTGCAAATACAGGTATTGTTTATCGTCGTACAGATGTAAATCCACCTGTAGATTTCCCAGCTGATCCAGCATCAGTTCGTGACACTATGCTATGTACCGCTCTTGTTAATGACGAAGGCGTACGTATCTCTACAGTGGAGCACCTTAACGCAGCTCTAGCCGGAATGGGTATCGACAACATTATTGTTGAAGTAGATGCTCCAGAAATTCCAATTATGGATGGTAGCGCAAGCCCATTCGTATACTTGCTACAGCAAGCGGGTGTAGAAACATTGAATGCAGCGAAGCGTTTTATTCGAATCAAGAAACCTGTTCGTTTTGAAGATGGCGATAAGTGGGCAGAATTCGTTCCATTTAACGGTTTCCGAATGGATTTCGAAATTGAATTCAATCACCCTGCGATTGAGTCTGATGAGCAACGTTTGTTGTTTGATTTCTCATCACAAGGTTTTGTGAAGCAGATTTCTCGCGCTCGTACTTTCGGTTTCATGCGCGATATTGAGTACCTTCAGTCTCAAAATTTGTGTTTGGGTGGTAGCTTTGATTGTGCAATCGTACTGGACGAATACCGAATTCTTAATGAAGAAGGCCTTCGCTTCGAGAATGAGTTCGTAACTCATAAAGTACTGGATGCGATTGGTGACCTTTACATGTGTGGACACGCTATTATTGGTGAGTTCCGTGCATACAAATCAGGTCACGGCCTAAACAACCAACTTTTACGCGCAGTACTTGCTGACGCAGAAGCTTGGGAATGGGCAACATTCGAAGAAGAAGCTGGCTCTCCAGTTGCTTTCGCAGAACCGGGTATGGTTCTAGCGTAATTGTTGTTTACAACAATATAAGATTTCAAAAACCAGGTCATCGGCCTGGTTTTTTTGTATCTATTTTCCAGATACAGTGTCGTTAACCTCCGGAAATTGCTGGCCAATGGGCCGCAGTCTGCTTAATCCATCAGCAATTAGAAAGAAAAGTTCCAAGCACATCAAACAAATGGTGTTCTAAATGGTCGTTAGTGTGAAAATTACTTACACTAAAGGGCATTAATTTTAACTCAAGCCTTGAAAACTCTACTCTCAAGTACAATATCAAAGATACTAGATTTATCTCAGTATCCTTGGTTAGTAACTGAAGACTAGTTCATAGCTAGTAGAGACTGACGGCATTTAAAATAGATCGCGGACGATCTGAGAACGAAGAGATTCCAAGCACATGATTACTAAGCTGCTGACAAAGGTAATTGGCAGTCGCAATGACAGAACACTGCGCCGCCTTAGAAAAATTGTAAAAGAAATTAATAACTACGAACCAACGTTTGAAGCACTTTCTGATGAAGAGCTAAAAGCAAAAACGGTTGAGTTTCGTGAGCGCTTAGATAAAGGTGAATCGTTAGATCAACTTCTACCTGAAGCATTCGCTACGGTACGTGAAGCGTCGAAGCGTGTTTACGGCATGCGTCACTTTGACGTGCAAATGATTGGTGGCATGGTTCTAAATGCTGGTCAAATTGCAGAGATGCGTACTGGTGAAGGTAAGACACTTACCGCAACCCTACCAGCTTATCTAAACGCGCTACCAAGCAAAGGTGTTCACGTAATAACGGTGAACGATTACCTAGCGAAGCGTGATGCGGAAACAAACCGCCCATTATTTGAATTCCTTGGCATGACTGTTGGCGTGAATGTGGCAAACATGGCTCCGCCAGAGAAAAAAGAAGCATACCAAGCTGACATCCTATACGGAACAAACAACGAGTTTGGTTTTGATTACCTTCGTGACAACATGGCTTTCCGTGCTGAAGACCGAGTTCAACGTGAGCGCTTCTTTGCTGTAGTCGATGAGGTTGACTCAATCTTAATTGATGAAGCTCGTACTCCGTTAATTATCTCTGGCCCCGCTGAAGATAGTTCTGACCTTTATACGCGCATTAACACTCTAATTCCTTCTCTAGAGCGTCAAGATAAAGAAGATTCGGAAGAGTACCGTGGTGAAGGTCACTACACCATGGACGAAAAATCAAAACAGGTTCACCTGACTGAAAACGGTCAAGAATTTGTAGAAGAACTAATGGTCAAAAACGGCTTGATGGAAGAGGGTGACACACTTTACTCTCCAACCAATATCAGCCTATTGCACCATGTGAATGCTGCGCTTCGTGCACACGTATTGTTTGAGAAAAACGTCGACTACATCGTTACTGAAGAAGGCGAAGTGGTTATCGTTGATGAACATACTGGTCGTACTATGCCAGGTCGTCGTTGGTCTGAAGGTTTACACCAAGCTGTTGAAGCTAAAGAAGGTGTGAAGATTCAGAATGAAAACCAAACATTAGCATCGATCACATTCCAGAATTTCTTCCGTCTGTATGAAAAACTGTCAGGTATGACAGGTACTGCTGATACAGAAGCGTTCGAATTCCAGTCTATCTACGGCCTAGAAACGGTAGTTATCCCAACCAACAAGCCTATGGTTCGTAACGATATGCCAGATGTGGTTTATCGTACTGAAGAAGACAAGTTCAATGCGATCATTGAAGACATCAAAGACCGTGTAGCGGCTGGTCAGCCATCACTGGTTGGTACAGTTTCTATCGAGAAATCTGAACTGCTGTCTAACGCATTGAAAAAATCAAAAATTAAGCACAACGTTCTAAATGCTAAGTTTCATGAAATGGAAGCTGAGATCGTTGCACAAGCTGGTATGCCTGGTGCGGTAACTATCGCAACTAACATGGCCGGTCGTGGTACCGATATCGTGCTAGGTGGTAGCTGGCAGGCACAACTTGAGAAGATAGAGAACCCAACCAAAGAGCAGATCGAGAAGATCAAAGCTGATTGGAGAATCATCCACGATAAAGTACTTGAGTCAGGTGGTCTGCACATCATTGGTACTGAGCGTCATGAATCTCGCCGTATCGATAACCAGCTACGTGGTCGTTCTGGTCGTCAAGGTGATGCGGGTTCTTCTCGTTTCTACCTATCAATGGAAGATTCTCTGCTACGTATCTTTACGTCTGATCGTATGGCTGGTCTTATCCAAAGTGGTATGGACGAAGGCGAAGCGATTGAATCTAAGATGCTGTCTCGCTCAATTGAAAAAGCACAACGTAAAGTGGAAGGTCGTAACTTCGACATCCGTAAGCAACTTCTTGAGTACGATGATGTAGCCAATGACCAACGTAAGGTTGTTTATGAGCTACGTGATGAGCTGATGAGCTCAGATGACATCAGTGAGATGATCGAACACAACCGTGAAGATGTACTGGCGTCAGTCATTGATGAATACATCGCTCCTCAGTCTCTTGAAGACATGTGGGATATCGCAGGTCTGCAAGATCGTCTCAAGAATGATTTCGATCTAGACTTTGATATTCAAGGTTGGTTAGACGAAGACGACAAGCTTTATGAAGAAGCATTGCGTGAGCGCATTCTTGGTATGGCAGTAGATTCGTACAAACAGAAAGAAGAAGTGGTTGGTGCTCAAGTACTGCGTAACTTCGAGAAGTCTGTGATGCTACAAACGCTAGACGGCCTTTGGAAAGAGCACTTGGCTGCGATGGATCACCTTCGTCAAGGTATTCACTTACGTGGTTATGCTCAGAAGAACCCGAAACAAGAGTACAAGCGTGAGTCATTTGAACTGTTTGAAGGCCTACTCGATGTGCTGAAAACAGATGTTGTTACCATCCTTTCTAAAGTTCGCGTTCAGCAACAAGAAGAAGTTGAAAAGATGGAAGCTCAACGTCAAGCTCAAGCTGAACAAGCGGCGCGTCGTGCACAAGCACAACATGCAACGGCTGAAAACCAGCTAGCTGACGATGAAGCGGATGCGGCATCTCCACAAACGGTAGTACGTGATGAGCGTAAAGTGGGTCGTAATGAACCATGTCCATGTGGAAGCGGTAAAAAGTATAAGCAGTGTCACGGTAAAATTGACTAAGTTTGGTGAATCGTTGCTGTAACGGATGATTGCAGTGTCGGAGGTACTCACTTACTAACGTAAGCTCCGCGCCACCTCCTTGCACTCACCACGTCACAGCTTAGCTTCATAAAACTTACTGATATTAAAAAGAGTCGCTTAAGCGGCTCTTTTTGTATGTAAATAATAAGGTTTTGATAGCGTCATCCTCGAGAGTGAGGTACGAGCGAGTCGGGGATCTTTCGAACTAACAAAATAGCAGATTCCCTATCTAATTCGTTCCTCATTGTAGGGAATGACGGTAGGGACATAGAAGGAACACCATCATATGAAAAGAATCCATATTGTAGCGGGCATTATCTTCAACCAAGATAAGTCACAAGTATTTATTACTAAGCGCCCAGACGACAAGCATAAAGGCGGTTTCTGGGAATTTCCTGGTGGTAAAGTAGAAGTGGGCGAAACCATTGAGCAGGCGATGGCTCGTGAACTTGATGAAGAGATCGGTATCAATGTGACTGAACAGTCTCTGTTTGAACACCTTGAGTTTGATTACAGTGATAAATCGCTTAAGTTCGATTTCATCCTTGTGACCGATTTCGAGCAACAGCCTTATGGTAAAGAAGGGCAACAAGGTGAATGGGTCGATCTTGAATCATTGAGCCAATACGCCTTCCCCGAAGCAAACGTGCCAATTTTAGAGCGAGTAATAAAAGAGTTTTCGTAATTGCTAGCCTGAGTTTGAGATTGTTGTTAGTTTAAAGAGATTAATCGAATGAACGTTGCTGCGACAGATGAGCAGTGACGGTAACCAAAACAATGGAGATTTCGCAGTGGTAAGAATTGCAATTGCAGGAGCAGCTGGCCGTATGGGTCGTAACTTGGTGAAAGCCGCTCACCATAATTCAGAAGCAAGCGTTGGTGCTGGTTCAGAGCGTCCAGAGTCATCTTTGGTCGGTGTTGACGTTGGCGAGTTATGCGGTGAAGGTCGTTTTGATGTAGCTCTAGTTGATGACCTTTCGAAAGCGATTGAAGAGTTTGACGTGATCGTCGACTTTACCGCACCTGTGAGCACATTAGCGAATATTGAACTTTGTAAGCGTCACGGTAAAAAACTGATCATCGGCACTACTGGTTTCTCTGAAGAAGAAAAGCAGGTTATCGATGCAGCATCAAAAGAGATGTCTATTGTAATGGCACCAAACTACAGCGTTGGTGTGAACCTGGTATTTAAGCTGCTAGAAAAGGCCGCTAAAGTGATGGGCGATTACTGTGATGTTGAAATCGTAGAGGCTCACCACCGTCATAAAGTCGATGCACCTTCTGGTACTGCGATTGGCATGGGCGAAGCGATTGCTGGAGCGATGGGCAACGAGTTAAACGATGTCGCTGTATGGTCACGCGAAGGCATTACGGGTGAACGTACGAAAGATGAGATCGGTTTTGCGACAATTCGTGCTGGTGACATCATTGGTGAGCATACCGCTATGTTTGCTGATATTGGCGAGCGCGTTGAAATTACCCACAAAGCAACGGATAGAATGACCTTTGCCAATGGTGCGATCAAGGCGGCTGTTTGGCTAAATGACAAGCCAGCAGGCTTTTATACCATGACGGATGTCCTTGGTTTGAATGACCTATAAATAGATATTTATGCGCTGGCAATTGCCGGCGCTTTCTTTATTTATCGCTTTTCCCTACTTAAAGTCCTCTTGGTTACTTTCTTCTTATTCTCTAATTTTCTTGATTAGAACTGCATTTATCTATTGTTTATAGCTGCTTCGTCATTGTTTTTGGTTTAAAGCTTTAAATCTACATGCTTACTCATTGTATTTATCGATTGCGTTTTGTTGGTGATATTTTTGCCACCTAATGATGGGTGAAAATGAAGGGCGAAAATTAGAAAATCGTAATATTCCTATTAATAGAGTATGAAAGTTGAACTTTTGAAGCTTTGATGGAGGAAATTGAATTAGTTCTTACAAATGTTTAATTTCTTTTGCGTTAAATGTTGACACATATCACGCAGATCACTAAAATACCGCCAATTTGTCTAATTTCCATAAACACGCAGTTTTTGGTGTTGCAGGAAGGTAGATTTGCAAATTAAATCAATTTTAATGCATTTTTATTTCTGGAGGTTGTCTTGAAGAAGTCAGCACTACTCGTCCTAGAAGATGGGACAGTATTTCACGGTGAAGCCATTGGCGCTGTAGGTTCTGCAGTTGGTGAAGTCGTTTTTAATACCTCGATGACGGGGTACCAAGAAATCCTCACTGATCCTTCCTATTCTCAACAAATCGTTACCCTTACTTACCCTCACATTGGCAATACCGGAACCAATTCCGAAGATGAAGAATCTTCTTCAATCCACGCTCAAGGCCTTGTGATTCGCGATCTCCCTCTAATCGCTTCTAACTTCCGTAATGAACAATCCCTTTCTGATTACCTTAAGTCGCAAAACGTTATTGGTATCGCTGATATCGATACTCGTAAGCTGACGCGTATTCTTCGTGAAAAAGGTGCTCAAAACGGTTGTATCGTAGCGGGTAACAATTTAGATGAAGCTTTGGCTCTAGCTAAAGCAAAAGAATTCCCTGGCCTGAAAGGTATGGACCTTGCGAAAGAAGTTACAACAAAAGAAGCGTATCAATGGAAACAAGGTTCGTGGACGCTTACGGGTGGACTTCCTGAAGCGAAAGCAGACTCTGAATTGCCATACCACGTTGTTGCTTATGACTTCGGCGCAAAACGAAACATCTTACGAATGCTTGTTGACCGCGGCTGCCGCCTAACGGTTGTTCCTGCTGAAACTTCAGCAGAAGAAGTATTCGCTTTGAACCCAGATGGTGTTTTCCTTTCAAATGGCCCTGGTGACCCAGAACCATGTACGTACGCAATTGAAGCAACAAAAGTGTTCCTAGAAAAAGGTTTACCAATCTTTGGTATCTGTCTAGGTCACCAGATTCTTGCTCTTGCGTCAGGCGCTAAGACAGTGAAGATGAAGTTTGGTCACCACGGTGCAAACCACCCGGTTAAAGATTTAGATCGTGATGTTGTGATGATTACTTCACAAAACCACGGCTTCGCTGCTGACGAAGATACGCTTCCAGAGACATTACGAGCGACTCATAAGTCTCTATTTGATGGTTCTCTACAAGGTATTCACCGTACAGATAAACCAGCATTCAGCTTCCAAGGTCACCCAGAAGCAAGCCCAGGTCCAGAAGACGCAGCGCCGCTATTCGACCACTTTATTGAACTAATCAAACAGCACACAGCGTAATTCGGAGTAGTAGATAATGCCAAAACGTACTGACATTAAAAGTGTTCTAATTCTAGGTGCTGGTCCGATTGTTATCGGTCAAGCATGTGAGTTTGATTACTCTGGTGCTCAAGCTTGTAAAGCACTTCGCGAAGAAGGTTACCGAGTTATTCTTGTAAACTCGAACCCAGCGACAATCATGACTGACCCAGATATGGCTGATGCGACTTACATCGAACCTATCCAATGGGAAGTGGTTCGTAACATCATCGCTAAAGAGAAGCCAGATGCAGTTCTACCGACAATGGGTGGCCAAACTGCACTTAACTGTGCGTTAGATTTAGAAAAATACGGCGTACTTGAAGAGTTCGGCGTAGAGATGATTGGCGCAACTGCTGACGCTATCGATAAAGCTGAAGACCGCTCTCGTTTTGATAAAGCAATGAAAGCTATTGGTCTTGAGTGTCCAACGGCTGATACAGCGAAAACGATGGAAGAAGCTTACAAAGTTCAAGAAATGGTTGGTTTCCCTTGTATCATTCGTCCATCGTTTACGATGGGTGGTACAGGCGGTGGTATCGCTTATAACAAAGAAGAATTTGAAGAAATCTGTCGTCGTGGTTTGGACTTGTCTCCAACCAACGAACTTCTAATCGATGAGTCTCTTATCGGTTGGAAAGAGTACGAGATGGAAGTGGTTCGCGACAAGAACGACAACTGCATCATCGTATGTGCGATTGAAAACTTTGACCCAATGGGTATTCACACTGGTGACTCGATCACAGTGGCTCCGGCTCAAACGCTAACAGACAAAGAATACCAACTAATGCGTAACGCTTCTCTAGCGGTACTGCGTGAGATTGGTGTTGAAACGGGTGGTTCAAACGTACAGTTTGGTATCAACCCGAAAGATGGCCGTATGGTTATCATCGAGATGAACCCACGTGTATCTCGTTCTTCTGCACTTGCTTCTAAAGCGACAGGTTTCCCTATCGCTAAGATTGCAGCGAAACTGGCTGTTGGCTTTACGCTAGACGAGCTAATGAATGACATCACTGGCGGCGCAACGCCAGCATCATTCGAACCAACAATCGACTACGTAGTAACTAAGATTCCTCGTTTTAACTTCGAGAAATTTGCAGGTGCTAACGACCGTCTAACGACTCAAATGAAGTCGGTTGGTGAAGTTATGGCTATCGGCCGTAACCAACAAGAATCTCTACAGAAAGCACTTCGCGGTCTAGAAGTTGGCGCAACTGGTTTTGACGAAATGGTCGACCTAGATGCACCTGACGCTCTAACGACGATTCGCCATGAGCTTAAAGAAGCTGGTTCTGACCGTATTTGGTACATCGCAGACGCTTTCCGTGCTGGTATGTCAGTTGATGGTGTATTCAACCTAACGCAAATCGACCGTTGGTTCCTAGTTCAAATCGAAGACATCGTAAAACTAGAGCAAGAACTTAAAGCGAAAGGCTTTGCTGGTCTGAATAAAGACGAGCTAATGAAGCTTAAGCGTAAAGGTTTTGCTGATGCTCGCCTGTCTAAGATTCTAGGTGTAGCAGAAAGTGAAATTCGTCGTCTACGTGACCAATACGATATTCACCCAGTCTACAAGCGTGTAGATACGTGTGCGGCTGAGTTCTCTTCGGATACGGCTTACATGTACTCATCTTACGATGACGAATGTGAATCGAACCCAACAGACAAAGAGAAAATCATGATCCTAGGCGGCGGTCCAAACCGTATCGGCCAAGGTATTGAATTCGATTACTGTTGTGTACATGCATCTCTAGCACTACGTGAAGATGGCTACGAAACAATCATGGTTAACTGTAACCCTGAGACAGTTTCGACAGACTACGATACGTCTGACCGTCTTTACTTTGAACCAGTAACTCTGGAAGACGTACTAGCAATCGTTCGTGTTGAGAAGCCAAAAGGCGTTATCGTTCAGTACGGTGGTCAAACGCCACTGAAACTGGCTCGTGAGCTTGAAGCTGCTGGCGTACCAATCATTGGTACTAGCCCAGACGCAATCGACCGTGCAGAAGACCGTGAGCGTTTCCAAGTTGCTGTTGACCGTCTTGGTCTACTTCAGCCAGAGAACGCGACAGTAACAACAATGGAGCAAGCGGTAGAGAAATCTCGCGAAATCGGCTTCCCATTGGTTGTTCGTCCTTCTTATGTTCTTGGTGGTCGTGCGATGGAAATCGTATACGACGAGCAAGACTTACGTCGCTACTTCAACGAAGCAGTCAGTGTTTCAAACGAATCTCCAGTACTACTTGATAGCTTCCTTGATGATGCAATTGAAGTAGACGTTGATGCGATTTGTGACGGTGAGCGCGTTGTTATAGCGGGTATCATGGAGCATATCGAGCAAGCAGGTGTTCACTCAGGTGACTCAGCATGTTCTCTTCCTGCTTACACGCTAAGCCAAGAAATCCAAGACGTAATGCGTGAGCAAGTTGAAAAGCTAGCGTTCGAGTTGGGTGTTCGTGGTCTAATGAATACGCAGTTTGCTGTTAAGAACAACGAAGTGTACCTAATCGAAGTTAACCCTCGTGCAGCACGTACAGTACCGTTCGTATCGAAAGCAACAGGCGCAGCAGTCGCTAAGATTGCAGCTCGTGTTATGGCGGGTCAATCGCTAGAGTCTCAAGGCTTTACGAAAGAAATCATCCCACCATACTACTCAGTGAAAGAAGTTGTTCTTCCGTTCAACAAATTCCCTGGTGTTGACCCACTATTAGGCCCAGAAATGCGCTCTACTGGTGAAGTTATGGGTGTTGGTGCAACGTTTGCTGAAGCATACTCTAAAGCTGAATTGGGTTGTGGCAACATCTACCCAGAAGGCGGCCGTGCACTTCTTTCTGTTCGCGAAGGCGACAAAGAGCGCGTTGTTGACCTAGCATCTAAGCTATCTAAGCTTGGCTACCAGCTAGACGCAACACACGGTACTGCAGTTATCCTTGGCGAAGCGGGTATTAACCCTCGTCTAGTAAATAAGGTACACGAAGGTCGTCCTCACATTCTTGACCGCATCAAGAACAATGAGTACACGTACATCGTGAACACCGCGGCTGGCCGTCAAGCGATTGAAGATTCTAAAGTTCTTCGTCGTGGCGCATTGGCTGAGAAAGTTAACTACACGACTACGCTAAACGCTGCATTCGCGACTTGTATGGCGCACACTGCAGACGCAAAAACGTCAGTAACTTCAGTTCAAGAGCTACACGCACAAGTTAAAGCTTCTCAAGCTTAATTGACTCACGTGTATCGCTGTTAAGCGGATATAAATGCTCAAAGCCCACTCTTCGGAGTGGGCTTTTTTATGCCTGCTGTTTAGTGATAACTCAATGATGAAAATTTGGAATAGGTTACAATCTTGTGTTTCGTTGTTGATTGTTTGCTCACGGTGGTAAGTTGTCGCTACACGAGAATTTAAGGCGTTGGGTATATGGAAATCACTCTAGAAATATTGGCTATCTTGTTTGTTGTTGCAACGGCGGCAGGCTTTATTGATGCAATGGCTGGTGGCGGTGGGTTACTTACTTTACCTGCACTGCTAGCGGCAGGAGTACCACCAACGCAGGCATTGGCCACTAACAAACTTCAAAGTTCTTTTGGTAGTTTCTCCGCCAGTTGGTATTTCGTACGCAACGGTATCGTGAACATAAAAGAGATGCGTCTTGCCATTTTCTGTACCTTTATTGGTTCTGCGATTGGCGCCGAGTTAGTGCAGCATATTGATGCGAGCTTGCTGACCAGCATGATCCCATTACTGCTTATTGCCATCTCTCTCTACTTCCTATTAGCACCACAAACCAGAGCGTCTGAGGGCAAACAAAAGATCTCTGAGGCGATGTTTGCTTTGTGCATTGGTGGCGGTGTTGGCTTCTACGACGGATTTTTTGGACCAGGAACGGGCTCTATTTTCACCGTCTGTTTTGTTGCTATCGGCCATTTCTCTTTAGTGGATGCCACGGCACGTACTAAGGTTCTTAACTTCACCTCGAATATAGCCGCATTGATCTTCTTTATTATTGCTGGTTTACCCATTTGGGAGTTGGGCTTAGTGATGGCGGTTGGTGGCTTTATGGGCGCTCAGCTTGGCGCTAAAGTCGTGGTGACAAAAGGGCAGAAGTGGATTCGCCCCCTTGTGATCGTGATGTCGATGTTAATGGCATCTAAACTGCTTTGGGAACAGCATCAACAATGGATTCTATCAGTATTTTAACGCGTGGAGACTGATAGCTGTTCGGCCTTACACAGATATGAATAGGTCGAATTAACCCTTCTAATTCAGCGAAGCTAAATAGGTATTGAGGCTCAATATTGAGTGTCTTTACGATCGAGAGCGGGATCAAAGCGGGCCCTGTCCCCCCCAACGCTAGCTGGGCTGCTGCAGTGTAAGCATCCATCTCCATTAAGGGTTTGATGCCGAACTTTTCAAGCACAGATAACTGATACGAGTTTGCCGGATTGGTCATGTCGTTGGTAATGACTAACGGAGGAAGTTCAGTCAGTGGTGTTTGGCTGACAATATAAAATGGTTCGTTAAACAGGTGAAAGGTCATCAGCCCATGGTGTGGAGGCAGTAAGCCAGCGCACAGTCCCAAGGTCGCCTTACCAGATTGTACTCGCTCGATAATTCTTGGAGTATGGTTAGTGGTGATGGTGATGTATTTATCTTGTTGGATAAATTGTCCCATCATTTGCCCTAAATAACCTGCGATCAAAGATTTAGAGCTATCTAAGGTAATAAGGGTGGTGTCTTCCAACTCTTGTTGCTCATAGATAAGCCCTCTAAGTTCATTGAATGCTGGGCCGATACTCTCGATTAATGCAATCGCGTCCGGTGTCAGTTTTATCTGTCGGCCACTAGGCTCGATGAGTTTCTTGCCTAACTTCTTTTCTAAATTCGCAATCCGTTTGCTGACCGCTGATTGGCTGATGTAAAGCAAGCTGCCTGTGCGGCTCATGGTCTTTGCTTTGCTCAGCACCAATAGAGTTTCGATTCCTTCGAGTAACATTGAGTGATATTCATGAAAGTTGGGAATGATTGAACCAAGTTACCTTAAACCCCCTTCATTCTCTAGTCTTGAGCTCATAGATATCAGACAAGCTAGGAGTTTTGGAGCTAGCTCGTTAATTAGCTAGCTAGTTAGGTTTTCTTAACTAGACTCGCGATGCGTTGGCCAAAATAGAAAGCGGTTTTAAGGTCATTGCTGTTAATGTGACTATTTGTGCTCTCAGCCGTCTGATCATCACTGGCGACCAAACCAATACTTGAACCCGTGCGATTCAAACCTAAATCATCAATATGCTTTGAGATATCAAGCCCTGCCCAAATCATGCCATGCTGACAAGCCAGAGTGAAAAAGCTTAACAAGGTTTGTTGTTGCTCACCGTTAAGGCTACCTCCTGTGGTAAACCCAGCTGCGAGTTTATTTCGCCATGCTTTCTTACAATAGGTATCACTGCTCGCATCCATAAAGCTTTTAAACTGAGCAGCTGGTGAGCCCATGTAAGTCGGAGCACCAAAGATAATCGCATCACAGCTATCTAATGCTTTGAGCTTATCGTCATTGTCATATCTTCCTTCTATTACTTCAGAAGAGAGGACTTCAATGAGCAGTGCTGAGTTAGATTGTTGAGTGTTTACACCTTCAGCGATTGTCTCTGCGACTTGCTTGGTCGCTCCATTCTTAGAGAAGAAAACAATACCTACTTTATTGATACTCATCTTGAGTTCCCTATTGTCAGTGTTAGTAAATAAAATTATTTATAAAGTGATTTATTTACTAATATAGCTTGTTAGCCAGGTAAGTAAATAAAAAACCTTACTAACCTTTAAGCTAAGAGCTAAGAGCTATGAACTAACAAGCTAACTAAATTGAGAGTAAGGAAAGAAAGGGGATCTTTGAAGGGTGAAATTGAGGGTACAGTGATTTAAAACGGAATTAAAAAGGCTCCTTTGCGGAGCCTATTTCTATTTTGTAACGCTAGCCTATTTGATTGCGAAGGTAGGCAATGACAAGTGCCAGCGAATAGCGCCAAGCCTAATCAATAGTGTTGTAAACACACCGGCTAAAAAGGCCGTTTCTGAGTCGTGCCCCATGCTAATTGCCATGGTATGGAAAGCGCCGCCAATGATACAAGCGGTCGCGTAGACTTCACTTCTTAGGATCATTGGGACTTCACGAGCAAGTACGTCACGGATAATGCCGCCACCGCAGCCTGTGATCACACCCATGATAATAGCAACCAATGCAGAGTCTTGATAAATCAGTGCTTTCTCAACACCAATGCCAACAAATACCGCTAAGCCGATCGCATCGCATACTGGCAGGATCCACCAGGCCAGACGCTTGGGGCGTCTTACTATAATCATGGTCAGCAAGCAGGTGGTGATGATGACCCAAAGATAGGTGGTATCGGTGATCCAAAACACGGGAGTTGCACCCAATGCCATGTCACGAATCGTACCGCCGCCAATCGCGGTTACGCTACCTAAAACGGCGACACCAAAGGGGTCCATCTTAAGACGGCCAGCGACAAATACGCCTGAGACAGCAAAAATGGCAGTGCCAAATAAATCGATAATATAAAGCAGCATGGAGTCCATGATACTGGTGCTCTTATGGTTGAAATTGTAGGGACAGGTCGGTGGCGAATTGTACGAAAAAACGCAGCAAATAGTTAGTGATTTTGCCTAGCTCTATCGAAGAAATCGCATACTTGTTGGATCGCTTTCAAAGTTCTCGTCGTCGGGCGATTAATCCAATCAGAGTTGAGTGACCAAATCTGATTTTGAGCGACTGCCGGGATCTCATCTTCCCAAGTTTGCCACATGGTTCCATTCTCAATTGCATGCTGAGAAGTGAAGATCACTTGTGGCTTCCTTAACACAACTTGCTCAATGCCAACTTGCGGGTAAGGGGAGGCGCTGTCTTCAAAAATATTGTGGCCACCACAAAACTCAAACACCTCACTTGGCCAGTGCCCTTGAGCGACGGTGATGATCGGCTTTTCACTGAGCTGATAAAAATAATTTACTGGCTCAGCATCTTTATATTTTAGTCTCAACGCGTTGAGCTGCTCTTTGTATTGTTTGGCATTATTCTCTCCAATACTTGGGTCACTGGAGTATTGGCTGAGTTGCTCGATATTGGTCGCAATGCTGTCTAGGCTTTTGGTTTTAGAGTAGTAAATATTAAATCCAAATTGCTCCAGTTTCGCGAGTTCTCTTGGCGGATTCCCAGCAGGCCACGCGAGGATAAGATCAGGTTGCAGGGCGATGATTTTCTCAACCTTGATGCCTTGGTAATTAGCCACTTTCTCTAGCTTGTCAGCTTGTGGTGGGTAATCACTTCTCTCACTCACCGCGATAAGATTTTCACCTAAACCAGCGCTGTAGGCGAGCTCAGTGGCGTGAGGAGCAAGGCTGATGACACGCTCGGCAGTCGCTATTTCTGTTGCGATGACTGTTGCGAAGGAAACGGGAGTCCATAAACAAAAGCTGAGACTGAACGCGAGGGCGGTACATCGTGTAACGAGTTGAGAGGGTTTCACTTTAAATCCCTTGGTGAATAATGAGTAAGACTAGGCTTTGTAAGAATATCCAGATAGCGATGCGGCCAAAAACCAGCTTTTGAACCTGAGATAAATGTAGGGCTGATGGAGCGATTCTGCCGCCTAATTTTGCACGAATGGCTTTGGTATTGTCGTAAATCGCAGGGCCGCCCAATGATAGCTCAAGCTTGTTACCGACAGCGGTAATTAACCATGCAGGGCCGGGTAGAGGCCAAGAGCGACTCTGAACGAGCATCATCTTGAATGTATGAGACGCTTTATCACCACATACGATCATCAAGGCAAATAAGCGCATTGGTATAAATTCTAGGATAGCGACAATCTTGATAGCCGTTGAGCCGAATGGAGAAAATCGCTTACGACTTGGTGACCACGCACGCGCTAACTCAACAATCAGGCGATACATTAAAGCGGCGATTCCACCACCAATGGCGTACCAGAACAACACACAAACCACATTACGAGCGTAACCCATGATGATGGTTTCAGCAGCGGCTTTGCCAAGCCCAAGTGATGACAGTGATTCAGTTTGACGATTAACAATCGGATCTAATAACTGACGAGCGGCAGCTTTATCTTCTCGGCCAAGAGCTTTGATCAACTGATTAGCCAGCTTTTCATTGTTACGCCAATCAATAGCGAGTAACAACAGCGCTAATTCAAACAGTTGTGATTGCCAAACCAGTGGCTGCAGTGCCAATAGAATAACCAGAGCCGGCAAGACCATTAACCCCCAAGCTAAAGTGCCTGAGATTAAGCTTTGGGAATAATTTTGATTGTTATTAACCTTGGTTGCTAAAAGTTCAGCAAACTTATGCCATAAGGTCGTGGGGTGTGCGGCATGGGGGATAGGTAAAATTAAATGAAAAAGCAGTGCTCCCCACATAACAAGGAGCACGCCATTTGCAAATACCTGATCAAACAGTGTTTGCATGTCTAGTCGCTTACTTTAGTAGGGCAACCATCTTGATAACCATCTCAGAAGAGCTTTGTGCCGCTAGTGGCAAGAACTCTTCGAAGCTCATTGGTGATTCTTTGTCTGCAACGTCAGAGATCGCACGAACAACCACGAATGGTACTTGGAATTGGTGACAAGCTTGAGCGATAGCAGATGCTTCCATCTCTACAGCAACCACTGATGGGAAGTGCTTACGGATGAACTCTTGGCGTTCTGCTGTGCAAACAAACGCGTCGCCAGTACAGATAAGGCCACGAACGGCATGCTTATCTTCCATTTGTGCTAGTGCTTGTTCTGCAACAGCCATCAGCTTGTCGTCAGCTTTGAACGCTGCAGGTTGACCTGCCATTTGGCCGATTTCGTAACCGAAAGCCGTAACGTCTGCATCGTGGTGACGAACTTCAGTCGAGATAACTACATCGCCAAGGTTAAGTGTTGAGTCAAAACCGCCAGCAGAGCCCGTGTTTAACACCACATCTGGTTGGTATTCGCTTAGTAGGATTGAAGTACCAACAGCCGCAGCTACTTTACCAATGCCTGATTGAAGCAAAACAACGTCAACACCATTTAGCTGACCAGAGAAAAAGGTACAACCGCCTTTATTAACTTCAGTAATGTCTGAAATTGCTGCTTTTAGGATCGCAACTTCTTGCTCCATTGCGCCAATGATGCCGATTTTCATGTGTAGTCTCTTAATAAAAAATATTTAAACAGTAGAGCGAAATTGTAGCATGGAAGAGAAGTGTCGAGCGACTGCCCAGAAGCACTTCTCATCCGAATAGCTGCGATTTATCTGCGTATTCTTTTATCTATTTGATTAGACTTTCGCTTTTTAGGCTTGCTCGAAGTTGTTCAGCACGTTTTCGGTTAACACCAAAATCAGAATGGCCAGTACGAGATTCAGAGCGAACAATCAGTTTTCCATCAGTGATTTTAAGCTCTAAGTCATCGACAAAGCGCATGATGCGCGAGGTGCATTCAACACGCAGGTAATCTTCGGTTTTGTTGGCGGTTTTTGCGCCCGGTAAGGTGAGGGCAATTTGTTCAATTTGATCGAGAGTTACAGACTCTGAGAGGTCAAACTCTGCTAGAGCATGTTGTTCACGGCTATCTTGAGTTGATACACAGTTGGGTTTATCACCACAAGGCGATGAAGTTCTGTCTTTCATGTCCGTGATTCCTTGGCTGCAAGCGGTTAGAGTTAAAAGAGATAGCGAGAGGAGAGCGGCTTTTTTCATCGTGATTCCTATGGCATTTTAGTTCTAATTATAGTTCTCGGTATTGTCTTGTTTGCGATTGTTTTACGTATTTTCGTTATGCTTGTGATCAAACGTATCAAATTGAAAAAAGGATCCATAATTGGATCCTTTTTATAGTAACGAACTGACTAATAAAGGAAATTCTACACCAATTACACTTCTAGGTAGTCCAAGATCCCTTCTGCGGCTTTACGGCCTTCATCGATAGCGGTTACCACTAAGTCAGATCCTCGAACGGCATCGCCACCGGCAAAGATCTTGCTGTTGGTGGTTTGGTATTGAAACTCTTGTTTGCCGGGAGCCTTGATGCGGCCCCATTGGTCGAGATCTACACCAAATGGTTCTAGCCACTCCATTGCATGAGGTTGGAAACCAAACGCCATGATCACAGCGTCTGCTTCAAGAACATGCTCACTGCCTTCTACGGGTTCAGGGCGACGACGTCCTGCGTCATCCGGTTCACCCAAGGCTGTTTTCACTACTTTTACGCCAGTCACATGACCGGATGAATCGGTTTCCAGAGCTAATGGCTGAAGGTTGAACATAAACTTCACGCCTTCCTCTTTTGCATTCTTCACCTCACGACGAGAGCCTGGCATGTTGGCTTCATCTCGGCGGTAAGCACAAACAACATTAGCAGCGTGTTGACGAATTGAAGTACGGACACAGTCCATTGCGGTATCACCACCACCAAGCACGACCACTTTTTTGCCTTTCATATCGATGAATGGCGTTGGGTTATCCAGCTCCATGACCTTATAGGTATTGGAAACAAGGAATGGTAGGGCATCATAAACGCCCGGTGCTTCTTCATTATCTAACCCAGCACGCATGTTTTTATAGGTACCGACGCCTAAGAAAACGGCATCATAGTCATCGACCAATTGTTGTAGCTGAACGTCTTTACCGACTTCGGTATTCATTTTGAATTCAACGCCCATTCCACTAAAGATACGGCGACGGTTTTCCATGATGCCTTTCTCTAGTTTGAACGATGGAATACCAAACGTCAGTAGGCCTCCGATCTCTGGGTAGCGGTCAAATACCACGGCTTTTACACCGTTTCGAACTAAGATATCCGCTGCTGCAAGGCCTGCTGGGCCTGCGCCGATGATAGCGACCTTTTTGTCGGTCCATTCAACGTGAGACATGTCTGGCTTCCAGCCCATCTCAAACGCTTTGTCGTTAATGTATTTTTCAATGTTGCCTATCGTTACTGCGCCGAAATCATCATTGAGGGTACAAGACCCTTCGCACAGACGGTCTTGAGGACAAACTCGTCCACACACCTCAGGCAAGCTGTTGGTCTGGTGAGACAGTTCAGCTGCTTCGATAATGCGCCCTTCATTGGCAAGCTTGAGCCATTGAGGGATATAGTTGTGAACTGGACATTTCCATTCACAGTAAGGGTTACCACAGTCTAAACAGCGGTCAGCTTGCGCCTTGGCTTGTTGCTTAGTGAAAGGTTCGTAGATCTCTACGAACTCAATCTTACGTATCTTGATTGGCTTCTTCGCTGGGTCTACGCGATTCACATCAATAAATTGGTATACATT
Organism: Vibrio lentus; assembly: GCF_002875945.1. Taxonomy (GTDB): domain Bacteria; phylum Pseudomonadota; class Gammaproteobacteria; order Enterobacterales; family Vibrionaceae; genus Vibrio; species Vibrio apostichopi. The sequence goes on from NZ_MCZK01000097.1 coordinate 168,719, forward strand.
CTGGCTCATTATTGGCTCCTTCCAATTATTGCGCTTGAACACGAAGTTCAGCAGAGCTGCGGCTTTGGTGACCGAGCAAGGTGTTGAGATCTGCCGTCTTTGGCTTCACTAGGTAGAACTTCGGAATCCATTCATCAAAGTTCGCCAGAATAGCTTCAGCGTGTACTGAGCCAGTCTCTTCTAAGTGCTCCGCAATCAAGCCGCGCAGATGTTCTTGGTGGATAAAGAGGTCAGACAGAGAAAGCGCTTCGACCGATTCGTTGTTCACACGGCCTTGGAAGTCTTCATTCTTATCCATCACATAAGCAAAACCACCCGTCATACCGGCACCGAAGTTCACTCCGGTTGCGCCAAGAATGGCAACAATACCGCCCGTCATGTATTCACAAGCGTTGTCACCCGCGCCTTCAATCACGGCAACGGTACCTGAGTTACGCACGCCAAATCGCTCGCCAGCAGTACCCGCAGCGAACAGCTTGCCTCCGGTTGCGCCATACAAGCAGGTATTACCGATGATAGTCGCTTCATTACAAGTAAACGCTGTGCCTTGGTGAGGTTTGATCACCACTTTGCCGCCCGCCATGCCTTTGCCGACATAGTCATTGGCATCACCCGTCAGATACAGCTCTACGCCGCCAGCGTTCCAAACCGCAAAGGATTGGCCTGCTGTACCATCGAGATATAACTTAATTGGTGAGCCCGCCATGCCTTGGTTACCGTAACGTTTGGCAATTTCACCAGAGATACGAGCACCAATCGAGCGATCGGTGTTGATCACGTTGTAGTAAAGGCTGGTGGATTGACGTTTTTCAATCGCATCAATGGCATCATCAAGGATCTGTTGGTTGAGTTGAGCTTTATCAAACGGTGCGTTTGGCTCTGTCCAAAACAGTGGGTGACCTTCCGCAGATACCGGAGCTTCCAATATTGAAGAGAGATCGAGCTTGCTCTGTTTCGCAGTGAGACCTTGAACTGATTCAAGCAAGTCAGTACGACCAATCAGGTCAGTAAGTTTTTCTACGCCAAGTTCTGCAAGGTATTGACGTACTTCATCGGCTAGGCCGGTAAAGTAGTTCACCACCATATCTGGTAGGCCTTTGAAGTATTCACGACGTAGGGTTTCATCTTGAGTCGCAACACCTGTCGCACAGTTATTTAGGTGACAAATTCTTAAGAACTTACAACCCATCGCCACCATAGGTGCGGTACCAAAACCAAAGCTCTCTGCACCTAAAATCGCGCCCTTGATAACATCGAGGCCAGTTTTTAAACCACCATCGACTTGTAGGCGGATCTTATGGCGTAGGCCATTGGCTACCAATGCTTGTTGAGTTTCCGCTAAGCCAAGCTCCCAAGGGCAACCTGCGTATTTTACCGAGGTCAGCGGGCTTGCCGCGGTACCACCGTCGTAACCGGAGATCGTAATCAAGTCGGCATAGGCTTTCGCCACACCAGTAGCAATGGTGCCCACACCCGGTTCCGATACTAACTTCACTGAAACCAAGGCTTTAGGGTTAACTTGTTTAAGATCGAAAATCAGCTGCGCCAGATCCTCGATAGAATAAATATCGTGATGCGGAGGAGGAGAGATCAGAGTCACGCCTTGAACTGAGTATCTCAGCTTAGCGATTTCTGCCGTGACTTTATGACCCGGCAGCTGACCTCCTTCTCCTGGCTTCGCACCTTGTGCGACTTTGATTTGTAGAACATCCGCATTGGTTAAGTAATGTGGCGTCACACCAAAACGACCAGAAGCTATCTGTTTGATGCGCGAGTTGCGATCAGTACCGAAGCGTCGTGGATCTTCACCACCTTCACCAGAGTTGGAGTAGCCTCCTAATCGGTTCATCGCCATGGCCAGCGCTTCATGAGCTTCTGGGCTCAAGGCTCCAATCGACATGGCTGCCGAGTCGAAGCGTTTAAAGAGATCGCTACTTGGCTCTACTTGCTCTAGAGGCAGAGGTTGATCGGCTTTTTTGAGGCTCATTAAGTCGCGCAGCATAGCAGCAGGGCGAGCATTAACTTGCTTCGCAAAAGATTGGTAGTCGGATGTTTCACCTGTCTTTACGGCGGTTTGCAAGGTACTGACTACGTCTGGGTTGTAGGCGTGGTATTCGCCGCCATGTACGTATTTGAGTAAGCCACCATGTTCCAGTGGTTTACGTTTTGTCCAGGCTTTACGAGATAGGTTATAGATATCTTGCTGGAAGTCGCTAAAGCTAGCGCCTTGGATACGAGTAGTTACGCCACGGAAACACAGATCAACAACATCGGTATGTAAACCGACTGCCTCAAATAACTGCGAGCAGCGATACGAAGCAATTGTCGAGATACCCATCTTCGACATGATCTTATAAAGACCTTTGTTGATGCCGTTTTGGTAATTTTGCAATGCAGTGCGATAGTCTTTATCTAATGAACCATCGTCCAACATTTTGCCCAGAGCTTCATAAGCGAGATACGGGTAAACCGCGGTGGCACCGAAGCCAAGCAGTACGGCAAATTGATGTGGGTCGCGTGCAGTTGCTGTTTCAACCACGATGTTAGCATCACAACGTAGGTTGGTGTCTGCGAGTCGAGTTTGCACCGCACCGACTGCCATGGCTGCTGGAACGGGTAGCTTACCTTTCTCTAAACCTTTGTCTGAAAGCACAACCAAAACGGCGCCGTTACGTACATCTTGAACCGCACGATCACACAAGTCGTTGATGGCTTGTTCGAGATCTTTTTCTGCTGGGTCATAGTGCATGCTAAGAATCGTATGGCCATAATGCTTTTGATTTAATTGCAGAAGTTGCTGCATATCAGAATAAAGTAGAACGGGTGAATCAAACGTCACACGGTAAGCATGCCCATCGGTTTCACAGAACACATTCATCTCTTGGCCGATACTGGTTGCCAGAGACATAACGTGTTTTTCACGCAAAGGATCAATCGGTGGGTTGGTGACTTGAGCAAACTTCTGACGGAAATAGTCGGTGATTAGGCGCTCTTTAGAAGACAGCACAGCCATTGGCGTATCGTCGCCCATAGAACCGACCGCTTCTTGTCCCATGTCACCGAGTACACGCAGTACTTGGTCTGACTCTTCGTTGCTCATTGCAAACTGTTTTTGATAGGTCTTTAGGGTGTCATCATCAAAATTACGCTTACCGACTTGGTCATCTGCTAGTGCGGAAAACGGTGTTAATTTGTGAACGTTCTTATCCATCCACTCTTTATATGGGTGACGGCCTTTAAGATCATTGTCGATCTCGTTCGATTGCCATAGCCTACCGCGACGCGTATCAATAACGAGTAATTCACCAGGGCCAACACGTCCTTTCTCTGCCACTTCGTCTGGCGCATAATTCCAGATACCGACTTCGGATGCCAAGGTGATTAGGTTGTCTTTTGTGATTACATAGCGAGCAGGGCGTAAGCCGTTTCTGTCGAGGTTACATGCAGCATAACGCCCGTCAGACAGTACGATACCCGCAGGGCCATCCCACGGTTCCATGTGTTTTGAGTTGAAATCGTAAAAGGCACGAAGCTCTGGGTCCATGTCTGGGTGGTTTTGCCAAGCTGGCGGCACAAGCATACGCATCGCTCGGAACACATCCATACCACCGGCAAGGAATAGATCGAGCATGTTATCTAGGCTTGATGAATCTGATCCTGTCTCATTCACAAAAGGTGCGGCCGTTTGTAAGTCGGGCAGCAGCGGTGAAGAGAATTTATAGGCGCGAGCCTTAGCCCATTGACGGTTGCCTTCAATGGTATTGATCTCACCATTGTGTGCCAAATAGCGGAATGGTTGAGCCAATGGCCAACGCGGTTGTGTGTTAGTTGAGAAGCGCTGGTGGAACAGACATATAGCTGATTCCATACGTAAGTCTGCAAGATCGAGGTAAAATCGCGGAAGATCGGCGGGCATACACAAGCCTTTGTAGACCATGACTTGAGTCGACAGGCTACAAATATAGAAATCTTTGTCTTCGGTGATCTGTTTTTCAATTCGGCGACGAGCAATGTATAGGCGTCGTTCGATATCGCGTTCACGCCAACCAGCGGGAGCGGAGATAAACACTTGCTGAATATTGGGAACAGAATCTTTGGCGATTGGGCCTAATACGTCGGTGTTGGTTGGCACGACACGCCAGCCAGCTACGGTTAAAGTCTCTTGAGCGAGCTCTTTATTGACGATGTCTTGCGCCGATTGCGCTTTGATTGGATCTTGGCTGAAGAAAATCATGCCGACAGCGTACTGTTTGCCGAGCTTGAAGTTATTCTCTTCAGCAATAATTCTGAGGTAAGAGTCTGGCTTCTGTAGCAATAAGCCACAGCCATCTCCTGTTTTACCATCCGCGGCGATACCACCACGGTGTGTCATGCGATCGAGGGCTGAAATAGCAGTTCGTACCAACTTATGACTAGGTTGGCCTTCCATTTGCGCTATTAAACCAAATCCACAGTTGTCTTTTTCAAGACTAGGATCATATAGAGCCATTGCAATTCTCCCTTTTGCTTCGCTGTCATCCAGACAGTAAATGACTAACTATTCATGTACTTGTTATTTTTTTATGAACTTGTTCTTATATAAACTGATAGTTTGTTTTTAGCTAGCTAAAACGTTATTGGCTGTGTTAACAAAACTGATTGGTTTTATTTTCATCAGCTTTACAACGTATAGCTAATTGTGTTTAAGGTCAAGTTCATGGTTAATTATCATGTGTAAACGCGATTAGCCACGTAATAATCTAAAATAGTCGATGAAGATCAATGAGATATAAAAGCTAGATGTTAACGAAATTTAACATGTGCAGCAGGAGTGATTGAGAAAGAGTGAAAGACCAGATAGAAAAAAGGCTAGCATCGAGTGCTAGCCAAATATAAAAGTTAGGAAGGGTGTTGCTTTTTCCCTAGGCTAACGTCAACGACATTAGCCCGAGAAATATTATGCGGAAAGCATGAGTGAATCAGCTTTCGCTTCTAAGTTTGAGTTACCCATTAAGAAGTCATCAATGGCAATTGCACATTCACGACCTTCATTAATACAACGTACAACCAAAGACTGGCCAGTACGCATATCACCAGCAGCGAAAACGCCCTTCTGGTTCGTCGCATAACCTTCAGAAGCCACGTTGCCGCGCTCGTCCAGTTTAATGTCTAGCTGAGCCAGTACACCTGTTGGTTCTGGGTGTAAGAAGCCCATCGCTAGGAATGCCATATCACAAGGGATAACACGTTCAGAGTTCGCGACTTCATCAAAACCTGGACGTTCACCTGGTTTCGCATCTTGCCAAACGATGTCAGCAATGCGAAGTCCGGTTACATTACCGTTATCGTCAGAGATGAACTCTTTAGTCAGGATGTTCCAATGACGTTCACAACCTTCTTCGTGAGAAGTGGTGGTCTTCATGATCATTGGGTATTGAGGCCAAGGCATATTGGCAGGGCGTTGCTCTGGTGGGATCGGCATGATCTCAACCTGAGTAATGCTTGCTGCTTTATGACGGTTTGATGTGCCCACACAGTCAGAACCCGTATCACCACCACCGATAACCACAATGTGCTTATCTTTAGCGTGAAGCTCTTCTGTTTTCAGGTCTAAGTCGTTGGCACGGCGGTTGTTTTGACCAAGGAATTCCATGGCAAAGTGAACGCCTTTCAGCTCACGACCTGGGATTGGCAAGTCACGTGGAACCGTAGAACCACCCGTTAGCAATACCACATCAAATTCTTGGCGTAGCTGTTGAGCATTAACATCAACACCGATGTGTTGGTTTACTTTAAACTCAACGCCAGCTTCAGCCATTAGGTTGATCTTACGATCAATCACGTCCATACCCAGTTTGAAATCTGGGATACCGAAACGCAGTAGGCCACCCACTTTCTCGTCACGCTCAAATACCGTCACAGAGTGACCGGCACTGTTTAGTTGCTCAGCAGCGGCTAGACCTGCAGGGCCTGAACCGATAACGGCAACTGTTTTACCTGTACGTGAACGAGGTATTTTAGGCTTTGCGTACCCTTCACGGTACGCAGTTTCTACAATTGTTTTCTCGATATTACAGATAGTGATTGGGTCTTGGTTGATACCAAGAACACAAGCACTTTCACAAGGAGCAGGACACACACGACCTGTAAATTCAGGGAAGTTATTGGTAGAGCTTAGAATGTTCCAAGCTTCTTCCCAGCTGTCACGGTAAACCGCATCATTGAATTCTGGGATGATGTTACCAATTGGACAACCGCTGTGACAGAAAGGTACGCCACAGTCCATACAACGAGAGGCTTGAGTATTGATCTTTTCACCAAACTCTTCGTTAAGTACGAACTCTTTGTTGTCTTCAATTCGAACTGACGGGTCGAGCTTCTTTGGAAGCTCACGACCGTGTTCTAAAAATCCAGTAGGCTTACCCATTATACTGCCTCCACTTCTTCCGTTTGTGCCTGTTGTGCTTCAGCTTTACGCTTTTGAAGAACCGCTTTGTAGTCACGTGGCATTACTTTAATCAGTGATGCAACACTTGCTTCAAAGTTGTCTAGGAAAGACTGAGCAACTTCACTTCCTGTGAATTCAACATGCTTAGTTAGCATATCTAGTAGAAGATCTTTATCTTCTTGTTCAATTGGATCTAGGTCGACAAGTTCTGCGTTAAGCTTGGTTTCGAAGTCGCCTGCTTTATCCCAAACATAAGCGACACCGCCACTCATACCTGCAGCAAAGTTACGGCCTGTTGAACCAAGGATAATTGCCGCGCCACCTGTCATGTATTCACAACCGTGGTCACCAACACCCTCAACAACAACCTTCGCACCAGAGTTACGAACACAGAAACGTTCGCCAGCCATACCGCGAATGAAAGATTCACCTGAAGTCGCGCCGTAGAAACATACGTTACCCACCACGATATTATCTTCCGCTACGATAGTAGATTTCGCATCCGGGTACAGTACCAAAGTACCGCCAGACAGACCTTTACCCCAGTAATCGTTCGCGTCGCCTTCTACTTCGAACTTAACGCCTTTCGCAAGGAACGCACCGAACGATTGACCTGCACTACCATGGAACTTAACGTTCATTGGTTGCGGTAAACCTTGGTCTTTGTAAACCTTCGAGATTTCGTTCGACAGCATCGTGCCTGCTGAACGGTCCGTGTTGATGATAGGGAATTGAGCGGTAACTGCTTCACCTTTCTCAAGCGCTGGGATTGCAGCCTGAATCAACTTACGGTCTAGAACGTCTTCAAGATTATGATTTTGTGTTGTCTGGTTGTAGATACCATCTTCTGCACGAGCCTGCTCAATGTGCAGTACTGGTGTTAGATCTAGGTTTTTGTACTTCCAGTGACCGATGTCATCACGAACTTTAAGTTTGTGCGATTGACCAACCATCTCATCGATAGAGCGGAAGCCAAGTTCAGCCATTACTTCACGTAGACCTTCAGCCATGTATTGGAAGAACGTTACTACGTCTTCTACGCGGCCGTCGAAACGCTCACGAAGAGTTTTGTTCTGTGTTGCGATACCAACAGGACATGTATTCTTGTGACACTTACGCATCATGATACAGCCTTCAACAACTAGAGCTGCTGTTGCTACGCCCCATTCTTCAGCGCCAAGTAACGTTGCGACTGCAAGGTCACGTGGTGTTTTCATCTGACCATCAGACTGAACCACAATACGGTTACGTAGGCCGTTTTTCAGCAGTGTTTGGTGAGTTTCCGCTAGACCCAGCTCCCAAGGCAGACCTGTGTGACGGATAGAAGACATCGGAGATGCACCCGTACCACCATCAAAACCTGCGATAAGTACTACGTCAGCTTTCGCTTTCGCTACACCTGATGCAATCGTACCTACGCCAGCTTCTGATACTAGCTTCACGTTGACACGGCCATTACGGTTCGCGTTTTTCAGATCGTAGATCAGCTGAGCCAAATCTTCGATTGAGTAGATATCGTGGTGTGGCGGTGGAGAAATAAGACCTACGCCCGGAGTCGAGTGACGTGTTGCACCGATCCAATCATCAACCTTATCACCAGGTAGTTGACCACCTTCGCCAGGTTTCGCACCTTGAGCCATCTTGATTTGAAGCTCATCAGCGTTAGATAGGTAGTAAGACGTTACACCAAAGCGACCAGAAGCCACCTGTTTGATTGCTGAACGTTCCCAGTCACCGTTTTCTTTGCGTTCGAAACGTGCTGGATCTTCACCACCTTCACCTGAGTTTGATTTCGCGCCAATGCGGTTCATTGCAACAGCCAGTGTTGAGTGAGCCTCATGTGAGATTGAACCAAAGCTCATTGCACCCGTAGCGAAACGCTTAAGGATTTTCTCAATAGGTTCTACTTCTGCTAGAGGAATAGAGCCTGCTGGGTTCTTGATGAAATCAAGTTGGCTACGCAGTGTTGCTGCGTTGTCGCCTTGAGCATCAACGGCGTTCGCGTACTTTTTGAATTGACCATAATCTTTGTTACGCGTTGATTCTTGAAGTAGAGAAATCGTTTCTGGGTTGAATAAGTGTTTCTCACCACGTTGTTTCCACTGGTAAACACCACCAACATCAAGAATCTGTGCTGGGATTTCACGAGCTGGGTAACCAACACGGTGACGTACTAGAACTTCGCGTGCGATATCATCGATCGTTAGACCTTGGATACGAGAAACCGTACCTGTGAAGTATTTTTCAACCACTGATTTACTGATACCAAGAGCTTCAAAAATTTGAGCACCGTGGTAAGATTGCAGCGTAGAGATACCCATCTTCGAGAAGATCTTCAGTAGACCGCCGTTAACACCTTTACGGTAGTTATCGAATAACTCACGTGGGTGAACGTTTGGATCTAGCTTCTTAGTACGTTGCAGTTCAACAATCGTTTCGATAACTAGGTATGGGTTAACTGCGTTTGCACCGTAACCGATTAAGGTTGCGAAGTGGTGCGTTTCACGCGCGTCACCTGTTTCAACCACGATGTCACACTTAGCACGTAAACCTTTACGGATCAGGTGGTGGTGAACAGCGCCAACCGCCAGCATTGCTGGGATAGCTGCGTGGTTCGAGTTAACCGCACGGTCAGTCAGTAGAATGATAGAGTAACCATCAATAACCGCATCTTCCGCATATTGGCAGATACGTTTAAGTGCTCGCTCTAACTTACCTTGGTCGCCATTTGCTTGGAATACGATATCCAGAGTCTTCGATTGAAGGTGCTCGTTATCGATTGCACGCAGTTTCTCTAACTCTGAGTTAGAAAGAACAGGAGACTCAAGTTCTACTTTTTGACAGTGTTCAGGTGTTTCAGCAAGTAAGTTCTGATCTTTACCTAGGTAAGTGTTCAGAGACATAACCATACGCTCACGAATCGGGTCGATTGGCGGGTTAGTTACTTGTGCAAACAACTGCTTAAAGTAGTTTGAAAGGTGCTGCGATTGGTGAGAAAGAATCGCTAGCGGCCAGTCAGCACCCATTGCAGAAAGTGGCTCGTAGCCTGTTTTTGCAAGAGGGAGAATGATTTCGTTTACTTCTTCAGAGCTCACACCAAACGATTGTTGTTTGTGTAGCAGTTTCTCTGGAGAAGGTTGGTTAAATTCGTTGCTCGCATCCGGTAGCTTTTTCAAGCTCAGAAGATTCTCTTCAACCCATTTTTCGTAGGGTTGCGATTTAGCGATGCCGTCTTTCACTTCTTCATCAGAAATGATGCGGCCTTGCTCAAGGTCAGCAACGAAGATACGACCAGGCTGTAGACGACCACGGTATTCAACGTTTTCTGGCGCGATTTCTACTACGCCAGATTCAGACGCCATTACTAGGAAGTCGTCTTTGGTCACTGTGTAGCGAGAAGGGCGTAGACCATTACGGTCAAGCGTTGCACCTACTTGAACACCATCAGTGAAGCAGACAGAAGCTGGGCCATCCCATGGTTCCATTACGTTCGCGTGGTACTGGTAGAACGCGCGACGAGTTGGGTCCATGTTTTTGTTTTCTTGCCATGCTTCTGGGATCATCATCATCAATGCGTGTGGCAGAGTACGACCAGACAGAACTAGAAGCTCAAGTGCCATATCGAAGTTTGATGAATCCGAACTACCTTCCTGACAGATAGGCAGTAGCATGTCGATTTCAGCTTGAGTGAACAGATCCGATTCAAGGATCGCTTCACGCGCTTTCATCCAGTTTAGATTGCCGCGAACCGTGTTGATTTCGCCATTATGTGCAATGTAACGGAAAGGCTGAGCTAGACGCCAACGTGGGAATGTATTGGTAGAAAAACGAGAGTGTACAAGTGCTAGAGCTGTCACCATGGTTGGGTTTTGCAGATCTAGGAAGTACTGAGGAACTTGTTCTGTTGTTAGCTGACCTTTGTACACCAATGTCTTGTAAGACATAGAGTTGATGTAGAAGTCATCACCAATGTTTGACACACTTTCTAGGCATACACGAACCGTGTAGTTACGTAGAACATACAGTTTGCGTTCAAGCTCTTCTGGTGTAGTACCAGGGCCGCCAGAGATAAATACGTGTTCAAATTGAGGTTCAGTGCTTAGTGGGTCAGCACCAATCATTGAATTATCAGTTGGAAGTTCACGGTAGCCGATAACTTCTAACTCAAGGCGTTGTGCATTGCGCTCTAAAATATCGCGGCACTGTGCACGTTTGTGTTCATCTTTAGGGAAAAGTACAACACCAACACCATATTTTTCAAAAGATGGCAGTTTAATTCCAAGCTTAACGGCTTCTTCTAGTAAGAATTCGTGCGGCTTCTGTAGCAGGATACCTGCACCATCACCAGAACACGGATCGCAGCCTTGGCCGCCACGGTGTTCCATACGTGCAAGCATATCGAGTGCTTGAGTTACTACATCATGAGATTTGCGATTCTTTAGATGCGCAACAAAACCGATACCACAAGCGTCATGCTCCAGTTCAGGAGTATACAGACCCTGTGAGTTCTGCTCTTGATCTACCATAGATACATCCTTCCAGTTAAATCTAGGCGCAACTTATTTGTATAAAGTTAGCCTTGTCCTTTTATATTTATGGGTCTAAACCTGCCTATGCTGGCGGTTTGAATCCTTTCCGTATCTCGCAGGAAAAGTATTGCGAGAAAAACAATCCTTAGTGATATCCGTTTATTTTTAGCCACAAACTAGTGGATTATATAGGTGGGATATGGATATCACCGACTTATTAACAAGTTTTCGTTGTAAGTAAATACACAAAAATAGCCAATATGTGTAAGTATCCTACAATTTTGTCTAGGCGAATTGCAATGAAAGTTGACCCATGTAGACCATTTTTTTCGTTTTATTTTGAATTTAATGTCTAACAAATGTGCAACATTAGGCAAATAGAGCCGATTTTTTGCATGTTTATTGATATTTGATAGGTTGCTCGCAAAAGGCCTTGAGTAAACTAATTGGTTGAATTTTGCAGGGATGTAATTTTTTTTCAGAAATAGACTGATATTCATTCTTATTTACTTGAGCACTTTCAAAATATGCAATTACACGAGTTGGTTAATACTATCGGCCAAGACCTTCAGCGCCGTTATGGCGAAAAGGTTCATAAACTGACACTGCACGGTGGCTTTAGCTGCCCAAACCGCGACGGAACAATCGGCCGTGGTGGGTGTACTTTCTGTAATGTCGCTTCCTTTGCCGACGAACAAACTCAAATTCAAAGTATTGCTGATCAGCTAAAAGATCGTGCGGGTGAAATTGCCCGAGCCAAAAAGTATCTTGCTTACTTTCAGGCTTACACCAGCACTTATGCTGAAGTACAAGTGCTCAAGAATATGTATGAAGAAGCGCTTAGAGCACCAGGTGCTGACATTGTTGGTTTGTGTGTCGGAACAAGACCTGATTGTGTTCCAGATTCGGTGTTGGAATTGCTGGCGGGTTATGTGGAGCAAGGCTATGAAATATGGCTTGAGCTAGGCTTACAAACCGCAAACGACAAAACATTGAAGCGGATTAATCGTGGTCATGATTTTGCGGTGTATGAAACGATCACCCAACGTGCACGTGCTTTAGGGATCAAGGTGTGTACCCACCTTATTGTTGGCCTGCCGAAGGAGACCAAAGCCGATAATCTTGAAACTTTAAACAAGGTACTCGCCGTTGGCACCGATGGTATCAAACTGCATGGACTGCATATTGTAGAGGGCAGCACCATGGCTAAGGCGTGGAAAGCTGGCAAGCTCGAGGCACCAACCTTGGAGGAGTACATTGATATCGCCAGTGCAATTATCCAACGCACGCCTGCTCATGTGGTCTATCACCGAGTTTCTTCTGCCGCACGACGTCCAACACTGCTCTCTCCTTTATGGTGTGAAAACCGATGGTTAGCGATGACAGAAATTGGCCGTTCGTTAGACAAGACGGGCGCTCAAGGCATTGAAACGGGCGCTGCATTTGAGTACACATTGCCTGTATTAAACAGCGGTAATTGATAGATTTGAGTAGAAAGTAGGTAACAGCAGATAATCCCTATAATTAGTGGTAACATTTCCCTCACAGAATTGATGGTATAGATTGAGAGTAAATGGAACTGGTTATGACTTGGTTGTGGGACAGGGCGTATGGGTACGGTATTTATATCGTGATCATGTTGCTCATTGGTCTCATCTGCTGGCACCTTTATTCTCGTTATCAGTTACATATAGAAAAACTTCTACTTGCTACGCCATCACCACTCTACTTTGTCGACATCCGAAGTGGCGAAATTTTATATGCCAATCGTCAAGCGATGCAGTTGCTCGGCATTCGTCAAATTGGTATCAATTTTCGCTTCCCCACCATCGAGAGTGAGAATAGCTTTCGTCATTATCTGACCAATCATCGTAACTCGCGAGCGTTTGAACAGCTTTCGCTTTGGGCGCTTTCAGAGTTCGAATTCTTCAAAGTGAATTTGGTTGGTCGTCGGATCGTTTTTAGAAGTAAAAGCGCGTGGATGATCCATGCATCCCCTTATAAAAATACCGACGAAGAATATTCCCAAGAAGTGCGTGAGTTAAATGTCTCGCGTACCGCCTTAGACTCTTTATCTGAGTTGATCTACGTGAAAGATCCAAAGGGTGAATTGGTCGCGAGTAACCGATCTTTTAAGAAGTTTTGGCATGGCCGCCCAGAAGAAGGCACCTTGAGTGTTTCTGGTGGCGCGTTGAAAGGGCGTGTGAGTGAGCGCTCTTGGACCACGGATCAAGATGGCAAAAGCTGCCTGCTCGAAACATATCAAAGTGTTTTACTGTCTCAAGATGGTGAAACCATAGGAACGCTTTCTATTAGTCATGACGTGACTGATTGGCATGACATGCAGCAGAAACTACGTGGTGAGATGGAAAGGCGTAAAGATACCGAAGTGGCTCTTGCTCAGCGTGACACCATCTTACAAAACATCTTAGAAGCAAGCCCTGACTCCATTGGTATCTTCAATGAAAACATGGTGTATCAAGCGTGTAATAAGCCGTTTGTGGCGGCGCTTGGTATCTCTGAAGTGTCGGATTTAGTGGGTAAGCGCTTACAAGATGTGGTGCCTAACAGCATGTATTTGCGTCTTTCTGATACGGATCAGCAAGTGCTTCATCAAGGTAAATCGCTGCGTTATATCGACAAGGTAGTTTCCAGTGATGGTGAGTTTACTTGGTATGACGTGGTCAAATCACCGTTTAGGGATCCGGCTTCGAGTACCAATGGTGTTTTGATCATGGCACGTGACATCACCGAACGTTATTTAGCGGAGCAGAAGCTTGAAGAAGCGAACCTTGAACTTGAACGTTTGAGCTTCATGGACAGCTTGACTCAAGTCTCTAACCGCCGTCGTTTCGATGAGCAGTTGTCGACCCTGTGGCACTACCATGTGCGAGAGAAATTGCCACTGACCATTATGCTGTGTGATATCGATTTCTTTAAAGGCTACAACGACTTTTATGGTCACCAACAAGGTGATGATGCACTCGTTCAGGTTTCTCAAGCATTTAAGCAAGTGCTGAATCGTTCATCGGATTGTGTGGCGCGCTACGGCGGTGAAGAGTTTGGCTTTATTCTGCCGAATACGACCGCTGAGGGTGCTCTGCTGGTGGCAAAGCGTATTCATGATGAAGTGCAAAAGCTTGGTATCGAACATGAAGACTCGGCAGTTTCTGAACTCGTAACCGTAAGTATCGGCATCATCTCTTACATACCGACACCGAATGATGAAATGGAGTCGGCTGTTGCACTGGCAGATAGCGCCTCTATCAAGCGAAGTCTGATGGCCGAAATCAATCAAGTGTCCATCCATCTTCGATACGCTAACTCTGTTAATTCCTTCCTTTCGTTAACCTCTCTAATTTTGATTGGTTAACGGCAATATTGCTACGACTCTCTTGCTGCATGTGATGTAGCTAGCTTACCTCCTATCACCAAACAGGGTAGAATGTTGCTAGTCTTATCGCATGGAGCGCTAAATGAAACCCATGAAAAATCTTGCCCAGTATTACGTCGATCTACTCGTAAAACTGGGGATTGTCCGCTTTTCTATCTTACTCGCCCTAGCGCTTGTTGCCCTCGCTGTTGTAGTGCAAGTTGGGATCACCCTAGCACTCAAAGGTAATGTTGATGATATCGACATTGTCCGTTCCGTTTTCTTTGGCCTGGTGATTACCCCTTGGGCGGTGTATTTCCTTTCTGTGGTTGTTGACCAACTTGAAGAATCTCGTCAAAGGTTGGCTAAGTTAGTTTCTAAACTTGGCGACATGCGTGAGCGTGACCAAGAACTCAACAACAAGCTCCAGCTTAATATTGAAAAGCTGAATCAAGAAATTGAAGAGCGCGAAAAAGCAGAAGAAGCACGTGCCGAAGCGATGCACGACCTTGAGAACGAGGTGTTTCAACGTGAACGTACTCAGCTTGAATTGGCTGAACGTACCGCACTGCTGCGCTCATTTATCGATGCTTCTCCCGACCTGATTTATTATCGTAATGAAGATGGTGTTTTCTCCGGTTGTAACCGTGCGGTTGAAGAGTTGACGGGGAAAACTGAGAAAGACTTGGTGGGTTTAACGCCTTGGGATGTCTATAGCAAAGAGATCGCTCAACAGGTTATTGAAACCGATAAGAAAGTTTTTGCCGATAATCAAGCTCTGACCTATGACCAATGGTTGGAATACCCTGATGGTCGTAAGAGCTACTTCGAGCTACGTAAAGTGCCTTTCTACAGTAAAGATGGCCGCCATCTGGGCTTAGTGGGTTTTGGTCGTGATATTACGGAACGTAAAGAGCACCAAGAATCACTAGAGAAAGCCAGTCGCGACAAGACCACTTTTATCTCAACGATTAGTCATGAACTAAGAACACCACTCAATGGCATCATCGGCTTGAGCCGTATGTTGTTGGACAGCCAGTTGACCACTGAACAGCGTAAACACATGCAAACCATTAAGGTGAGTGCGGTGACGCTGGGTAATATCTTTAACGATATTATCGATATGGATAAGTTTGATCGCCGTAAGCTAGAGTTGCTCCCAACTCCGATCAACTTCGAAGACTTCGTTGCCGAGATGGAGAGTATCTCCGCTCTGATGGCAGAACAAAAAGGCTTACGATTCGATCTTGAAAGATTATCTGACTTGCCCACCTCAGTTAAAGTTGATGGCACACGCCTAAGACAAGTGCTGTGGAACTTGGTCAGCAATGCCATGAAGTTCACCAAAGATGGTGGTGTAGTGATGACGGTCAGTGCTGATATCGATGGTGACTTTGCCGACATCACTATGGAAGTCGAAGATACGGGAATCGGTATACCTGAAAGCGAAGTCGATAAAATTTTCGCGATGTACTATCAGGTGAAGTCTGGCTCTGACAATCTGCATGCGGTGGGCACGGGTATTGGTCTTGCGGTATCGAAGCAGCTGATCAATATGATGGACGGCGATATTGACGTTACCAGTGAAGAGGGCTTCGGCAGTACCTTTACGGTTTCTATTCGAGTTCCAGTCAATCACGATACTCAGGCTCTGATTAAGACACCAAGAAAGCAGTCGAACCTTAAGATCTTCATGGTCGAAGATATTGAACTCAACATTACGGTTGCTCGCTCTCTGCTTGAAAGCTTAGGCCATGAAGTCACGGTGGTGATGACAGGGCAAGAGGCACAAATCGTTTTCCACCCTGAAGACTATGATTTGGTGTTGTTGGATATCCAACTACCAGATATGACAGGTTTCGATATTGCTCAGTACTATCGAGAGAAATACAGCAAGCTGCCTCCTTTAGTCGCCTTAACGGCCAATGTTTTAAACAATAAACAAGAGTATCTACAAAAAGGAATGGATGAAGCGATCAGCAAACCGCTGTCGGTGAAAGCCATCCAAGACGTGATATCCAAATTTATTGAGAACAAACCTGAAGTGATAGAAAAAGTAGAGGTTATTAAACCGGTTGTTTCTTCGATTGACACCACTTTGCTTGATATTGATATGCTAGAGTCTTATGTTGACATTGTTGGGCCGAAACCGGTTTTGGATAGCATCGTGATGTTTGAAGATATGATGCCGGAGTATATGGAAATATTGAACTCCAACATGGTCGCAAAAGATCAAGCGAGCATCGTTTCTGAAGCGCACAAGATCAAAGGTGCCGCAGGTTCAATTGGCTTGAAACGTATCCAGCAAGTTGCTCAGAAAGCTCAATCACCAGATATGCCTGCTTGGTGGGAGAATATTTCAGATTGGGTCGATGAAATTAATAACGAATACCAGAATGACATTGAAGTCTTAAAGAGTTGGTTAAATCAAAGGTAGAAGAATAATGAAAAAATTAGCATTCGCCGCATGCGTTGTGGCATTAGCGGGTTGTTCTGCACCACAAGTAGAATGGCAGCAAGGTAACCAAGTAGAAGTATCTGCAGCGACAGTCACAATGAAAAGCAACCTTTGGCTGAACAAGATGCCAACGATTGGAGAGACTCAAGATAAGACTCTGCATGGTGCCATTTACCTAGAATCGACTTCAGAACTGCCAGCAACACTTGCGGTTGAGAGTGTTACGGTCAAGCAGGGTGCAGATACTCTGTTGGTGACAGCTGACGATCTTGATTTAAGAACACACAGTGAAACTCAGTGGGAAGTCGCTTTTGTATGGCAGCTAGAGATCGACAGTGACAAGCCTGTTGATGTTGCGGTTGAACTGAAAGATGGCGAAACCGTGAAGTGGTTAGTCGAGAAAGACGTTAAGGTTGATACGGTTTACTAAAACCTTAGCGAACAATGAACAATAAAAAAGGGAGAATGCGTTGGCATTCTCCCTTTTTAATAACTATTGATTGCGCTTCTACTGTTAAAAACACCAAGTGCTAAACCACTAGAAACGCGAATCGAATTAGTCTTCTAGGTCACCACAAAAGCGGTAGCCTTCACCGTGAATCGTTGCGATGATTTCTGGCGTACCAGAAACTGATTCAAAGTGCTTACGAATACGACGAATTGTTACGTCTACAGTACGATCGTGTGGCTTAAGCTCACGGCCAGTCATCTTCTTAAGAAGGTCAGCACGTGTTTGGATCTTACCTGGGTTCTCACAGAAGTGAAGTAGAGCACGGAACTCTGAACGAGGTAGCTTGTAGCCTTCGCCATCTGGGCTAACCAGAGAACGACTGTTGATGTCTAGTACCCAACCGTTGAACTCGTACTTCTCAACGCTACGTTTTTCTTCTTGAACAGAGCTTGTGCTCATTGAACGGTTAAGAAGGTTACGTGCACGAATAGTCAGTTCACGAGGGTTGAAAGGCTTAGTGATGTAGTCATCAGCGCCGATCTCTAGGCCAAGGATCTTATCAACTTCATTATCACGACCCGTTAAGAACATAAGCGCTACATTTGCTTGCTCACGCAGTTCACGCGCAAGTAGTAGGCCATTCTTACCAGGAAGGTTGATGTCCATAATTACAAGGTTAACTTGGTTGTCAGATAGCACTTGGTGCATCTCTTCACCGTCGCTAGCCTCAAAAACAGCATATCCCTCTGCTTCAAAAATACTCTTTAGAGTGTTACGAGTTACTTGCTCATCTTCAACGATAAGAATCTGCGGGGTTTGCATTTGGCGGTACCTAAATTTGTGACGAAACTGTGCTAATAGAATAAATTCTAGGCAAAAACATAACATACAGGTAATGTAATTTTGATGATAACTTAAAGTTTTCAAAAAAACACTTACTTCCAGCTATCTGCCTTCCTTGAAGTATTGCCCAATAACGTAGATCCAGTACGCCTTTCAATCATTCTGTTAGTGATTGCAGTGGATTCTATAATGTTAACAGCATGCTAACAACGCGAGAATGTTAATTCCATTCACTTTGTTGATTTACATCAATTGCCGTATCGCAACAAACTTTAATAGTATGGCTACAACTTAACCAATGTTATGGTGATTATTTAGCAGCAAAACTAGAATGATTATTCGAGATAGTTCTCACATCTCGCTTGCTAAAGACCAGATTTTGAACCAAGGAAGCTGAAAGCTGTCCTTAGAGTCTAGTAGATAAATATGCGCAATCAACTTTAATTCAGTATTAAATTGAGCATAGAACAATGAAAACAAAGGATTAATTCTAACAACATATAAAAGCATAGAGGCACACCCGCATTAGACGGCAACGCCTTACTCACGGAGGATATATGCACGATATAACACCTGATTTGTGTGACGAGTTTGAAAGCAAAGTCACCTTACTGAACATGCCATTACAGAACTTCGGCCAACGTGGTGCGTTCTGGGGAAAAATTGTAACAGTTCGTTGTTATCACGATAATTCCAAGGTTCGTGAGGTTTTAGAGACCGATGGCTGCGGCAAAGTACTTGTCGTAGACGGTAATGGCTCGTGTCAAAAAGCGTTACTTGGCGATCAATTGGCGATTCTGGCCATAGAAAATGGTTGGGAAGGCGTCATTGTGAATGGTGCGGTTCGAGATGTGGCGATGATGGCGCAGATGGATCTTGGTATTCAAGCTCTCGGAGCCTCTCCATTTAAAACTGAGAAGCACGGTGTTGGGCAGGTTAATGTCACGCTCACGGTACATAATCAACTGATTCAACAGGGTGATTATATTTATGCTGACTGGAACGGTGTCTTAATCTCAACTGAGTTATTGATGGAATCCTAATTGCTGGATTAAAAGCGAAAGCCCAATCCCACTTCAACACCGCGTTGCCACTCTTCATAATCAAGGGTGGCATGCATATCTAAATTGTCTGTTAGCTGGACACGGCTCGATACTTCGGCAGCCACTGACTTATCGTTATCTTCTGTCTCGTCTTTATATGTATGCAGAGAGCTGTTGAAAGAGATGCGTTCAGAGAATTGATAGCTCACCCCACTCAAGAAACCACTTTCGTATTTGAGAGAATCACTGTTAATACGTGCCCCTACATAAAGGTCGACATCAGCAAATAGACTGTAGGAATAGCCGCTGTCTACTTTCCACGTATCGAAGCTTTCACTAGAGGCGTTTTGGGTTGAGATAAAAAACTTATGAGAAGAGCTATCTATCTGGCTTGGGAGCAGAGGTAAACCGCTTAATATAGGTAAGTCATCCGCAGAACAAACAGCAGGCACAGCAAAAACTAAAAGAATAAGTAATCTCTTCACTTCCCACCCCTGATGTCATTATTATTGTTCTTCGAACGTTATCGTTCAATTAAAGCACAGAATTTGTACGTTCGCTGCACTATCGATATAGCATTTTGTTATGACTATATATGCAACTGCTCACCCTTGCTTGTTTGGTGAGTTAATCCAGTCTCTGAATGGCAGGCTGATGCAGGGCGTTTTATCCCTTAAATGACGGTTTGCTCTGAAAAACGGTGTGAATGTAAAAAAAACGCAACTTTTCATTGACGTCTAGTGGTAAAAATTGATACACGTAGAGTAAAGCACAAGCAGAGAATTTGATATGCAGCACGTAAGCCACCTAGTAATGACCACCACCATTATTATTACCGACATTAACATTGTTGGGGCAGGCTGCTAAGTAACGGATTTTAAAAAAAAGGCCTGTATCCAACAAGATACAGGCCTTTTTTTGTACCATTTTTATGACTTATGGAGAAAGGGATGCGCGTTTTAAAGTTTGGAGGTTCATCATTAGCTGATGCAGATCGTTTTTTACGAGCAGCAGATATCATCGCTAATAATGCCCAGCAAGAAGAGCTAGCCGTTGTACTATCGGCTCCAGGAAAAACAACGAATAAGCTGGTTGCTGTTATTGAAGCAGCACTAAAAAATGGTGAAGCAGACGTACAGATTTCCGAGATCGAATCATCATTTGCTGCATTGTTTACAGAGATTCAAGCGGTATTGCCTTCAGTTGATGGCGCTGCGTTTCAAGAGCAGGTCGATACCTCTCTTGCTCAACTTAAGCAGTTCGTGAATGGTATTAACTTACTGGGCATGTGCCCGAACCATGTTAATGCTCGCATCATCAGTAAAGGCGAGCGAATCTCGATTCAGTTAATGAAAGCGGTATTAGAAGCGAAAGGTCAGCCAGCAAGCCTGATTGACCCTGTGGAATACCTCTATGCTAAAGGTGACCACCTTGAAGCGATGGTTGATGTGGACATTTCTACACAGAACTTCCGTCAATCGCCACTTCCACAAGGCCACGTTAACATCATGCCTGGTTTTACAGCGGGTAATGAAAAAGGCGAGCTAGTCACACTAGGTCGTAATGGTTCAGACTATTCTGCGGCTGTATTGGCAGCGTGTCTGCGTGCTGACTGTTGTGAAATCTGGACTGACGTCGATGGTGTTTACAACTGTGACCCACGCTTAGTGGATGATGCCCGTCTGCTTAAATCACTTAGCTACCAAGAAGCGATGGAGCTTTCTTACTTCGGTGCTTCAGTTCTACACCCGAAAACAATCGCACCTATCGCACAATTCCATATTCCTTGCCTAATCAAAAACAGCTTCAACCCACAGGGTGCAGGTACTTTGATTGGCCAAGACACTGGCGAAGATAACCTAGCGATCAAAGGCATCACTACGCTAAGTGACCTAACCATGGTTAACGTATCAGGCCCGGGCATGAAGGGCATGGTAGGCATGGCGAGTCGTGTATTCGGCGCGATGTCTTCTGCAGGCGTTTCTATTGTCCTTATTACTCAATCTTCTTCAGAATACAGCATCAGCTTCTGTATTGAATCGGCTGACAAAGTGAAAGCGAAGCAAGTGTTGTCAGACGCGTTTGAACTTGAGCTTAAAGATGGCCTATTAGAGCCAGTTGAGTTCATGGATGATGTTGCGATTGTGACGCTGGTGGGGGACGGTATGCGTACATCACGTGGCGTTGCTTCTCAGTTCTTCTCTTCTTTAGCTGAAGTGAACGTTAACATTGTTGCTATTGCTCAAGGCTCTTCAGAGCGTGCTATCTCTGCGGTTATCCCTGAAGATAAAATCTCAGAAGCAATCAAAGCGTGTCACGAAAACCTATTCAACTCTAAGCACTTCCTTGACGTCTTCGTCGTTGGTGTTGGCGGTGTCGGTGGTGAGCTTGTTGACCAGATCCAACGTCAACAAGGCAAACTGGCTGAAAAAGGCATCGTGATTCGCGTATGTGGCCTAGCAAACAGCAAAGGTTTGTTGCTAGACAGCGACGGTCTACCGCTAGAACAGTGGCGTGATCGTATGTCGAGCGCGACAGAAGAGTTTAGCCTAGCGCGTTTAGCGGCACTTGTTCAACGTAACCACATCATCAACCCTGTGTTGGTTGATTGTACGTCTAGCGAAGGTATTGCCGGACAATACGCAGATTTCCTAGCGGCTGGTTTCCACGTTGTAACACCAAACAAAAAAGCCAACACGGCAAGCATGGCTTACTACCATCAGCTTCGTGAAGTGGCACGTAACTCTCGTCGTAAGTTGATGTACGAGACAACAGTAGGCGCAGGTCTACCGGTAATCGAAAACCTACAGAACCTAATCTCTGCGGGTGATGAGCTTGAGAAGTTCAACGGCATTCTTTCTGGTTCACTGTCTTACATCTTCGGCAAGCTTGATGAAGGTATGACACTCAGCCAAGCAACCAACATTGCTAAAGATAACGGCTTTACTGAACCCGATCCTCGTGATGATCTGTCTGGTATGGATGTCGCGCGTAAGCTGCTTATTCTTGCTCGTGAAGCAGGTATGGCACTTGAGCTTGAAGATGTTGAAGTTGATCAAGCATTGCCACCGGGTTTTGATGATTCAGGTACGGTTGATGAGTTCATGGCTCGCTTGCCAGAAGCGGATGCATACTTCAAAGAGCAGTCAGCTATCGCAGCAGAAGAAGGCAAAGTACTTCGTTATGTTGGTGAGATCGCTGAAGGTAAATGTAAAGTTCGTATCGCAGCTGTTGATGGCGATGACCCAATGTTTAAGATTAAAGATGGCGAGAACGCTCTGGCATTCTACAGCCGTTACTACCAGCCAATCCCACTCGTTCTGCGTGGCTACGGTGCAGGTACTGAAGTTACAGCAGCAGGCGTATTCTCTGATGTGATGCGTACTCTTGGTTGGAAATTAGGAGTTTAGGAATGAGTTCAAGTGATATGGATGTTGTCGTTTATGCTCCTGCATCAATCGGCAATGTCAGTGTAGGTTTTGATGTGCTGGGGGCCGCTGTGTCTCCAGTGGATGGCACATTGCTTGGTGACCGAGTAATGGTTAAAGCCGGTGATGAACCATTCTCGCTAAAAACAGCAGGCAGCTTTGTTTCTAAGCTGCCAACTGAAACCAAAGAAAATATTGTTTACGACTGCTGGGTTGTGTTCTCTCGCGAGTTAGACAAGAAAGGTATCTCAGTTAAGCCTCTAGAGATGACGCTAGAAAAGAACATGCCTATCGGCTCTGGTTTAGGATCAAGTGCATGTTCAATTGTCGCGGCGCTTGATGCCTTGAACCGTTTTCATGGTCAGCCGTTGAATGAAACTGAACTGCTTGCTCTGATGGGTGAAATGGAAGGTAAAATTTCAGGCGGCATACATTACGATAACGTTGCGCCATGTTACCTTGGCGGTGTGCAGCTTATGCTTGAAGAATTAGGCATTATTAGCCAAGAGGTTCCATGTTTTGACGATTGGTATTGGGTAATGGCTTACCCTGGCATCAAGGTTTCAACGGCTGAAGCGCGAGAGATCTTGCCTTCTCAGTATCGCCGTCAAGATGTGATTGCCCATGGTCGCCATTTAGCGGGCTTTATTCATGCTTGTCACTCTGGTCAGCCAGAGCTCGCAGCTAAGATGATCAAAGACGTGATTGCTGAACCATATCGTGAGAAACTGCTTCCAGGGTTTGCTGATGCACGCAAATATGCAACGTCAGCAGGAGCATTAGCAACCGGAATCTCTGGTAGTGGCCCTACGCTATTTAGCATTTGCAAAGAACAAGATGTCGCCGAGCGTGTTGCACGCTGGTTAGAACAAAATTACGTACAAAATGAAGAAGGATTCGTCCACGTTTGTCGCTTAGATAAGCAAGGTTCGATCGTTACAGGAAGTGAGTTATGAAGCTGTACAACATCAAAGAAAACGATGAGCAAGTCTCTTTTGGCCAAGCCGTTCGTCAAGGTCTAGGCCGTAACCAAGGTCTATTTTTCCCATCAGAGCTGCCTAAGTTCGATGACATCGATGCACTACTTGCAGAGGACTTTGTCCCTCGTAGTTCAAAGATTCTTTCTGCTCTCATTGGTGATGAATTACCAAAAGAACAGATTGATCAACTAGTGGATGCGGCATTCCAATTCCCAGCTCCGATCAACCAAGTGAAAGACGGTGTTTACGCTCTTGAACTGTTTCACGGTCCAACGTTAGCATTTAAAGATTTCGGTGGCCGTTTTATGGCTCAATCTTTAGCCGCGGTTTCTGATGGCGGTCAAATCACTATCTTAACGGCTACATCGGGTGATACTGGCGCTGCGGTTGCGCATGCTTTTTACGGCATGGAAGACATCAATGTTGTGATCCTTTACCCGAAAGGTAAGATCAGCCCACTGCAAGAAAAGCTATTCTGTACGCTAGGTAAGAACATCCACACTATCGCAATTGATGGCGATTTTGATGCGTGTCAGGCACTCGTAAAAGACGCGTTTGACGACGCTGAATTACGTAAAGAGATTGGCTTGAACTCAGCAAACTCAATCAACATCAGCCGTTTGATGGCTCAGATTTGTTACTACTTTGAAGCGGCTTCTCAGCTAACCAAAGAGCAACGTGAAAATCTAGTTATCTCAGTACCAAGTGGTAACTTTGGTAACCTAACAGCAGGCCTATTAGCGAAAGCGCTAGGCTTACCAGTTAAACGCTTCATAGCAGCAACCAATGAAAATGACACGGTTCCTCGTTACCTAGAAACGGGCCAATGGGATCCAAAACCAACGGTTGCGACAACATCGAACGCGATGGATGTTAGCCAACCAAACAACTGGCCACGTATCGAAGAGCTTTGCCAACTGAAAGGTTGGGGACTGGATACTTTGGGTAAAGGGAAAGTATCTGATGAGCAGAGTGCTGAATCAGTACGCGACCTAAAAGCTCAAGGCTACCTGTGTGAACCTCATGGTGCGATTGCTTACCGTCTATTGGAAGAGCAGCTGCAAGAGAACGAGACAGGCCTGTTCTTATGTACGGCACACCCGGCTAAATTCAAAGAAGTGGTTGATGACATCTTAGGTACTGACATTGAACTTCCTGGCCCGCTGGCTAAGCACGCGGTGATGGAGTTGTTGTCTGAAGACCTAGATAATGATTTTGAAGCTTTGAAAGTGGTACTTCGTCGAGTTCAACCTGCTTAATCTGACAGAACCTAGAAGTGCAGACCTGTATAATTTAGGTCGTTGAGATAAAGGTGAATGAGCAATCATTCACCTTTTTTATTGCCTGAATGATTTTTAGAAGTAATCTCTAATGCAGTATTTTCTTCAGCTTGATGGGGCTGGCTCAAGCTCGGTAACTGAACTGACTGAACCAAAGTTTAATAAAAGGGGTAGTATGAATTTTTTGATTTTTCTTGGCTCTGTACGTGAGAGCACACCACCAAGGCCTGCTCGATTAGGGATGAGAGTCAGCAAAGCGTGTGAAAAGTTACTGGTGGATAAACATTCTGAGCATACGGTCGAAATCATCGACCCTCTGAATTACGATTTTGGCGATGTGTTTAAGCCTGAGTTTTCGTATCATCGTTCTAAGGTGCCAGCACATCTTGCAGAATTAGCCGACAAGATCGCAAAGGCTGACGGCTATGTGATGGTTAGCCCGGAATACAATCATTCGATGAGCCCAGCACTAGCTAATATTCTCAACCATTTTGGCAGCTCGCTATTTTCATATAAACCGAGTGCGATTGTGACTTACTCTGCGGGTCAATGGGGCGGGGCAAGAGCATCCGTTTCGATGCGAACCTTCCTATCAGAGTTAGGTTGTTTGCCGGTTTCTGCGATGATTCATCTGCCTAAAGCACAAGAAGTGTTTGATGAAGAGGGCTGTGTTGTTCAAGAGTCAGAACAAGCACAATGGGATGAGTACATGAACCGCACCTTCCATCAGTTGATGTGGTGGGCGCAAGGGGCAGCGTTGCAAAGAGAAAATGTCGATCCAACTGCTTTAGCGAAAGCCTTCACCAAAGATCCTTCTCAACGAAACGCGCCATAGCCAGATTTAATTGGTGGTAGTACTTAGTCAATTCTCAGTTGGCTGATATGGAGTTGAGATATTTGGTTGATTTTGCGTGAGATAGTTAGGGATAAGAAGTTAGCGACAATAAGTTGATAACACTAAAACTAAAAAAGCTTGGCCATTTCTGACCAAGCTTTTTAAATCTTTAACGCTCTACTTTGCTGAGATTATAGAGACTCAGTGAACGTACGTGCGATAACGTCACGTTGCTGTTCAGTAGTTAGAGAGTTGAAACGTACAGCGTAACCCGATACACGGATAGTTAGCTGTGGGTAGTTCTCTGGGTGAGCAACAGCATCTTCTAGCGTTTCACGCTTAAGAACGTTAACGTTTAGGTGTTGACCACCTTCGATGCGTGGTGCTGCTTCGATTGCAACTTCACGGCTTTCGTACTCGCCTAGGTCTGCAGCTGAGATAACTTGGTCAGCTTCGAAACCTGAAGTAGCAACAACACAACGAGCTTCATTCTTCTCGCTATCTAGTAGCCAGATTGAGTTTAGTAGGTCATCGTTTGCTGCTTTAGTAATTTGAATACCTTGGATCATAACTATCTCCTAGTCCACTGAATGTGGTTTGATTATGGTGTTAACTTTCGATTTTTATTGAGCTGGGTAATATATACCTAATATTAGTAAGGTTAACATTGATTTAAGTCAAAAAACAACCAAAAACCATATTTTTACAAAGGTAATTATATTGAGGTAAATCAATAAAACCTTTGAAAACAAAGTAATTACAAAATATTTTAAAGTATAAAAAATATTTAACAGTCTTATTTGTTGTAAGTTTACTACATTTGTTGTGTTTTTATTGAACTACAAACGATACGACCCTTTATTTATTAAGCATTCTGAAAGTGTAAAGTGATTTAATGACAAACAATAATTCATCTTCAAAACCTCAAACCAATATTAAGTTTATTGGCGCTCATGTGTCTGCTGCAGGCGGTGTTGATCAGGCTCCAATGCGCGCAAGAGAGATCGGTGCCAATGCTTTTGCGCTGTTTACTAAAAACCAAAGACAGTGGGCAGCAAAACCGCTAGAAGCCAAAACCATCAGCGCCTTTAAAGCCAACTGCAAAATGTTAGGTTTTAGCGCTGAGCACATTCTTCCTCATGATTCCTACCTTATTAACTTAGGAGCACCAGAAGAAGAGAAGCTAGAGAAATCGCGTGCAGCTTTTATTGATGAAATGGAGCGCTGTAATCAACTTGGACTGACGCTTTTGAATTTTCATCCTGGGAGTCATTTAAAGAAAATCTCAGAAAGCGAATGTTTGGCCAAGATCGCTGAGTCGATCAACTTGGCTCACCAAGCGGTGCCTGATGTGATTGCGGTGATTGAGAATACCTCAGGGCAGGGCACGAACCTTGGCTGGAAGTTTGAGCACCTAGCAGAGATCATCGACCAAGTAGAAGATAAGTCACGCGTTGGCGTGTGTTTAGATACCTGCCATACCTTTACTGCCGGTTACGACCTACGAACAAAAGAAGCGTGTGAGCATACTTTTGCAGAGTTCGATCGCATTGTGGGCATGCACTATCTAAGAGCAATGCACATCAATGATTCAAAAGCTGAGTTCGCAAGCCGAGTTGATAGACACCATTCTTTAGGAAAAGGTGAGATTGGCTGGGATTGTTTTGAATATATTGGCTCAGATTCTCGCTTTAATGGTATCCCTCTTATCTTGGAAACCATTGATTCGACGATCTGGAAAGAGGAAATTCAACAACTTAGAATGTTTCATCGCTCAGCAACGCTAGTTAGCGAAGAAGCGTAATAATAGAGGGAATAATTAATTTCCTGCTATTCCTAAAAATTGGCACCTTTCTTTCATAGTATTAAAGTGAATATGTAGTTCACGATGTCTTAGAGGAGGTGCCTTTATGTATTCACAAGCCCAAACTTCAACTTCAACTTCAACTTCAACTGTAGCTGTCGCCAGTCGTTTACCGACACCAAACCGTCATGTGCATAGTCACGGCCATTATCGTACACCGCAAAAAAGTGGTTAATCGAGATAAACACAACTTGAACTGATTATTATGATTCATCAACAAGTGAACCCTACACATCATGTTTATTGATAGCTGTATGAGGTATAACTAGAGCCTTATTTAGGACCGTTAGCCGATACAGCTATTTTTTTGTCTGGCGAAACCTAGAAACCTTGATGATTGGGGAAGTAAAACGATGAGCGCACCAAAGACTTGGGAATCCATTATTAATGATGAACGTGAGAAAGCCTACTTTCAGAGTGTTCTCGCTTTTGTCGAACAACAACGTAATAGTGGGAAAATCATTTACCCTCCTCAAGAGCAGGTGTTCAGTGCTTTCGATATGACGCCCTTTGAGTCTGTACGCGTGGTTATCCTTGGGCAAGACCCTTATCACGGCGCTAACCAAGCTCATGGCTTAGCATTCTCTGTGCTACCTGGCGTTAAAATCCCACCGTCTCTGCGTAATATGTACAAAGAACTTGCACAAGATATAGAGGGCTTTGAAATCCCTAGTCATGGTTACCTTGATACTTGGGCATCTCAAGGGGTGTTAATGTTGAATACGGTACTAACCGTAGAAGAGGCAAAAGCACACTCACATGCCAAGTGTGGTTGGGAAACCTTTACCGATACCATCATTGCTGAGCTAAATCAGCGTTCTGAGCCGATCATCTTCTTACTGTGGGGCGCGCACGCCCAGAAGAAAGGCCAAGCCATTGATGCAGACAAACATCATGTGTTGGTCGCACCTCATCCATCACCATTATCAGCACGCCGTGGTTTCTTCGGTTGTCAGCATTTCTCTATGACTAACGAGCGACTCTCTTCTATTAATCAACAGCCTATCGATTGGACATTACCACTGACACTGTAGATTGATGATTTTCTGAGCAGGGTCAAACCACAAATTGCCATCTTCATATACACTTATAAATAGTAGGTGTAATGGAGTGCAATACTATGATGATTGAAAGGATAAGAAGAGAGCACGGCTATATGGCTCGTTTGCTCGCGATTCTCAAAAATAAATTAGAGTGCCTGAAGCAAGAGCGTGACATTAACTATAGCTTGATCGCTGAGGTGGTTCATTACTTGATGAACCATTCAGATAAGGTGCATCACCCTAAAGAAGACATTATCTACCGCTACTATCTCAAGCAGTATGGCAGTGACCAAGTGATTGAAGACTTGGAATTAGAGCATCAACTGCTTTCTGAGAAAACGGCTGACTTTTTAGGTTTGGTCGACATGATCCTGCAAGATGCGGTTGTTCCTCAGCAGTTTTTCATTGAACAATTAGAGGGTTTTGTCTCTGTTCAGAAAAAGCATATGGAACTGGAGGAGAGGTTCATTATTCCTAAGATTGTGGACGCGTTTACGGTGCAAGATTGGCAAGAGGTCGAATCGCAATGGCAACTGCCTGAAGATGACCCTGTATTCGGCCAAACCATCGCGGACCAATATAAGCAATTAGCTGCTCGAGTTCGCCAAAGTGAAGGCGAATGTGTGTAGTGAATGGATTGGCTCTCACAAAAAATAAAGGCACCGTTTAGGTGCCTTTATCATTCTATTTATTTGTTGTTCTGATTAAAGCTTAATATCGTCTAAGCTAAAATCGAGTCCAAGGTTCATCTCTCTGAGCTCTTTCTCAAGCTGTCGACGGTCGTTGATCGCCTCGATTTCTCGCCATTTTCGTTTAAGTGGTTTTGAGCGAGTCTTGGTAGTAGCGCGTGGTAATTCTAGTTCTGATATTTCATCAAATTGAAAGTTGTCCATAAGCTATATCTCCATCCGTGGGCTAGTCTTTACAGACTATTAGATACCATATTTGGTTCTACAATAACCTTGATTTGTTTCTCATTTGTTTCAAATCTATGAAGGTTTTGTTTGCATTTCCTATGCATGCTCACACATTGCTCTTTATTTTCTGTATAAAAAACAAGCAAACAGACTGACGTAAACGATTAAATTATCCGTGTTTTAATGTTAATTCATTGTGCGAAAGGAATAGTACTTTAACGACAATGCATACAGCTGCGTATTGTATGATGAGGGAGAGGGATTTAATCGCCATAGAAAAAATCACAGATCTTCACTATACCTTGTAAAACCTAGGCTGGTGCTATTTTTATCGAATGTCATTCTTGTTAAACCAAGGCGCTGGCCATTGTTGATATTATGTCCCGATAATGTGACTTTTATTAGGCCTGATTGTTGAAAATTGTGTTAACAAAAGGTGTGTTATTAGTGAAATGTCATTTAAATATTAATTAGTTTGCATATTGATTTTTAGGTCATCTCACTGCATTATCCGCCCGTCAAAAAATACACTGATACGTAAAATGGATGCATGAAGCGACATTTACAATCTAGATCGCAACAAATAAATATAAAACGAATGCCGATACAACATTGACACTGGCATTGGCGATTTAGAGGAAGGCTCGGAAGCAAGATCAGTGCTTAAACTCAATTACGAGGTTCACGTGACAGACTTAATCAATTTGATGAACGATCTCCTTTGGGGATCTATCTTAGTTTACTTACTCGTTGGTGTGGGTATCTACTTCACTGTACGACTAGGCTTCATTCAATTCCGCCATTTCGGCCACATGTTCTCTGTTCTTAGAAACAGCCGTAAAGCAGACAGTGCTGGTATCTCTTCTTTCCAAGCTCTTTGTACTAGTCTCGCTGCTCGTGTAGGTACAGGTAACATGGCAGGTGTTGCTGTTGCTCTTACCGCTGGTGGCCCTGGTGCTATCTTCTGGATGTGGCTAATCGCCATGCTAGGTATGGCAACATCGTTTGCAGAAAGCACACTTGCACAGCTATACAAAACACGTGATAACGACGGTAACTACCGTGGCGGTCCTGCATACTACATGGAGAAAGGTCTAGGTATGCGTTGGATGGGGGTTCTATTCTCTATCTTCCTAATCATCGCATTCGGTCTAGTCTTCAATGCGGTTCAAGCGAACGCGATTGCAAGTGCAATGAACACGGCATTCGACTTTGAGCGTGGCTACGTTGGTGTTGGTATCGTGATTATCTCTGCATTCGTTATCTTCGGTGGTATCCGTAAGATTGCTCGCACTGCAGAAATCATTGTTCCAGTTATGGCGCTGGCGTACTTAGCTATCGCTATCTACGTGATGCTAATGAACATTGAGAAAGTGCCTGAAGTTCTGGCTCTTATCTTCAAGAGTGCATTCGGTCTGCAAGAAGCAGCAGCGGGTGGCCTAGGTTACGCAATCGCACAAGCGATGATTAACGGCATCAAACGTGGTTTGTTCTCGAACGAAGCGGGTATGGGTTCTGCGCCAAACGCAGCAGCTTCTGCTACGCCTTACCCACCGCACCCAGCATCACAAGGTTATGTGCAAATGCTAGGCGTGTTCATGGATACCATTGTTATCTGTTCAGCAACAGTAGCAATCATCCTGATGTCTGGTGAGTATGTACCACACGGTGAAGTGACGGGTATCGAACTAACGCAACGTGCACTAACAGCACAAGTTGGCGAATGGGGCGGCATCTTTGTTGCGGTAGCGATTTTCTTCTTCGCTTTCACTTCAATCATTGCAAACTACTCGTACGCTGAAACGAACCTTATCTTCCTAGAGCACAACAACAAGAAGGGCCTAGTGCTGTTCCGTATTGTTGTACTGGGTATGGTTATGTTCGGTTCTCTCGCGACACTACCAACGGTATGGGCATTGGCTGACGTATCGATGGGCCTAATGGCGATTGTTAACTTGGTAGCGATCATCTTGCTATCGGGTATCGTGATTAAGCTAGCGAAAGACTACAACCGTCAATTAGACGCGGGTAAAGTACCCACGTTCGATGCGGATGATTTCCCAGAGCTTAAAGCTCAATTGGAAGATGGTATTTGGGTTAACAACAAGAAGAAGTAATCTTGTTGGAGTGATTCATCACTCATCCTAAAATCATTAGAAAGGCTAAGGTTTCGACCTTAGCCTTTTTCTTTGTCTACGATTTATATCTGTCTGCGATTTTTCTTGGTGAGTAATTTTTACTTTGTCTGCGACCTTTTCTTTGTAAGTGATTCTTCTTTGTGAGCGACTTACAGCTAGATCTGTCTATCAAAGTAATAGGAAGAGTCATAAAGACAAGTTGATGTTTTTTCTATACTCTAGCTGCATCCAGTTAGATAACCGATTAGGGTAAAGTTATGTTAGTTGTCGTTTCTCCAGCCAAGACATTAGATTACGAATCACCATTAGCGACTGAGCGCTTCAGCCAGCCAGAGTTTGTTGAACACTCTGCAGAGCTTATTGAAGTGTGTCGTAAGCTGACACCTGCTGATGTATCAGCACTGATGAAGGTAAGCGATAAGATTGCTGGGCTGAACGTAGCGCGCTTTGAGCAATGGAGCGAGACCTTTACCCAAGAGAATGCTCGCCAAGCTATTTTGGCGTTCAAAGGCGACGTCTACACAGGCTTAGATGCTGAATCATTATCGGACGATGATTTTGACTACGCACAGAATCACCTGCGCATGCTTTCTGGCCTATATGGGTTGTTGAAGCCATTGGATTTGATGCAGCCTTACCGTCTAGAGATGGGTACACGCTTAGCCAATGAGCGTGGCACTAACTTGTACCAGTTCTGGGGCAACATCATCACAGACAAGCTGAATGAAGCGTTGAATGCTCAAGGCGATAATGTGTTGATCAACCTAGCATCGAACGAATACTTTAAAGCGGTGAAGCCGAAGAGCCTTGATGGTCAAATCATCACGCCAGTTTTTAAAGACTGCAAGAATGGCCAGTACAAGGTGATCAGCTTTTACGCGAAGAAAGCGCGTGGCATGATGGCTCGCTACATTATTGAGAACAAAATCGATTCAGTGGAAGCACTGACCAAGTTTGATACCGCGGGTTACTACTTCGTTGAAGAAGAGTCGAATGCGAAAGAGTTAGTCTTCAAGCGTGAAGAGCAAAACTAGTAGCCCTTGGCTAATTAGTTACTTTGGCTTTAGCCTGTAATTAAATTAGAGACCGAGTTATTTAGCCTGATAACAAGCCAGGCAATAATAAACCAGACAAAGAAAAGCCCCATGCAGATAATTGCATGGGGCTTTTTATTGAATCATTGAAAGGCGTCGAGATTACTTGTTCTTAACGGCTTTCTTTTTCTTAGCGATTTTCTTTTTCTTAGCAATTTTTTGCTTCGCTACCGCTTTCTTATCTTCTTTCTTCGGTTTCTTCTTCTTCGTTACCGCGGCTTTCTTATGCGTAGGGCGCATGCCTTCGATGAAGCGTTCTTTGATCGCATCTTCAGTGTAACGAGCAACACGCTCAATCATTAGCTGATCGTGCGCTTCAATGATAGAAACCGCGTTACCTTTCTTACCTGCACGAGCCGTACGGCCGATACGGTGTAGGTAGACATCTGCTGTACGCGGCATGTCGTAGTTAATAACGTGGCTTACATCTGGAAGGTCGATACCACGAGCTGCGACGTCAGTTGCCAGCAGTACGTTGATAGAACCATCGCGGAAACGAGAAATCGCGTTGTTACGACGATCTTGAGGCATTTCACCTTGGATCCATACACACGGGATCTGTGCGCTTTCTAGTTGAGCTCGTAGGTCACCTAGGCGGTCACGAGTCTTCAAGAAGATAATGCTGCGTTCAGCTTGCTCCGTGATGATATGTTTTAGGATATCAAGCTTGTGCTTAGCTGAATCGGCGCGGTGATACCATTGAGTGATCTTCTTACGTTCACGCAATGATGATTTCGCATCGATCTCTGCTGGGTTTTTCAGAAGATCTTCAGTGAAGCCTTCAATACCTTTACCTTCTAGCGTTGCCGAGAACAGTAAAGTTTGTTTACGCCAGCGACACTCTGCTGATAAACGGTCCACAACCGGGCCAAAGCCCATATCTAGCATGCGGTCTGCTTCATCCAGAACTAACCATTCAATCGCACGACAATCGAAACGCTCACCTTCAATGTATTCCATCAGACGACCTGGTGTTGCTACCACGATATCTTGAGTCGTACTTAAGATGTCAGCGTGTTCTTGGTACATCACGCCGCCAGTGATCGTAAAGATGTTCAGGCTGGTGTACTTCGCGAGTTCACGAGCTTGCTCGGTGATCTGCATTGCTAGTTCACGCGTTGGCGTCAGGATAAGCATACGTGCAGGACCTGACTTCTTACGTGGGAAGTCCAATAGGTATTGCAGTGCTGGCAGTACAAATGAAGCTGTTTTACCGGTACCTGTTGGCGCAGAAGCCAAAACGTCTCTTCCATCTAACGCTTGTGGGATAGCTTCAGCTTGTATCTGTGTAGGGCGTTCGTAGCCCATTTCGTCAATTGCTTTAAGCAGCTCTTGGTTTAGATCGAGTTCTGCAAAGGTTCTGATCACTGTTGTTTCTCCACAAGCAATAAATGTTTCTGCTTCTAACAGCAGACGATAAAAAAGAGTAGTCGGACATTATAGAAGCATTAGTGATTAGGATCACATGGTATTTGCTACATCTTGAGATAAAAATCTTTAGTAAGTGCAATAAATGCCTCGCTATAACCGCCATCACCATGGATTGTAAGCGATTCACACTGAAGATCTCGCTCACAAGCAGGATCTTTAGAGAGTTCAAACAGGATTCTGCTTGGCGGTTTTTTGTCGGTTGTTTTCACATCAAGGCGTTTTGTTAGGTACCAACCACATTGCTCGGCAAGTTTGATGAAGCCTTCTCCTTCTGGCGTTGGGAGTATGAAGCTTGCGGTTGCACTCTCTGTTGTGAGTTCGAAACAGCGTTTGGCGAGTTCAAGATGATCCAAACTTGTTGTGTGTCTAGCGGTGGCCCTTTGACTTTGCTGTGCCTGCTCGCCTGAATTGAAATAAGGGGGATTACAAACGATGGCATCAAATGCTTGAGGAAATGCGGCCGTTAGAATACTGCCTTGGTGAAGGCGAATACGATCTTGCCAAGGCGACTGTTCAATATTGATAGTCGCGGCATGGATCGCGTGCTGATCAATATCAATGGCCGAGATTAAGGCACCTTCGAAACGTTGAGCCGACATCAAAGCTAATAATCCTGTTCCTGTCCCTATATCAAGTACCGACTCTTTTTCCGCAAGGTTAACCCATGCACCGAGTAGCACTCCATCGGTACTGACAGGCATACCGCTCTGTCCCCCGTAAATAGAGAATTTTTTGAAATCGAAGCTTTTGGTTTCTATGGTTTTGTCTTTCATGAATGTTCTGAGTATCGAGATATTTTAAGTGATTAGCTCTAATGTTAATCATTTGTATGAATCAATGTTCTGCTTGGAGAACTATTGTTGTGAATTATGGTTAGTTTATAATTATGGCTATTTTTCTATATCCAGTGGAATCCACTGCTTTTTGTTCGTATATACAAATTTATATGGTGTTTTTTTATGGTGACTTGCAGCTAGGCGAGCGTTTCGTCATTATGCGCGACTATTTTATAGATTGATTGGCAGCCTTGAGCTGTAACATTCATGTAAACACAACATAAATTCATAAATATAATTAAGGATTATCTGTGAAACAGAGTCTAAAACTAACAGATATAATGGCATTGGGCTTTATGCTTTTTGCGTTTTTCTTAGGTGCGGGTAACATCATCTTCCCACCTCTTGCTGGCCAATTGGCTGGTGACCACTTTCTTCCAGCGATGTCTGGTTTCCTGCTGACCGCCGTTGGTCTGCCGTTAATCACTATCGTCGCAGTTGCAGTGGCGGGCGGCTCTTGGGGTCATCTAACTAAAGACCTTCCTAAGCAAGCTGCAACTATCATGGCTGTGCTGATCTTCATCATTATCGGTCCTGCATTTGCTGCGCCTCGTACCGGTCTTGTTGCTTATGAGATGGCGGTGAAACCGTTCTTCATCGATGCCTCTCAAGCTCACCTCACTCTTTTTTCGATTGCATTTTTTGTGGTAGCGATGTTCTTCTCATGGTCGCAAGGTAAGCTTATCGACGTGATTGGTAAGGTCCTAACACCTGCACTATTCGTTGGTTTGGTTGTACTGGCGATCGCTGTATTCGTTAATCCTCAAGGCGATATTCTTGCGGCTCACGGTGAGTACATCACTCAGCCAATGACCAAAGGCTTCCTTGAAGGCTACAACACCATGGATACTTTTGCTTCTTTGATGTTTGGTATGCTGATTGTTGACGCGATTCGTAGCAAGGGCATTACTGACCGTGCAGCGACGACTAAGTATCTGATCAGCGCAGGTTGCATTGCAGCTGCTGGTCTAGCGTTTGTTTACATCTCTTTGTTCTTCCTTGGCGCAACAAGTGCAACAGTTGCAGCGGGTGCGGACAATGGCGGCGCAATCTTAAGCCTATACGTTCAATCGTTGTTTGGCCCTTCTGGTCAGCTAGTACTTTCTGTGATCGTTCTATTGGCGTGTCTAACAACGGCGATTGGCCTTGTATCAGCATGTTCTGATTACTTCAGCTCGCTAACGCCGCTGTCTTACAAGACTTGGGTAATCATCAATGGTGTAGCTTGTGCAACCGTAGCGAACGTTGGTCTTTCTCAGCTGATTTCTCTGTCTGTACCAGTATTGTTTGCGCTTTACCCAGTAGCTATCGCTCTAGTCGCACTGACGTTCTTGCGTAGTCGTTTCCCTAATCCAAAAGCGGCTTACCGCGTGGTGGTATTAGTGTCATTGCTGTTTGCTCTTATTGATGGCGCTAAAGTAGCGGGTGTAGATGTGTCTGCACTTAAGATGCTGCCATTGTTTGAGATTGGTATGGGTTGGTTACTTCCAACTGCTGCTGCAATCATCTGTATGTTCTTTGTTGGTAAATCAACAGAACAAGAGATGGCGGAAGAGACGATTTAATCTTCCGTTGAGATTAGATCGTTAGTCCGTATTCAATACAAAGTTGAATAGAAAAGGCCTCATTACTTCGCAGTAATGAGGCCTTTTTGTATCTAATCGATGATGTTATTTCTGCCTGAAGCTCTTAGTTCTTAGTTCTTAGCTCTGAACTCTAAGGCTGCAGAACTTAAAGCTTTTCGCTGTACTCGACGAGTACTTGCTCTACCCAAGTTGCGATGCGTTCGTCGCTGAGTTCGTACTGTGAATCTTCATCCAGAGCTAAACCAACAAATTGAGATTTGTCTTCCGTTAACGCTTTAGATGCTTCGAATTCGTAGCTGTCATCGTTTGGCCAGAAGCCGACAAACTCAGCGCCTGCGGTTTTCAGTTCATCATGCAATAGTCCCATCGCATCTAAGAACCACTCACCGTAGCCTTCTTGATCTCCTAGACCAAACAGAGCCACAACCTTGCCTTTCATTGGCGTGGTTGCGATGTCTTCCCACAACTCATTCCAGTCTTCTTGAATTTCACCGAAATCCCACGTTGAGATACCAAGCAATAAAAGGTCGTAGTCCGCCATAAAAGAAAGAGGGGTTTCTTTCACGTTATGGATATCAACTAGGTCTTCACCAATAATGCCGCGAATTTTCTCTGCTGCCATTTCGGTATAGCAGGTGGTTGAGCCGTAAAATAATCCAATTTTCATAGCAAACGTTCGATTTTAATTTCAGATGGCGAATTCTAACCATAAATCGACTTCGATTGCAGCGATTATCCGCTCAAGTCGTAATTTTTATGGCATTCATATTTGCTCTGACATACTCTCAAAACAGTTTCCAATATTGTGAGTAACACTATGCAGTCGCCTCAAGGGCAGAGCGCAGACCACGGTCTAGTTGAACAGTTTTTAGATGCTATGTGGATGGAGAGAGGGTTATCAGAGAATACACTCGTCTCTTATCGTACGGATTTATCCAAGCTTCTGACGTGGATGGAAAAGCACAATTATCGCCTCGATTTTATTAGCCTGTCAGGGTTGCAAGATTATCAAGGTTGGTTAGCCGATGCCGATTTCAAGCAGACTTCTCGTGCACGCATGTTGTCTGCCATTCGTCGTTTGTTCCAATATTTACATCGCGAGAAAGTAAGAGCTGACGATCCTAGTGCGCTGTTGATCAGCCCGAAACTGCCGAAGCGCTTACCGAAAGACCTAAGTGAAGAGCAAGTGGATTCGCTGCTTGAAGCGCCAGATCCAAACGACCCTATTGAGCTTCGCGATAAAGCGATGCTTGAGTTACTCTATGCAACTGGACTTCGTGTGACAGAGCTCGTTAGCCTGACCATGGAAAACATCAGCCTAAGACAAGGCGTGGTGCGTGTTATTGGTAAAGGTGGCAAAGAGCGCTTAGTACCAATGGGCGAAAATGCGGTGGATTGGATAGAGACATTTATCGAGCAAGGTCGCCCACAATTGTTGGGTGATAATAGTTCGGATGTGGTTTTTCCAAGTAAACGAGCGAAGCAAATGACCCGTCAAACGTTCTGGTATCGTATCAAGCATTACTCGGTGATAGCGGGTATCGACACGGAATTATTGTCGCCACACGTATTAAGGCATGCTTTTGCAACGCATTTACTGAACTATGGCGCAGATCTCAGGGTCGTACAGATGTTGCTTGGGCATAGTGACTTATCGACAACCCAAATTTATACTCACGTGGCGACTGAAAGGCTGAAGCAAATTCACGCTCAGCATCACCCACGTGCTTAAATCCATTTATTTTTAAGGTGAACTTAATGAGCGTATTACGCCGTCTTCCTCTATTAGCGCTTCCTCTCATGATTACTGCATGTAATGCATCGGAAGCGAAAGTAGAACAAACATCAACAGCCGTAGAAGCTGCTTCAACGCAAGCTGTTGATACAGCCGCGTTAACGAAGCGCTTTGAAAAAATCGGTATTAAGGTAGAGAAGATTGTTCCTTCAGATATCGATGGCCTGTTAGAAATTCAAACCAACAGCGGCATTATCTTCTCTTCTCCAAAGGGCGATCACTTTCTAGCGGGCACTCTTTACTCTTTGGATGACAACGGTAAGTTCAGCGATGTGTTGGCCGAGCGTCAAGCTCCGCTGAATGCTGAAAAGGTCGCGGCATTGTCAGATACGGTTATCGAATATAAAGCCGATAACGAAAAGTA
This sequence comes from Vibrio lentus, assembly GCF_002875945.1. Lineage (GTDB taxonomy): Bacteria > Pseudomonadota > Gammaproteobacteria > Enterobacterales > Vibrionaceae > Vibrio > Vibrio apostichopi. Next base: position 207,434 of record NZ_MCZK01000097.1, read on the forward strand.
CGTTGTGACGGTGTTTACTGACATTACGTGTGGCTACTGTGTTCGTCTACACAGCCAAATGCAAGGCTATAACGATCTGGGTATTACCGTTCGTTACATGGCTTACCCACGCCAAGGTGCGACCGGACAAGTTGCCGACCAAATGGCAGCAATCTGGGCTTCTGACGATCCAAAAGCAGCGATGCACAGCGCTAAAGCAGAACGTAAAATGCCAGCAGCGGGCAAAGACCTTAGCGAGCAGAAGCAAATCATAGCGAAGCAGTATCAACTAGGCCGTGAGCTTGGTATTAATGGTACACCTGCTATCGTGCTAGCAAGTGGTGAGTTGGTGAGTGGTTACTTACCGCCTGCTCAACTTCTTCAGCGTTTAGAGCAGTAAGCTTTATTCCGAGCAAATCAGTTTGGTTTAGAACGTATGATTTGTTCAGAGCGATGAGACTCTTTGAAAGTTATCTAACCTCATCGCTCGTTGTTTTAATTCCCCCATGTTTTTGATTTAAGGAGTGGCCTGATTGATATCGGGCCCATTTTTATATGATAGAGATCCAACGCCGCCCTGAGGTCGATACTTCAGTTTTACCTGCTCACTTACCTGACTTGTTAAAGCGCATTTATGTGAGTCGCGGAATCGACAGTGCAGAGCAACTGGAGACGGCTGCGAAAGGCTTACACTCCTATCAAAAACTGGGCGGTATCGATGCCGCGGTTGAACTGCTTTTCAATGCGATTAAGCTTCAAAAACGCATTATTGTTGTCGGTGATTTTGATGCTGATGGCGCAACCAGTTCAGCTTTGTCGGTGTTGGCACTGCGTATGCTGGGCAGTTCGAATGTCGATTACTTAGTACCAAACCGCTTTGAAGATGGTTACGGCTTGAGCCCAGAGGTTGTTGAACAAGCGATTGAGATTGGTGCCGAAGTGATCATGACCGTGGACAACGGTGTCTCTTCGATTGACGGTGTTCGCTTCGCTAAAGAGCAAGGCCTTGATGTGTTGGTTACCGATCATCACTTGCCGGGTAATGAACTGCCAATCGCTGATGCGATGGTTAACCCCAACCTAGAAAGCTGTGCATTTCCTTCAAAAGCATTAGCGGGTGTGGGTGTGGCGTTTTACCTGATGATGGCGCTGTGTGTTCATATGCGTAAATTGGGCTGGTTCGCACAACATGGCATGACAGAACCTAAGTTGATGGAACTGATCGATTTGGTTGCGTTAGGTACCGTTGCTGATGTGGTACCACTCGATGAAAATAACCGTATTTTGGTTCATCAAGGTTTACAGCGTATCCGTGCAGGCAAAGCGCGCCCGGGTATTCAGGCCTTGATTGAAATTGCTAAGCGAGACGCTAAGCGTTTGGTCGCCTCTGATTTTGGTTTTGCACTTGGCCCGCGTATCAATGCGGCAGGTCGATTGGATGATATGTCGTTTGGTGTTGAGTTGTTGATGAGCAATAACATTCACGCCGCGCGTCGAATGGCCAGCGAGTTAGATGGCTTGAACCAGACACGTAAAGAGATCGAAGAGGGCATGAAACAAGAAGCGATGGCTTTTTGTGAGCGCCTTGAGTTTGGTAAAGATGATCTGCCTTCCGGTTTAGCCCTGTTCCAACGTGATTGGCACCAAGGTGTGATTGGTATTTTGGCTTCGCGTATCAAAGACAAATACCACCGCCCAGTGATCGCATTTGCTGATGGTGGTGAAGGCAGTATTAAAGGTTCATGCCGCTCGATTCCGGGTTTGCACATGCGCGATGCGCTCGACCGAATTGATACTCAAAACCCAGGCTTGATCTTGAAGTTTGGTGGCCATGCGATGGCGGCCGGTTTGACCATTATGGAAAAAGACTTCGAGCGATTCAGCAAGATGTTTGATGATGTTGTGCGCAAAGAGCTCGGTGAGACGGCGCTGAAGGGCATCATCTTGTCTGATGGTGAACTGTTACCTGAAGAGTTCTCAATGCACACCGCTGAAACATTGCGTTCAGGTGGTCCTTGGGGGCAAGCGTTCCCAGAACCCATCTTCGACGGTGAGTTCAAAGTACTGCATCAAAAATTGGTGGGTGAGAAACACCTTAAATTAATGCTAGAACCTTTATACAAAGGCCATCCAACCAATGTAATGATCGATGGTATTGCCTTCAACGTTGATTTACGTCGCTGGCCTGATGCGTCAGTGAAAACGGTCAATCTTGCATTTAAGCTGGATATCAACGAGTTTCGTGGCAACCAATCTTTGCAGTTGATGATTGACCATATTGAAGCGAATTAGTTGAAGCCAAATAGCGTTATCTTCACTGAATAATGTTCATCATTTAGCTCCCAACTCAACAAGCTCTGTTCAAAAACAGGGCTTGTTTTCTTTCTTTCCCTTATAAATCCTACGTCTTTTTTTAGCCTGTCAAATTTATATCCCACTAAGTTATTGAATCTTGGCTTTCCACTCTAAAAAATTCTGTATCTCCGTCACACTTTTGAGTACAATTCTTCGGTTAAATTCTACTCATAAATGATGAGCTAAAATGTTTGAAATCAATCCTATTAAAAACCGTCTGCAGGATGTGTCTGAACGCACAAATATCCTGAGGGGGTACCTTTGACTATGACGCTAAGAAAGAGCGTCTAGAAGAAGTAAACGCAGAATTAGAACAACCGGATGTATGGAACGAACCTGAGCGTGCTCAAGCGCTAGGTAAAGAACGTTCTGCATTGGAAGCGGTAGTAGAAACGATCGACCAACTTGACCAAGGTGTTGAGGATGTTGAAGGTCTATTAGAGCTTGCGGTTGAAGAAGAAGACCAAGAAACGTTTGACGAAATTGAACCAGAACTGACTGAGCTAGAAGCTAAGCTAGAAAAACTGGAATTCCGTCGTATGTTTGCTGGCGATCACGACGCATCAGATTGCTACATCGATTTACAGTCAGGCTCGGGCGGTACAGAAGCTCAAGACTGGACTTCAATGATGTTGCGCATGTACTTACGTTGGGCAGATTCGAAAGGCTTCAAGACCGAAGTTATCGAAGTGTCTGATGGTGATGTTGCTGGCCTTAAAGGCGCAACGGTACGTATTTCTGGTGAGTACGCTTATGGTTGGTTACGTACAGAGACCGGTGTTCACCGTCTAGTTCGTAAGTCACCATTTGATTCAAGTGGCCGTCGTCATACTTCATTTGCATCTGCGTTTATCTACCCAGAGATTGATGACAACATTACGATCGACATTAATCCTTCTGACTTACGTATTGACGTATACCGTGCCTCTGGTGCTGGTGGTCAGCACGTAAACACCACTGAATCGGCGGTACGTATTACTCACGTTCCAACCAACACAGTGGTTCAATGTCAGAATGACCGTTCGCAGCATAAGAACAAAGATCAAGCGATGAAGCAGCTACGTGCTAAGCTTTTTGAACTTGAGATTCAAAAACAAAATGCTGAAAAACAAGCGAGCGAAGAGACGAAATCAGACATCGGTTGGGGCAGTCAAATCCGCTCTTACGTACTGGATGATTCTCGTATCAAAGATTTGCGCACCGGCATCGAAAACCGTAACACTCAAGCGGTTCTTGACGGTGACTTAGACAAGTTTATTGAAGCTAGCCTGAAATCAGGTCTGTAAGCTTTACCAACTATTAAGCTTTACCAATAATATTGGTAAAAATGCCTATATTTGAAAAAATATAGCTGTCCAAATTATAAAAGCAGGGTACATCTCTAATGACTGATGCTGTTCAAAACGAAAACGCACAAGAAGCTTCTTCACCTGAAGAGAACAAACTAATCGCTGAGCGCCGCAGCAAGCTGGATCACATCCGCCTGAACTGCAAAGCTAACGGTCACCCAAATGACTTCCGTCGTGAGCACCTAGCTGGCGACCTTCAAGCGGAATTCGGTGAGAAGACTAAGGAAGAGCTAGAAGAGCTTAACCACATCGTTGCGATCGCTGGTCGTATTATGGCGAAGCGTGGTCCATTCCTTGCGATTCAAGAAACTTCTGGTCGTATCCAAGCATACGCAGCGAAAGACGTTCAAAAAGTACTAAAAGAGAAGTACCAAGGCCTAGATATCGGTGACATCATCGGTGTTAAAGGTGCGCTTCACAAGTCTGGTAAAGGCGACCTTTACGTGAACATGGAAGAGTTTGAATTGCTAACGAAAGCACTTCGTCCTCTGCCAGAGAAGTTCCACGGTCTAACTGACCAAGAGATGCGTTACCGTCAGCGTTACGTTGACCTAATCGTGAACGAAGACTCTCGTAACACATTCATCGTGCGTTCTAAGCTTGTGTCTTCAATCCGTAACTTCATGAGCTCAAAAGGCTACCTAGAAGTTGAAACGCCAATGATGCACGTGATCCCAGGCGGTGCAACAGCACGTCCATTCATCACTCATCACAATGCACTAGACATCGACATGTACCTACGTGTTGCACCTGAGCTTTACCTTAAGCGTCTAGTAGTTGGTGGTTTTGACCGTGTATTCGAGATCAACCGTAACTTCCGTAACGAAGGTCTTTCTCCACGTCACAACCCAGAATTCACAATGATGGAATTCTACCAAGCGTACTCTGACTACAAAGATCTAATGGATCTAACAGAAGAGATGCTAAGCACAGCAGCGATGGACGTTCTTGGTTCGACTTCTATGCCTTACGGCGACGAAACGGTTGAGTTCGGTGGCACTTACGCTCGCATGAGCATGTTCGATGCAATCAAACACTACACACCTGAAAATGCAAACATTCAAGCTCTGACTGAAGACGATCTTCAGAACAGAGAATTGATGGTTAAAATTGCAGAAGAAGTGGGTCTGTACGTTGAGAAGTTCTGGACATGTGGTCAGCTTCTTGAAGAGATCTTTGGTGAAACGGCTGAGCCTCAGCTAATTCAACCAACGTTCATCACTGGCTACCCAGCGGACATCTCTCCACTGGCTCGTCGTAGCGACAGCAACCCATTCTTCACAGACCGCTTTGAGTTCTTCATCGGTGGCCGTGAAGTAGCGAACGGTTTCTCTGAGCTTAACGATGCACAAGACCAAGACGAGCGTTTTAAAGCGCAAGTTAACGCAAAAGACGCGGGTGATGACGAAGCTATGTACTACGATGCAGACTACATTACTGCACTAGAGCACGGCCTACCGCCAACAGCGGGTCAAGGTATTGGTATCGATCGCCTAGCGATGCTATTTACTAACACGCACACAATTCGTGACGTGATCTTGTTCCCGGCAATGCGTCCTCAAGCGTAATTTTCGCTGACAGGCCGTAACAGCCGATTCAATTTAAAAGCCACCTTCGGGTGGCTTTTTCTGTTTCTAAGTGTCCAAAACCTTGCCTGTACCGCACTCTTGATTCGAAAAATCATTATTTCTGACATAGTCTTACTATTGAGACAAAAAATCTAAGATAGTCTCACTACTATACGTCTCTGCGCTGAATACGATCTCGCGGCATTTTTGTCGAACGATGAAGCAGTGACTCGTATTAGCCTGATTTAAATAAAAATAGAATAAGGAAGAAGGATGGGAACTCAATTTAAGATGGATTCCTTACCAGGTTCTCTTATCGTCGTTGGTGGTGCGTACGAACCCTGGTTATCTGTATTAGAACAAGTGGGTTGGCAGTGTACCCAGTGTGCAGATTTACGAAAAGCCGATGCATTGATTGCCGACATAGGCCCATGCATTGGTATTGTGGACCTTAGCCATGATGAGTTCAGCCTAAATGGCATTGCAAACTTGGTGAGTAACAATAAGCAGGTTAGATGGCTCGCCTTTATCCGTGAATCGCAATTAAGCTCCGATACTATTTGCCAGTTTATCGTTAACTTCTGTATCGACTTTTTCACGGCACCCATTCCAGATGCGCAGCTACTGAGTACCATTGGTCACCAGCTTGGTATGCTTAAGCTTGAGCAGAAAGTATGGCCAAACTACGGCATTAACAACAATATGGGCTTGTTGGGCGACTCGGTTGCAGTAAAGCGCCTAAGAGACCAAGTAAAGCGTATTGGGCCGACTGATGTCAGCATCTTAATTTATGGCGAGAGTGGGGCAGGCAAAGAGACGATTGCACGCTCTATTCATCAAAATTCTTCGCGCGCGCAAAAGCCATTTTTAACGGTCAACTGCCGAGCTCTGTCTGAGATGAGAATTGAGTCTGAAGTCTTCGGCATTTCAGCTCAGCTTGGTGCTGCACCTTGTATGTTGGAAGAGGCTGATGGTGGCACGATATTGCTCAATGATGTGTTAGCGATGCCCCGCAATCAACAGTTGAATTTGTTGCGCTTCTTGCAAGAAGGCAAGGTAGAGACGGAGACTGGGTCAAAATCGGTGGATGTTCGTATTCTGGCGGCTAACTCTTCTGATATTGAAAAGGCATTGATTGAGGGTGACTTCAATGAAGAGCTTTACCACTACATCAATGTTCTACGAATTCAGGTTCCGAGCTTAAAAGAGCGGGTTAGTGATATCTCAGTGTTGGCCAATCATTTCTTACGTCAGTATTCAAAAGAGTTTAATGCTCAAGCTAAGAGCTTCTCTGACGAAGCGCTTCGATCGATGAATCGTTATCACTGGCCGGGCAATGTCCGTGAATTGATGAACCAAATCAAACGCGTTGTGTTGATGTCGGATTCGGTGATCATTGACGATCATCAGCTGGATTTACCTAAGCAAAATGATGAGCGCCGTAGCCTCAAAAGTATCCGTGAGCGTTCAGAGCGAGATGCGTTGCTGATTGTTCTGGAATCTTATGGTGGTCAAGTATCGTTGGCTGCTAAGGAACTTGGAGTTTCGCGCGCAACCATGTACCGATTACTGAACAAACATAGCCTGATTTCTGAAGGTGTTGTTTAGTACTCTCAATGAATCGATTTTATCCGGTTAGTGTCAATCTAAGAGCCACACATCATGCGTGGCTTTTTTTGTTACTCATCGCTATATCTTCCAGTTAGCAGTTGCTGGCTGATAGATTGAGCTATTGGATGTTAGGTCGTTAAGAGAGATATTCTGTGATTTTATATAATCATAGTGAATATGTTATATATAAAGTGATATGCAACCAATATTTTGGGTGAATCATTTGTTTTGAAATTGTTAATTAATTATCGGTTGAATAATATACTCACTTGGTTAGACTTTAACCGTGAAAGCAGCGTTTTAACAAAGACTTGTCTGCTTTTACTACCCCATTTCTTTTTGGATTTTTTAGTTAGTTTGGAGGCGCAAATGAAACATTTCGATTTTATACAGCATATTTGCGCGTCGTTTGATCCGTGTACTGACATGGTGACTGTTATGTCACAAGCATCAGCCATGGCCGATCGAAACACCCAAGATAAACCTAACTAATAGATCCGTACCCTTATTTGGCTGCGGAAAAATAGCAGCTAAGTGAGAAGCCCTCATACTATCTAGAACGCTATTTTTCCTCAGTTTATTCCACAACTGGAGAATTATTATGCGTCACTCAGTCTATTTAAAACTAGCAACAGTCCTTATCCGTGCAGACCTTCGTCGTGAAGAACGTGAATGGCAACGAAAAGTTCGTCGTAGTTCATATGATCTACCATGGAACAATACCCACTTATTGAGAGATATTGGCCTTGAAGCCGATGGTCGACCAATTGGTTTTTCTGAACCTGAAGTAGTCACGATTGAACGTCGAGTTCGTCATCTTCGTCGAGTCTTAAGCGCGCGAATACCGACGTAATCTTGTGGGGTGATAGCGCCTTTCACCCCACAAGATAAAGATCAGCGATGGTTATGGCGTCGAAAGCACAAGCTTTTGAACTAGAACTGGCCAAAAAAGAGAAGCACTTGCTTCTCTTTTTTGCTTTTTTAAGCCGTTATGTATGATTTTTTAAGTCGTTATCTAGTAAAGGAAAAGAGTTCTACTAAGCTTTATGTAGCAATGGAGGCAGGCTATGCAAAAGCATCAATTAGACATGTGGTTACATGGAGAGCATAAAGACTCTTATCAAACACCTAAAGTGTACGTTATAGGGTGTTCCGATATCTCGGAATATCTATTGGCGGTAGAATATAAACACAAGCTGGAACCCGTTAAGCAAGACGGAGAACCGCTTCACTTTGGATCCTTGGATCAAGTGAAAGAGGAGTTGCTCCGGCTGGGCTTTGAAAAGGCATACCTGCGTTTGCACAATGCGTATGACGAGTTTGGTAATGAACCAAGCCAAAGCTACTGTGATATAGAGCTAGCTCTAAAGTCGCATTAGAACGCCTCTGTAACACACGACAACCCATGCCATCCATTGCGTTAGTCATTGGTGAAACAAGGATTAATCGCTAGGCACAGTGGCTGTGAACTATTTATGCGTAGTGTGTTGTGAGCAAGTTATGGGTGAACTGGGTTCGTAGATAGAAACCACGAGGTTTGGTCTTGATAGGTTTTCCACTCGCACCATACGCTTCTGTTAACACTCGGCTGTTCGCTGCTTTTGGTCGTAAGTGCAATGCTTCTCCGTGTCTTGCTGTGATCTGCTCAACATTGCCTAACACGATCAATTCCATGAGCTCTTCCCAATCTCTTTTTAAGATTTCGTCTTCTGCTTGGGTTGGCGTCCAGAGTAATGGGGATCCGACATGTCTTTCTGCTAGCGGGATCTCTCGCTCACCTTCTACGGGGATCCATAACACTTTAGACAGCTTGTTTCGGACGTGACTGGTTTCCCATGTTAATCCTTGTACTCCCATTAGCGGTGCTACGCAGACAAAGGTTGTTTCTAAAGGCTTGCCAGAATAACCAATAGGAATACTTTTTAGCTCGATCCCTAACTTAGCAAAATCTTGCTCTGGTTTACTGCCTGCTGCTGCACCCAAATGCCATTCTAATAGTTGTCCAACCCAGCCTTTATCGCGCTTAAGATCGTTTGGCATGATCATCTCAGCTTCATCTGCGAGCTCTTTGAATGTCATTCCGGCGATAGCATACGCTCTGTCTAAGAGCTCTTGTTGTGTTTGTGGTTCTGGTTTCATAATAAAAGGCATGATCAAAAAAATGATTTTATCAGAAGTTATCACCAAATGCTGACTGGTTAAGAAATGATCTCATTGCTATGAAAGGGATCAAACTCATGGTTATCCACAGGTCATGAAGGTAATTAATTGAAATATTAATTTAGTGTATAAATAAACAGGGGTTTGTGGTGGATAAAATGCTTGCTAAATGGGGTTCAAAATGAATCTTTGACCCATCAGTGTGGATAAGCAGCGGAGTGGTTGATCTTTAACCATGTTTGATTTTGAAAAGATCTTTTGGTTTTTGAAGATTGTTTATTTTATGATTTTATTTTTAAGTTAATGATTTTAAGTGTTTTTTATTGTTAATGGCGAGAGGGCTACTTTCGGTGTTGATGAATGTATGGATTAAAAAAAACGATTGCGGGTAATTCTTCACATAGTTATTCACAGAAAAGGTGAATAAATGTGGTCTATGTCTCACTCTTGTGTGGGTAACTAGGTTTTGAGCAAAACTTATCCATATTCTTAGTTAATATTCATAAATATAGCGCTTGTCACGTCACTAAGTTTGCTCCAATTGGGGATATGTGGAAAAATCAGTGTAATTAAAAATTTAGATAGAGGTTGGCCAGTGATAGATGGCGATGGTTACCGATTAAATGTTGGTATTGTAATCTGTAACAACCATGGTCAGGTCTTCTGGGCTAAACGATACGGGCAACATTCATGGCAATTCCCTCAAGGGGGAATAGATGAAGGTGAAACTCCGGAACAGGCAATGTACCGTGAGTTGTATGAAGAGGTTGGCCTTACAAAAAAGGATGTAAAAATCGTCGCGACAAGTCGTCATTGGTTACGCTATAAGCTACCCAAACGACTGGTTCGGTGGGATTCGAAACCTGTCTGTATTGGACAAAAACAGAAGTGGTTCCTTTTGCGCTTAGATTGCGATGAATCGCATATCAATATGCAGCGTGGAAGTACACCTGAGTTTGATGGTTGGCGTTGGGTGAGTTACTGGTACCCAGTTCGACAAGTTGTTTCTTTTAAGCGAGATGTTTACCGTCGAGCGATGAAAGAATTCGCATCTTTAGCAATGCCGTTTAAAGAGCGAAAAACAAAAGGAAAACGCAAATTGCGTAGAGGTTAAGCATGCTCAGCCAACTAAGGGAAATAGTTGAACACGTATCAAGAGTTGAAGATGTGTCGACGGCTCTTGATATTTTGGTGAAAGAGACATGCAGTGCGATGCAGACAGAGTGCTGCACCGTGTATCTAGCGAATAATGATATGCAGCGCCTTGAGTTGATGGCAACTCAAGGCCTGATCTTTGAAGGGAATAGTATTCACATTGGTTTTGACGAAGGCTTAGTTGGCCTTGTCAAAAGAAGTGCTGAACCTATTAACCTTGCACAAGCATCTGCTCACCCAGCTTATAAGTTTTTTCCAGAACTAGGAGAAAGTGTTTACCACTCTTTTCTAGGCACGCCGATTATCCATCGCAAGCAAGTGCTTGGCGTTTTGGTTATTCAACAGAAATCTCCTCGTTTATTCAGTGAAATGGAAGAGTCTTTCCTTGTCACTCTCTCTGCTCAACTTGCGGTTATTGTGGCGCATGCCCAAACTCAAGGCCATTGGCTTCTTGAACAACAAAAGCTGCCCGCGATTAAAGGTATTGCTGCATCATCCGGTGTCGCTATCGGTGATTTATGGTGGGACAACACCCAGCCTGAATTAACCGATGTTTACCCGGCATCGACGCTCAATGTTGAAAGAGAACATGAGTTGTTGGCGGTTGCGGTCGAAAATGCCCTCAACGATTTCAAGCGCATGCGAAAGCGCCTAGACAGTGAAATCAACAAAGATGCGCTGGCGATCTTTGACTTGTTTACCCACTTACTCAACGACCCTATGTTGCGTAAGGACCTGAAAAGCCAAATTCAAAAAGGCGATAAGGCCGATTGGGCATTAAGACAGGTTGTTGAGAGCTACTCTAACCGCTTTGCCCGTATGTCTGATGTCTACCTTCGAGAGAGGGCGCAAGACATTCGCGAGCTGGGTCAAAGGCTGCTTTATTTCCTTCATAACTCAGAGCATGAGCTGCGGACGCTAGATAAACCGATTGTCTTGGTGGTGCGTGAGTTAACGGCTTCAGTCTTAGCGTCGATTCCAAAAGAGAAGTTATTAGCTGTCGTTTCCTTGGAAGGGGCGGCGAACTCGCACGCGGCTATTTTATCTCGTGCGTTAGGCATTCCCTCGGTAATGGGGGTAAATCTCAACTTAGCTCAAGCCAATGGCAAACAAGCGATTGTTGATGGTTACAGCGGTGAGATCTTTATTGAGCCGACTCAGAGCCTACTGAGCGAATACCAAGGGCTAATTCTAGAAGAGAGTGAGCTCTCCTCTATGGTTAACCGAGAATTGTACTTACCGGCAAAAACCCAAGATGACCGACAAGTCGAGATCTTGCTTAATGCGGGTTTAAGTGCCGATACCAATATTGCGATCAACCAAGGGGTGGATGGCGTAGGTCTGTATCGAACAGAAATCTCTTTCTTGTTGCAGCAGAGATTCCCGTCAGAAGACGAACAGTTCAAGCAGTATCGATCTGTGCTCGCGAGTTACCCTGAAAAGCAAGTTGTGATGCGTACACTCGATATCGGTGGAGATAAGGCGTTACCTTACTTCCCAATAGAAGAAGACAATCCATTCCTAGGCTGGCGTGGTATTCGTTTTACACTCGATCACCCTGACATCTTTATTATCCAATTGCGTGCGATGTTACGTGCGAGTTGTGATAGCCAGAACTTGAGTATCTTGTTGCCAATGATCTCTAGCACTCAAGAACTGGATGATACTGTTCAACTCATCGAGCAAGCCTACGATGAAGTGCATGAGCTCGACAATCGAGTTCGTATGCCGCGTATCGGTATCATGATTGAAGTGCCATCCATGCTTTACCTTCTTCCGCTGATTGCGGATAAAGTTGATTTCGTTTCGGTGGGCACCAATGATTTAACTCAATATTTATTGGCGGTTGATCGGAACAATTCCCGCGTCTCTGATGTCTATGAATCCATGCACCCTGCAGTGATCATGGCATTGAAACACATCCATGATACTTGTAAGCAATATCAATTGCCTGTGTGTATATGTGGAGAGCTTGCGGGTGATCCAATGGGCGCTTTGCTCTTGATTGGATTAGGGTATGAGACGTTAAGTATGAATACCTCAAATGTCGCAAGGACTAAGTATTTGATTCGTCAATCTAAGCTTAGTGAACTGCAAGATTTGGCAAATGAGGCGCTATCAAAACCGTATGGAAGTGACATCTATAGTATGATGCTCAACTATTTCGAAGAGCGTGAGTTTACAGGCTTCATTCGAGCGGGTAAAAAATAGGATTTAACGTGTCATACGAACTCATTGGCTTGTTAGCAGGCCTTGGTGCTGTTGTTGGTGTTTTAGCGGGTTTACTGGGCATTGGTGGTGGTTTGCTGGTGGTGCCAGCCTTACTGTTTTTACTTCCTAAAGCGGGTATTCCTCAAGAGTTTGCAATGCAGATGGCGTTAGCGACTTCATTATCAACCATTATTGTTACGTCAGGATCTTCTGCGATTAATCACCTAAAGCTCGGCAATGTCGAGATCTTTGTTGTGAAGTGGCTGATGCCTGGAGTGGTGGTCGGTGGCTTCCTAGGTTCTTTCATCGCAGACGTTATTCCCGCGCAATATCTGCCGAAGGTGTTTGGTATGATTGTCTTGGTACTGGCGTTGCAAATGCTGCTATCGATTCGTTCAACAAGCCAAAAAGTAATGCCTAGTTCGGTGAAGACGATGATGTATGGCGGCGGAATTGGTGTGGTATCGAGCTTAGCCGGTATCGGTGGAGGCTCTTTATCTGTACCTTTCCTGAATCATCACGGTGTGGAAATGCGCAAAGCCGTCGGTTCTTCTTCAGTATGCGGTTGTGTCATTGCGATTTCAGGAATGCTTGGATTTATTTGGCATGGTTCATCGGTTAACGATTTACCCGCTTTCAGTTTAGGTTACGTGTATCTACCCGCTCTGGTTGCGATATCTTGCACCTCAGTGTTGACCACTCGAATTGGCGCTAAGTTGGCGACTCAACTGCCAACGCCAGTGTTGAAAAAATTCTTTGCGGTATTTTTAATGTTTATAGCATCGATGATGCTGCTGTAGTGTATTTCTCCGTTGGTTGTTTTACTGAGTCGCTTAACTTCAGTGAAGTAGCTAACCCATTGTTTATTATTTAGATAGAGAGCCAAGTATGTCTCAGGGTTTTATCGAATTCCCAAATATCGATCCTGTTCTTATTGAACTAGGACCAATCTCAGTTCGTTGGTATGGCCTAATGTACCTAGTCGGTTTTATGTTTGCGCTTTGGTTAGCAAACCGCCGAGCTGATCAACCTGATAGTGGTTGGACTCGAGAGCAAGTATCAGATCTGCTGTTTGCTGGCTTCCTTGGTGTGGTGCTTGGTGGTCGTATTGGCTATGTGCTTTTCTACAATTTTGACCTTTTCTTAGCAGACCCACTGTACCTCTTTAAGGTATGGACCGGCGGTATGTCTTTCCACGGTGGTTTGCTTGGTGTTATCACTGCGATGTTCTGGTATGCGAAAAAGAACGGTCGAACCTTCTTTGGTGTTGCTGACATGATCGCGCCATTGGTTCCATTTGGTTTGGGCATGGGTCGTTTAGGTAACTTCATGAACAGTGAGCTTTGGGGCCGAGTGACTGATGTGCCATGGGCTATCGTGTTCCCGAATGGTGGGCCACTTCCTCGTCACCCATCTCAGCTTTATGAAATGGCGCTTGAAGGTATTGTGCTGTTCTTTATCTTGAACTGGTTTATCAAAAAGCCACGTCCTCTTGGTTCTGTATCAGGATTATTCCTAGCAGGATATGGTACATTCCGTTTCTTAGTAGAATACGTACGTGAACCAGATGCTCATCTTGGCTTGTTCGGCGGATTTATCTCGATGGGACAAATCCTGTCACTGCCAATGGTTATCATCGGTGTGCTGATGATGGTTTGGGCATACAAACGCGGTCACTACAAAGACGAATTACCACAACAAACGAAGTAAGGAATTGGTGTGAAACAGTATTTAGATCTCTGTCAGCGTATCGTTGATGACGGTACTTGGATTGAAAATGAACGCACGGGCAAGCGCTGCCTAACTGTGATCAATGCTGACCTTGAATATGATGTTGGTAATAACCAATTCCCACTGGTAACAACGCGTAAAAGCTTTTGGAAAGCGGCAGTTGCTGAACTGCTTGGCTATATCCGTGGTTACGATAATGCTGAAGATTTTCGCAAGCTAGGGACTAAAACTTGGGATGCGAATTCGAACCTGAACGAAGCATGGCTGAATAACCCTTACCGTAAGGGTGAAGACGACATGGGCCGTGTTTACGGCGTTCAAGGACGTGCATGGGCGAAACCTGATGGTGGTCATATCGACCAACTGAAGAAGATTGTTGATGATCTAACGAACGGTATTGATGACCGTGGCGAGATCTTAAACTTCTACAACCCAGGCGAGTTCCACATGGGTTGTTTGCGTCCGTGTATGTACAGTCACCACTTCTCTCTGCTTGGTGACACTCTGTACCTAAACAGTACTCAGCGCTCTTGTGACGTACCTTTAGGCCTGAATTTCAATATGGTTCAAGTATATGTGTTCCTCGCTATCATGGCGCAGATCACCGGCAAGAAAGCGGGTGTGGCTTACCACAAGCTTGTTAACGCTCATATCTATGAAGATCAACTTGCACCAATGCGTGATATTCAGTTGAAGCGTGAGCCTCTAGCTGGCCCTACATTCCATATCAATCCTGAAATTAAGTCTCTAGAAGATTTAGAAACGTGGGTAACGATGGATGATTTCTGGGTTGAAGGTTACGAATGCCACGAAGCGATTAAGTACCCGTTCTCGGTTTAATCTAATTCGCTTTGTTTGATTGAAAGGCTGCCTCTGTGCAGCCTTTTTTATTTGTTATGCTTGGCTTGCTTACTATTTGTAAAACCAATAATCTTGTGTGGTCTTTTCTAACTACAGAATTACTATGACTCGCTCGCATTGCTTTGTATTGCAACACGACTTTCCTATTGCTTTCTACCCTGAAAAAAATCAGTTGGTGGTTGATAGTGAAGCGATTCATTTAGAGCCATTACAGGCAAAGTTACTCAGTTATTTCATCGAAAATCGCGGGCAAGTAGTGAGCACTCAGCAGATAGCCGCTGATGTGTGGCAAAGAACTCAAGTGTCTGACAACTTGGTCAGACAGGTCATCAGCTTACTGCGCAGTCAGCTTCAGGATAAGTCACGTCCGTATCGCATTATTGAGACTATTCCTAAGCAAGGTTATCTGTTTGATGTTGAGGTGACTCAGCCGAGTGTCGAATCAATTCTCGTCGAGACAATTCCCGTCGAGAACGCCTCCCAACCTAAAACTCTTGTTACTAAGTCCAAAAAGAAAACCATCGCCCTAATTACAACTGCAGTACTTTCGGTTGGCTTGATAGCAACTTGGGTATGGCAAATCAACGTCCCAACCAATGATACTGTGGCTATTGCCGCTCATCAAAGTGATGTAATTCCCGTTTATATCCATGACATAACACTCGATTCTACGAATGAATATGAGATGTCGGAAAGCGTATACAACTATCTTTTCTATGGACTGAATTCGGCTAAAAACTTATCGGGTTACCATTTCTCTCAGCTTTCGAAGCAGAGTAAGCAATCACTTGCTAACAAGGGTGTTGAACTTAAAAGTTGGCTGAAACAGAAGGACGACGGTTATGTACTGAGCGTACTTGTGCAAAACAATCGCCAACCGAATCAAAGTCAGAAAGTGGAAAAGACCTTTAGCCAAGATAATTTCTTTGACGCTATTGGAGATGTCATTCTCGAGATCAAAGCCATTATTGCGCCAATGAATGCAGAGTACGGAGTGGCAAGCCATCGAGTGACTTCTATTGATAACTACGATGATTGGAGTGTTATTTCTGAGGGGATATCGTTGTTCTACCAAGGTAAAGGTGGTCAGCCATTTGAGGAAATAGCATTTCAGTTGGATACGATTCAACAACAAGGGCGAGATAATTATCTGGTTAATGCTTTACTGTCGTATTCGCAATCTTTGGCTTATTTACAAAGTCATGAGCAAGAAGATCGTGAACAAGCACTGCTATTGGCAAAGCAAGCCTTCGAGATGAACCCGCGTTGTGATATCGCTAATCTTACTTTGGGTCTTGCACTGTTAATCAATCAACATGCCAATCAAGCTTTCCCTTATCTCTCTTACGCTGCTGAAAGCACACCGAGCCCTATCAGTTTCTATTTGCTTAGTGTGGCTGATAAGCTGTCGGACAACCCAAAAGGTTCGCAATACAACTATCAACGCTATACCGAAGTAAAAAAAGAGCATACCGGTCAACTGTTTGATCTTATTGAATCTTTATAAAAAACAAACCTTTCCTAAACCATAACATATGCTTTCAGTGAAAGTGTGAGTGACAGCTGATGGCAACGGTATTCGGTGATATTTGTCTATCTTAATTAGCGTATTCAGTGTTTAGTTTTTGTTTGGACTCAAACTCTATTGCCTTGCATCAAAAGTAAAAAGGTCGACTTCCACATACTGGTAACCAAATCATTTAATATTTGGGGTACACACATGTTGAAGAAGTTGGCTTTTCAGATCATTCCAATTCAGATCTTCTTATTCGTCTTTTGGTTCAAGAATGGCTTTATCGATAAAGTGATGGGCGTGCTACTTGGCTTCATTACACCCGATACCGCTTATTCAGGTGACACTTGGGCTGGCTGGAAAGGCTATATTGTCGGCACTTGGGATAAGAGCCAAGTTGGCCATATTCTACTTAGCCCAACGTTTGATTTTATGTTTCCAGTTCTAATCGCACTGCAATGTTTACCCTTTTTATTGGTACTTCGCTCGGTGGTCGCAGGTGAATTCATGGCAGGTAAAGAACGCCCGTGGTTACTCTATGCCGCTTTTTCCTCTCTGTTCGTGACAAGTTGTATGGCATTTACGCAAACTATGACAGGTGCAAGCGATGGGCAGTACTTATGGCAGTTTATCGGCTTTAGCATGGTTGCCATTATGTACCTGCGTAATGAGCAAGGTAAGTAGGGTAGCTAGATACGAGTAAACGGGATACGAGATGCGAAGAGCTAAGAGTATAAGCGAGTAAATGAAATTAGGAATACGAAAAACATATCTAGGTTTGAGTCGGCGATATACCAAATACGATTATCACAGTTCGTGTTTTTCGTTACTCGCTTTCTCGTATCTCTAATCTGCTTCTGGCTCTTCGCTACTCGTTCACTCGCATCCCGTATCTGCAGTACAGAAAAGAAAAAGCCCGCAACCTAGGTTGCGGGCTTTGCTATAAACGATGTTTGTTTTGCTATTAAGCAGTCAGTGCTAACACGCTACCCGGCAGTACAAGGAATACCGCAATAAGGTAACCAGCCACTACAGCTTTGTTTTTCACAGCCATGTCAGAAATGATATCAGCTGCTTTCACTGGAAGTTCACGTAGGAACGGAATACCGAAGATAAATACCGTTGCCATGATGTTGAACACCAAGTGTACTAGAGCAATCTGAAGTGCGAATACTGCGAACTCACCAGATACTGCTGTTGCTGCTAATAGAGCGGTAATACACGTACCGATGTTTGCACCCAGAGTGAATGGGTAAACGTCACGTACTTTAAGAACACCTGAGCCTACTAGTGGAACCATCAAGCTTGTTGTCGTTGAAGAAGACTGAACAAGGATAGTAACGATAGAGCCAGAAGCGATACCGTGGATAGGACCACGACCGATTGCGTTCTTTAGAATTTCACGAGCACGGCCAACCATTAGGCTCTTCATTAGCTTACCCATTACGGTGATAGCTACGAAGATAGTCGCGATACCCAGAACGATAAGCATGATACCGCCAACAGTGTCGCCAAATGTTGATAGTGGCTCTTTAATCGCACTGACTACAGGCTTAGTGATTGGCTTGATGAAGTTTAGTCCACCCATGCTCATATCACCTGTTGCTAGCATCGGTGATACTAACCAGTGAGAAATTTTCTCTAGAATACCAAACGCCATCTCTAGTGGTAGGAAGATAGCAACGGCTAATAGGTTAAAGAAGTCGTGAATCGTCGCACTTGCGAATGCACGTTTGAACTCATCTTTACAACGAACATGACCAAGGCTAACTAGCGTATTGGTTACTGTAGTACCAATGTTTGCACCCATGATCATAGGGATTGCTAGCTCAACAGGTAAACCACCTGCCACAAGGCCAACGATAATTGAAGTAACTGTACTTGATGATTGAATAAGTGCTGTTGCCACTAAACCAATCATTAAGCCTGCAACTGGGTGTGAAGCAAATTCGAAAAGAACCTTTGCTTGCTCGCCTGTTGCCCATTTGAAGCCTGTACCAACCATTGAAACTGAAAGTAATAGTAGGTAAAGCATGAATGCCAAGTTAGCCCAGCGTAGCCAACGAGTTGTGCTCGAGATAGGCGCTGCTGCAGTAGTAGCTTGGTTCATAATGTTTTCTCCATTGGACCGTTTAAGTCTGTGTTTGGTCTGTTTGTTTAATCTGAGCGTGATGTTAGAGGGGAAATATTTCAGTAATATTACATTTTGGTTTACGTAAGACTTTTTTGTGATGATTTACTCTTTAAATATTCCTATAGCTAATGTGGATATTTTAAGTGTATGTTTTTATTTGATTTTTAATGGTATTTCTATAGGTGATATAGATCTTAAAAGTTAGAAAAAAATTGAAAATAATCGCTCAAATATTACATTATGAAATCACACACTTCGAAAAAGTAAGTGGTAATAGCCATTTAGGTTAGGTTTTTCCGAGTTTGTTGAGCGAAGGTGTCATATTTGATATAAAAGGTTATCTACTCTTTTACTACGGCGCACTTATGTCGCATCTCAACTATAACCATCTTTATTACTTCTGGATGGTTTGCAAACAAGGCTCTGTTACTAAAGCCGCAGAAGCTCTGTTTCTAACGCCACAAACGGTAACAGGCCAGATCAAGGCGTTAGAAGAACGTATGGATGGCAAGTTAACAAAGCGTAACGGGCGCAGTGTTGAGCCTACCGAGCTTGGCCAGTTGGTCTTCAAGTACGCCGATCGCATGTTTGGCCTGAGTTATGAAATGCTGGATATCGTGAATTATAGCCAGCATTCCAATATTCTGTTTGATGTTGGCGTTGCGGATGCTCTGTCCAAAAGATTGGTCAGTAAGATATTGATGTCGACTATCCCGCCCGATAACAGCATTCATTTACGCTGTTTTGAGTCGACCCATGAAATGCTACTCGAACAACTCTCTCAACATAAACTCGATATGATTCTTTCCGACTGTCCCGTTGATTCAAGCCAAAGCCCAGGCCTTTTTAGTAAGAAACTGGGTGAGAGCGGAATGAGCTTCTTCTGTTCTGGCAAAGTAGAAGGGATTAGTTTTCCTGCTGTGTTAGAACAAAGGAAGCTTTTGATCCCCGGAAGTCGAACTTCTATGGGACGAAAAGTACTGCAGTGGTTTGATAGGCAGGGTTTAAAACCCGACATTTTGGGCGAGTTTGATGATGTTGCTTTGATGAAAGCTTTTGCGCGTTATCACCATGATGCCATTTTTCTTGCTCCTACTCTTTATATGTCTGAAGTGGAAGAAGACACCTCTTTGCAACTTTTGTGTGATATTGAAGAGTTAAAAGAAGAGTACTACGTCATATTTGCGGAAAGGATGATTCAACATCCAGCAGTAAAAAATGTATGTGACGCAGATTTTAGTAAATTGTTCGAATGAGTTAGTTTGTTAATGAATTGATATCGATTATCATACCCAAGCAATATGCCGTAAATACTGATAGCCCGTAGTTGGCGTAATAAGTCGTTGGGAGCCAGACTATGAACTTAAAAGAGATGGAGAAGAACTCGGCGCAGGCCGTTATTCTACTCAAAGCCATGGCCAACGAGCGACGTTTACAGATCTTGTGCTTATTGCATGGTACAGAACTGTCGGTCGGAGAGTTATGTGGCAAGTTGGAATTGAGTCAATCAGCGTTATCTCAACATCTTGCTTGGTTGAGAAGAGATGGCTTAGTCGAAACTCGTAAAGAAGCTCAGACGGTGTATTACACATTGAGCAGTGAAGAAGTAAAAGCGATGATTAACCTACTGCATGGTATGTACTGCAAGTAGCTTATTGCTGGTGGATTAGCTCATTTCCTATCAGAAATAAGATAGGCACAAGGAAGTGTCGCTATTTATTAGTGAGGCTTAAGAACCATTATTAGCTAGGCTTAGGCAGTTATTAACAAGGCTTAGACAGCTATTAGTAAGACTTCGAGATGTGTTCGCTAAATTTCAGATATAAAAAAACCGGCCGAGGCCGGTTTTTTTCGTTTTGCGTTGTAATCAAATTTCTATTAAAGAGCTTTGATTGCAGCAGCGAAACGAGACTTATGACGTGCAGCTTTATTCTTATGAATAAGGCCTTTAGTCGCCATACGGTCTAGAAGAGGTGTAACTTCTACAAGAGCAGCAGTTGCAGCTTCTTTATTGCCAGCTTCAATAGCTGCAATAGTTTTTTTCATGTAAGTGCGCATCATAGAACGACGGCTAGCATTGTGCTGGCGACGTTTCTCAGCTTGGATAGCGCGCTTCTTAGCAGATTTACTGTTTGCCAAGGTCTAACTCCCAAAAACTTAGTTCGGTGACAATTTAAGGGCGAGGACTATCCCTCATAGGCGCTTAATTGTCAAATGATTTGTGCAAAAACCAATCTCAGCCAAACAAATTTTGGTATGGAAAGGTCATCGCGGTTAAGATGGCGGGGATTCTAACAGCATTTTTAGACCAATGCTAATAATTATGCTTCTAAGGATAGGATAGTATTTATCCTTGCTTGAAAGTAATCAACCAGTGTCAGAGGTTTCTGTGAGTAAACGACTATTAAAGTCAGGGCTGATTGTCAGTGTAATGACTTTTGTTTCCCGTGTCTTGGGGCTAGTGCGTGATGTCGTAGTAGCAAACTTAATGGGGGCAGGAGCAAGTGCAGACGTATTTTTCTTCGCCAATAAAATTCCTAATTTTTTACGTCGCCTGTTTGCCGAAGGCGCTTTTTCTCAAGCCTTTGTACCAGTATTAACGGAATATCACGCCGCCGGTGATAAAGATAAAACTCGAGACTTGATAGCAAAGGTGTCCGGTACACTTGGGGTGTTGGTTTCTATTGTTACGGTGCTTGGGGTATTAGGCTCTGGGGTTATCACCGCAATGTTCGGTGCGGGTTGGTTTATTGATTGGCTTAATGACGGCCCCTCAGCGCCTAAATTTGAACTCGCCAGCCTAATGTTGAAAATTACTTTTCCTTATTTATGGTTCATTACGTTTGTCGCCTTATCAGGTGCAATCCTCAATACCATGGGCAAATTTGCGGTTTCGTCATTTACGCCTGTGTTCTTGAACGTAATGATCATTGCGTGTGCTTGGTTTCTTGCTCCTAATTTAGAACAGCCTGAAATTGGTTTATCCATCGGTGTTTTTCTTGGAGGCTTAGTTCAATTCCTGTTCCAAATGCCTTTCTTGATCAAAGCAGGAGTATTGGTTAAGCCTAAGTGGGGTTGGAGAGATCCGGGCGTGGTTAAGATCCGCACGCTAATGATCCCTGCTTTGTTTGGTGTGTCAGTAAGTCAAATCAACTTGTTGTTCGATACCTTTATTGCCAGCTTTCTAGCGACGGGCTCTATCAGTTGGCTCTATTACTCGGATCGACTATTGGAATTTCCACTCGGTTTGTTTGGTATTGCCATTGCGACGGTTATTCTTCCTGCTTTATCTCGTAAGCACGTTGATTCTGAAGGTGAAGGATTTGCTCATACCATGGATTGGGGTGTGCGCATGGTGCTGCTGCTAGGCATTCCTGCGATGTTCGGTCTTATCGTGTTAGCAAAACCGATGCTGATGGTGCTATTTATGCGCGGTGAGTTTTCTCCCCATGATGTTAATCAGGCTTCCATGTCTTTGGTGGCGTACGCTTCAGGCTTGCTGAATTTCATGCTCATTAAAGTGTTGGCTCCTGGCTATTACTCTCGTCAAGACACCAAAACACCGGTGAAGTACGGCATCATTGCGATGGTGACTAACATGGTGTTCAACGCAATCTTCGCTTATTTCTATGGTTATGTTGGTTTGGCGATCGCAACGGCGTTGTCTGCGTTCGTGAACATGACTCTGCTTTATCGTGGTTTGCATTTAGCGGGTGTTTATCGTTTAACCAAGACTACCTTGTTGTTTAGCCTTAAATTATTGATCTCAGGTACGGTAATGGTTGGCGTGATTTTATGGCAGTTAGACAATATGCAATTGTGGCTTGATTGGGGCTTTAACCAAAGAGCGTTGACACTAACAGGGTTGATCGCACTTGGCGCCTTTGCTTATATTGTGTCGATACTGGTTTTAGGTATCCGAGTAAAACATTTAAAAGCAGCGACAGATTAATACTGATTAGTATATAATCCGTCGGTTTCACACAATAAATGATGCAAATAACAGGTTTTAGCTGATCACAATGGAACTGATCCGAGGTATACACAATATTAAAGCACAGCATCATGGCTGTGTATTAACCATAGGTAACTTCGATGGTGTTCATTTAGGGCATCAAGAGGTTCTGAGTCAGGTTTCTAAACAAGCTGCAGCATTAGGGCTCCCTTCTGTTGTCATGACGTTTGAGCCGCAACCTATGGAGTTGTTTGCCAAAGGTAAAGCACCAGCACGTTTAACTCGCTTACGAGATAAATACGTGCAACTGAGTAAGCTAGATATTAGTCGTTTATTGTGTGTGAATTTTAATCAGTATTTTGCAAGCTTGTCTGCGGAAGCGTTCATTAAAGACCTTTTGGTTGATAAGCTTGGCGTGAAATTCTTGGTTGTCGGTGACGATTTTTGCTTCGGTAAGGGTCGTACTGGTAATTTCGCTATGCTTCAAGAAGCGGGCGAGAAGTATGGTTTTGAGGTGGTGAGCACCCAGAGCTATTGCTTAAACCAATTACGAGTAAGCAGTACTGAGATACGAAATGCGTTAGCGGCCAATGATTTGGCTTCTAGTGCTACCATGCTAGGGCGTGACTACAGTATCAGTGGTCGTGTTTCTCATGGTCGTAAACTAGGGAGAACTATCGGTTTCCCTACCGCTAATATTCCATTAAAGCGTTGTGTTTCTCCTGTTTCGGGAGTGTATGTTGTTGAAGCATTAGATATCGACGGTGTTCCTGTCGGTGGTGTTGCTAATATTGGACAACGACCAACGGTTAATGGTGTAAGGCAGCAATTAGAAGTGCATTTTTTTGACTTTAAAGCCAATTTGTATGGTAAACAGTTAGAAGTACGACTTTTGCACAAACTGCGCGACGAAATAAAGTTTGAATCGTTCGACGCATTAAAGAATCAAATAGAATTGGATGCTGAAGCCGCAAGGGTGTGGCTGCTTCAGCTAAAGAATTAGTCGGATGATTCCACCGATTAACATAATGTCTAACTTCGCCCAATATAACGGAATTAAGAATCGATGAGTGATTATAAAGATACCCTGAACTTACCAGAAACAGGGTTCCCAATGCGTGGCAATCTGGCAAATCGTGAACCAGAAATGCTTAAGCGTTGGTACAAAGAAGACCTTTACGGTGAAATCCGTAAGGCAAAGAAAGGTAAAAAATCTTTCGTGCTGCATGACGGCCCTCCATACGCGAACGGCGACATTCACATTGGCCACGCGCTGAACAAGATTCTTAAAGACATTATTATCAAATCTAAGACTCTTTCTGGTTTTGATGCACCGTACATCCCTGGTTGGGACTGTCACGGTCTTCCAATCGAGTTGATGGTTGAGAAGAAGAAAGGTAAGCCTGGTCAGAAGATTTCAGCTGCTGAATTCCGCGAAGAGTGTCGTAAGTACGCTGCGGGCCAAGTTGAAGGTCAGAAAGAAAGCTTCAAACGTCTTGGTATCATGGGCGAGTGGGACAAACCTTACCGCACTATGGATTTCGGCACAGAAGCGAACATCATTCGTTCTCTAGGTAAAATCGCAGACAAAGGTCACCTACTTAAAGGTTTCAAACCTGTTCACTGGTGTACTGACTGTGGTTCTGCTCTGGCTGAAGCTGAAGTTGAATACAAAGATAAAGTTTCTCCATCTATCGATGTAAAATTTTCTGCAGCTGACGAAGCGGCTCTACTAGAGAAATTTACTCTAGCGGAAGGCCACGCTGGTCAAGGCGAAATCTCTATCGTTATCTGGACAACAACACCATGGACTCTGCCTGCTAACCGCGCAGTATGTCTACGTGATGATCTTGAATACGTATTGATCCAAGTTGAAGCAAATGGTGAACAACCTGCTCAACGTATTATTGTTGCTTCTGAACTAGCAAAAGACGTAATGGATCGTGCGGGTATCGAGCGTTTCCATAACCTTGGTTTTGCGACTGGTGCTGATCTTGAGCTTTCTCAGTTCAACCACCCGTTCTACAACTTTACGGTTCCTGCTGTTCTTGGCGATCACGTAACAACTGATTCTGGTACTGGTGTGGTTCATACCGCTCCTGGTCACGGTCAAGAGGATTTCGTGGTTGGTAAAAAGTACAACCTAGAGATCGCTAACCCAGTAGGCTCAAACGGCGTTTACCTGCCAGACACTGAGCTTTTTGCTGGTCAGCATGTATTCAAAGCGAACGATTCTGTTTTAGAAGTTCTAAAAGAGAAAGGTGCACTACTGCATCACCACGCTTACGAGCACAGCTACCCACATTGTTGGAGACACAAAACTCCAATCATCTTCCGTGCAACACCACAATGGTTCATCTCTATGGATCAAGCTGGCCTACGTGCAAAAGCACTAGAGTCAACGAAGAGTGTTGAGTGGATGCCTGAATGGGGTCAAAGCCGTATCGAAGGTATGATCGAAGGTCGCCCTGAGTGGTGTATCTCTCGTCAACGTACTTGGGGTGTGCCAATTGCTCTGTTCGTTCATAAAGAAACATCAGAACTTCACCCAGATAGCCCTGCTCTTATTGAAAAAGTAGCGAAGCTTGTGGAAGAAAAAGGCATTCAAGCTTGGTGGGATGTAGATGCTGCTGAACTGATGGGTGCTGAAGACGCTGACAAGTACGAGAAAGTACTTGATACGCTAGACGTATGGTTCGACTCAGGTGTAACGCACTTCTCTGTTGTGGATTCTCGTGAAGAGTACAACTTCCCGAATGAAGAAAGAACGCACAGTGCTGATCTTTACCTTGAAGGTTCTGACCAACACCGTGGCTGGTTCCAATCATCTTTGATTTCATCTATCGCGATGAAAGACGAAGCACCATACAAGCAAGTGCTAACGCACGGTTTCGTGGTTGATGGTAACGGCCGTAAGATGTCTAAATCTATCGGTAACGTTGTTGCTCCTAAAGATGTAACCAACAAGCTAGGCGCAGATATTCTACGTCTATGGGTTGCTTCTACGGATTACACTAACGAAGTTGCGGTTTCTGACGAGATCCTTAAGCGTTCTGCTGATGCTTACCGTCGTATTCGTAACACGGCTCGTTTCTTCCTAGCGAACTTGAACGGTTTCAACCCTGAAACTGACCTAGTTCCTGCTGAAGAAATGGTAGCACTTGATCGCTGGGCTGTTGGCCGTGCTCAAGCTGCACAAGAAGAGATCGTTAAAGCATACGGTGAGTACAACACTCACGGTGTGACTCAACGTCTAATGCAGTTCTGTTCTATCGAAATGGGTTCTTTCTACCTAGACGTAATTAAAGACCGTCAGTACACAGCGAAACAGGGCAGCCATGCTCAACGTAGCTGTCAAACGGCGCTTTACTACATCGTAGAAGCTCTAGTTCGTTGGATGGCTCCTATCATGTCGTTCACTGCAGATGAAATCTGGAACGAGATGCCAGGCGAGCGCGACACGTTTGTATTCACTGGCGAGTGGTTCGAAGGCCTATTTGGTCTTGCTGACGACGAAGAGCTAAGCAACGAATTCTGGACTGAAATCCAGTCAGTTCGTGGCGCAGTGAACAAGCTTCTTGAAGATGCTCGTAAAGAGAAAACAATCGGTGGTGCACTGCAGGCTGAAGTTACTCTATACGCTGACGATGCACTAGCGGCTAAAATCAACAAGCTAGAAGATGAGCTACGTTTCGTACTTATCACTTCTGCTGCTGTTGTTAAGCCACTTAGCGATAAGTCTGATACAGCTCAAGCGACAGACGTTGAAGGTCTATACGTTGAAGTTGCAGCAACTGAAGCTGAGAAGTGTGACCGTTGCTGGCACCACACTCCAGATGTAGGCACAATTGAAGGTCACGAGAAAATTTGTGGTCGTTGTGTGTCGAACATCGACGGTGAAGGCGAAGTGCGTAAGTTCGCATAACGACTCAGAGAAAGACTGAACTTTTTGTAAAAATCATAGCCCCAGTATCAACTGGGGTTATTTTTAATTATAGGAAATGTGTTTAACCAAGCTGACTTCTCGTATTCATTCTTGAGAGTGGATAATGAGATGATTTGACTGAGTAGATACTAGGAATAGAAATGAGTGAAGTTTCGTTAAAACAATCTGGTGTGCGTTGGTTATGGCTGGCTTTGCTAGTATTCCTTGCTGATATCGGTATCAAACTCTTTGTCATGGACAACATGGGTTATGGCTGGGCAAACCGTATTGAGGTGTTGCCATTCTTTAACTTTTTGTATGTTCATAACTATGGTGCGGCATTTAGCTTTCTGAGCGATCAGAGCGGCTGGCAGCGTTGGTTGTTTACGGGTATCGCATTTGCGGTAACGGGTATGCTGACATACTGGATGAGCAAACTACCTGCAGCAGAAAAGTGGAATAACATTGCTTATGCGATCATCATTGGTGGTGCGGTAGGTAACGTATTCGACCGTGTTGTACATGGTTTTGTGGTTGATTACCTAGACTTCTACTGGGGTACTTACCATTGGCCTGCATTCAACTTGGCTGATATGGGAATCTGTATCGGTGCTGCGATGATCATCTTAGATGGCTTCCGCAAGAAAGATGAAAACAAATAGGCGACTCAGGCATTAATGAGTATTAACTAAATCGCTTTGAAATAGATTGCCCTAAAGTCAGTCTATGACTCACAGAATAGAATAGCCCTAAGCGCTGTCGGTTGATTCCGACGGCGCTTTTTTTTATGCTTCAGTCAACAAGGAAGCAAAGCACAGTGCATCCTCAAATAATAAAGAAATCTAAGGAAAGTAACGTGGCAGCAATTAAAAATGATTCAGCAGTAACTCTACATTTTACGATTAAAATGAAGGATGGTTCAGTTGCCGATAGCACCGAAAACATGGGCAAACCCGCTAAGTTCGTGATGGGTGATGGTAGCCTAAGCGAAAACTTCGAAGCGTGTTTGCTTGGGCTTGAAGCGGGTACAGAAAAGTCTATTGAACTGAAAGCACAAGACGCGTTTGGTATGCCTAACCCAGACCATATCCACCACATGGATAAAGCGAAGTTTGCTGGTGGTACTGATGTTGAAGTCGGTACTATCATGGCGTTCTCTGGCCCTGACGGTATGGAAATCCCGGGCATTATCACTGATATCGCAGGTGATTCAGTGACCGTTGATTTTAATCACCCATTAGCAGGCCAAGACGTTACGTTTGACGTCAACATCTTAGCGGTGGAATAACGATAGAATAGTTGTCTTCACGCTAGAACAAGATAGCCTTACAGCTGTGATGTCACCCAGAGCTTCACTGTGTAGGCGCTTCACTGTAGAATGCGAATCTCGCTGACAGCGAACTCTATAGAAACAACCTTAGTACCGCGGTAAATGATGAGCAATGAAATGAAAATAATGTTAGCTAACCCTCGTGGCTTTTGTGCTGGTGTCGATCGTGCAATCAGCATCGTAGAACGCGCACTGGAAATGTATCAGCCACCGATCTATGTTCGCCATGAAGTGGTGCACAACCGCTTTGTTGTTGAGGGGCTCAAGCAGCGTGGTGCTATTTTTGTCGAAGAACTGAGTGAAGTGCCAGACGACAACATCGTGATCTTCTCTGCTCACGGTGTTTCTCAAGCCGTTCGTAAAGAAGCGAAAGAGCGTGAACTCACGGTATTTGATGCAACATGCCCATTGGTAACCAAAGTACATATGGAAGTTGCTCGTGCGAGCCGCAAGCATATGGAAGTGGTACTGATTGGTCACGCGGGTCACCCTGAAGTGGAAGGCACTATGGGCCAGTACGCTAGCCAAACCGGTGGCATGTACTTGGTTGAGAAGCCAGAGGACGTACAGAACCTAGTGGTGAATGATCCAAGTAACTTGCATTACGTTAGCCAAACAACGTTGTCAGTTGATGAAACGGCGGATGTGATTGAAGAGTTACGCCGCGTGTTCCCTGAGATCCAAGGGCCACGTAAAGATGATATTTGCTACGCAACACAAAACCGTCAAGACGCGATTCGCGAGATGGCTGGTGATGTTGATGTCGTGATTGTTGTTGGTTCTAAGAACTCATCTAACTCAACACGTTTGAAAGAGCTGGCTGAGAAGCTAGGCACGCCAGGTTACCTAACCGATTGCCCTGAAGACATTCAAACAGAATGGGTTGAAGGGAAAAAGAAAATTGGTGTGACAGCGGGTGCTTCAGCGCCTGAAGAGCTAGTAAACCAAATCTTAGATCGTATTCGTGAGCTAGGTGCCACTGAAGTTGAAGAGATTCAAGGTCGTGAAGAGAACATGTTCTTCGAAGTACCGAAAGAGCTACAGATCAAGCAAGTCGACTAATCTCTATTGATTGGTGACAACATCGATTCGTGATACTAGCGATTCGCAACACTATCGATTTGTAAACACTATTGATTTGTAAACAGCAGGAAGCCAACGTGATACGTTGGCTTTTTTGATCGTGCTTTGGAACAGGGTGTCGAATTTCTAACGGGTTACTGGAGACCTAGTTGCTCTTTTAAAGTCTTTAAGTAACGACGACTGACAGGCACTTCAAAACCTGTCAGTGTAATGATCTCGGCTAATCCATTTTCTAATAATTTGATCTCTTGGATCGATTTTATGTTGATCAAATATTGGCGATGACAGCGGATCAAATCGGTCTTTTCTTCTAGGATCTTCAGGGTTAACTGTGAAGTGGCGGTTTGTGATGAACTACGAACATGCACACCGCTGATATCTGAATAAGCGCATTCGACCGTTTGGCTTGCCATGATCACAATGCGGTTGTGACCAATGCACGGGATTTGCTCTAAGTGGCAGGGAGCAATCGCGGAGATGTTTTGTTCTGGCGCTTTCTGGTTCTGCTTGATGACTTTATTCAGACGACAAACACTCTTGTTTAATCGACAAGGTTCAACCGGCTTGAGTAGGTAATCAAAGGCATTGTCTTCAAAGGCTTGAATCGCATATTGATCGTAGGCGGTGACAAAAACCACGTAAGGCATGGTGTCTGGGTCAAGCATGCTCAGCAATTCAATCCCTGTAACCTGAGGCATTTGGATATCCAAATACACCACATCCGGCTTGAGAAGGTTGATCTGTTTAAGTCCTTCGATCGCATTGCTAGCTTGGCCAATGATTTCCACTTCACCTGTTTCAGTCAGTAGTTCAATCAGCTCTTCACGAGCAAAAAGCTCATCATCGACAACTAATGCTTTTAACATCCTACAATCTTCATCTTGATTCTATCCCTGCTTGATTCACGCTTTTCTTTTAAATGTCAGCTTCTAAATGTTTCGACTCGGAGCGATTCGTCTTCGAAAACCCACTATTTTAGTATAGGTATGATAAAGCTCATTCGAGTAAATTGCTGTGGTTGAGATTCTATTTTTAGTGCAGAGTCTTGTCCAAAGAAATTAGTGAGTCGTTTATCAACAATTTCCATCCCTAAACCGACATGGTCTTGAGACGGCTTTTGATAGTTGCCTGCATTGTCTTCCACGATCAGCTTAAATCCACCCTCGAAGGCTTCGCTATAGATCTTCACTTGGCCGCCTTCCAACATGTTTGAAATACCATGCTTGATGGCGTTTTCAACCAGTGGCTGCAGGGTAAAGCTTGGCAGTTGCGACTCATACAATTGTGGGTCGATATCCCATTCCACTTCTAATCGGTCGGTAAAACGCGCCTTCTCAATAGTTAGGTACGCATTAACGTGTGCCAACTCGTCTTTGAGTTTCACGGTATTGATATTCTGCTTCAGGTTACTTCTAAAGAAGTGAGACAGATGTTGAATAAGCTCTCGTGCTTTATCAGGGTCACGACGTGTAACGGCACTGATGGTGTTGAGTGCATTGAACAAGAAGTGTGGGTTCACTTGAGCGTGCAGTAGTTTGATCTCAGCTTGGGTGAGCAATGTTTGCTGCTGCTGATAGTTGCTGAATAAGATCTGACTCGACAATAGCTGAGCGATACCTTCACCCATCGACATGTTGATGGTCGAGAACAGCTTTAGCTTTGGCTCATACAGCTTGATGGTGCCGACCACTTCATTACCCGCACGCAGTGGAATAATAAGCGCAGAGCCCAATTTACAATCTTGCGAAAGAGAGCATTGGTACGGGTTCTCTTTACCATCAAGGTAGATGATGTCGTTCTGTTCCATCGAGGTAAGCGTGCTCTGCGATGAAATAGGGGTATTTGGGATATGGTGTTCATCGCCAATGCCGACGAACGCGAGGATTTTCTCTCGGTCGGTAATCGCCACCGCACCAACGTTGGTTTCTTCGTAAACGATGCGTACGATTTTTTGCGCGTTATCGGAATTAAACCCACCATGCAGAATACCCACCGAACGCTCGGCGATGGTTAATGCGCGGCGCGAGAAGGTCGCAGAGTATTTTTCGAAGATGGTTTTCCTGTCTTGGATGATGCTCATGAACAGCGCTGCACCCACAGAGTTGGCGATGATCATTGGAGCAGCAATATCGGACACTAAGGCATAGGATTGCTCGAACGGTTTCGCGACGGCAAGCAATATGATCATCTGAATGATTTCGGCAAACAGGGTCACAGAGAACACCACCAGAGGGTTAAACAGTTGGCTAGCTTTGTTCTTTCTCACGAGGTAAACGTGTAACAGGCCGCCAATCAAGCCTTCTGCTGTGGTTGAAATCGCACAAGCTAGATCGGTGAATCCACCCAAAGAGTAACGATGGATACCGCCAGTAAAACCGACCGCAAAGCCGACCACCGGACCACCAAACAGACCGCCCATAACTGCTCCCATCGCACGGGTGTTGGCAATGGCATCATTGATCTGTAAGCCAAAATAGGTGCCCATAATACAGAACAGGGAAAACAGAACGTAGCAGCTGATTTTATGACTTAAGCGCGAAGAGATGCTCAACAAAGGGAGAATAAGTGGAGTCTTACTGAGCATGTAAGCAATCACTAAGTAGACACAGGTTTGTTGCAGCAGAGAGAGAATGAGTTCCATATTTTCACCTATTGAGAAGCTTGTTAAGTGTAAAGCTCATTGCGGGGTAACGGTAGCTTTGCTTGTCTTTTCATGGCTTGTATCGAATGACTTTGGTTTCCCAAGGTCGAGAAATTAATATTTAGAAATAACAAAGCCCATCACATTGGACGGGCTTTAGTCTTAATTTCCACGAATCACTGGGTAATTACGGGAGCAAGCGAAGTTGTGCTTGGCAGTTCTTTTGTCTCTTTCTATGAAGATTGGTCTCTTTTTCCAAAGAGCCTTAAAGAACTAGGCTGTTTTAGTCACCGGTTTTGACTCTTGATCTTGCTCGTCGTCAGCTAGGTCGATATCGCCTTTGCCTTTTGAAATCTTGATAACGTAAGTCGTAATCAGTAGAGATGAAACCACACCTACGATTGTTGAGATTTGCATAGGTAGACCAAAACCTAGTTGGCTGTTGTTCAGGATAAATGTGATACACACAGACGTCATGAAGATAGCTGGAACCGTTGTTACCCAGTGCAGTTTGTTGTGACGAAGTAGGTAAGCTGAAGCTGTCCACAGCATCATTACTGCCGTTGATTGGTTAGCAAAGCCAAAGTAGCGCCAGATGATACCGAAATCTACTTGAGTCAGGATGCCACCAAGAACGAATAGCGGTAGAGCCATTAGTAGGCGGTTGCGCAGTGTTTTCTGTTCCATGTTGAAGTATTCAGCAAGGATAAGACGGCTTGAACGGAACGCAGTGTCACCTGAAGTGATAGGTAGGATAACCACGCCAAGGAAAGCAAGGATACCGCCAAATACACCCAGTAGGCCAAATGAAGCGCTGTATACCACGTTACCTGGGCCGCCGTTTGCAATCGCGTCAGACAAAGACTCAACTGAACCGAAGAATGACAGGGCAAGTGCACACCAGATTAGAGCGATGATGCCTTCACCGATCATTGCACCGTAGAATACGAAGCGACCGTTCTTCTCGTTTTCCATACAACGCGCCATCAAAGGAGACTGAGTTGCGTGGAAGCCAGAGATAGCACCACAAGCGATAGTGATGAATAGAGCAGGCCAAAGTGGTAGGTCATTCGGGTTCATGTTGGTGAACATGTCTTTCATCTCGAAGCCACCCATGATTTGGTGCTCGTCAGATAGACCAATCGCAGTGATTAGGCCAACAGACATGAAGATAAGTAGTGCACCGAACAGTGGGTAGAAGCGACCAATGATTTTATCGACAGGGACAATCGTTGCGATGATGTAGTAAGCAAAGATGATAACAACCATAGTGCTTGCAGACATCACGAAATCAGTTTGGTCGTTCACTAGGTTAGTGATCATGCCTGCAGGAGCAGATACGAATACCACACCAACAAGAAGCAGTAGAACAATGGCAAAGATGTTCATAAAGTGTTTTGCGCCATTGCCTAGGTAACGTCCAGTGATGGTTGGAACCGAAGCACCACCATTACGGATAGATAACATACCTGAGAAGTAGTCGTGTACTGCACCTGCGAAGATACAACCTAGTACAATCCAAAGCATTGCTGCTGGGCCGTAAAGGGCACCCATGATAGGACCGAAGATTGGACCTACACCTGCAATGTTAAGCAGTTGAACTAGGTAAACCTTTGGTGTCGACATTGGAACGTAGTCCACGCCGTCTTGCTTGGTATGAGCAGGTGTTTGACGCTTTTCATTGATACCGAAGATCTTCTCGATAAAGGCACCGTAAATAAAGTAGCCACCAATGAGTGCTGCGACGCAGGTAAGAAACCACATCATAATTTGTTATCCCTGAATGTATTAATTAAGTCAGGGTGTATATTAAAGGAGTCGATGAGAAGAAACTTCCGCTACTGGAGTGAGTGGTCGAATAGCCAATTTAGTGGTGCTATAACTGATTGAGTGGTTTGTCATCTTGACGGAGTGGTTGATTCTTTGTATCGAACGGCTTATTTACCGAGTAGACAGGTTGATTGACCTAACAGAGAGGTGGAAAGAAGCTGTGAGTGGTAGGTTACTGCTCTTGAGTGGTCTGTATCAGTCTCAAGCGGAGAACATGAGACAATGAGTGGACATCGACAGGCGTTCAGCGGAGAATCATCACAAAGGCAGCGCTTCGTCAGGAAGTGGTGAAGTAACAATATAAAGGATTGAAATGAAAAAAATAATAACACTATTCGCCGTGGCATTTAGCCTTGCAGGATGCAGCGCTAATGTTCAAGATTTAGCAGCAGAAGGTAACTGGCAAGAGATCGGTTATCGTGATGGTATTAAAGGCAACACTCAGCGTTCTTATTCAGAAATGACAGCGCTTGGTGCGGTTGATCAAGCCAGTTATACAGAAGGTTATCACTTAGGTGTGACTGAGTTCTGTAATCCTAACCATGCTTATCAGATTGGTTTGTCTGGTCAGGTGTATGAAGGTGTGTGTTCTGGTACGGAAGACGCTCAACGTTTCCGTATGGAATGGCAACGTGGCTGGGATGAGTTCTCGAACGACTATTAATCCGGCCTGCGGCTAATTCTTGATTTCGTTAAATAAAAAACCAGTACCTCATGTGTACTGGTTTTTTGTATAACGCCGAATCAATAACGCTTAATCAATATGAGAGCCTACCTGTCGGTTTATTGATTATTCTCTACTGCTTTTCTTAGGAAGCCGTCTTGTTGATCAAGCTGAGCTTTGGCCGATTCAAAATCGAGCCCTGTCAGAATCATCAAAATCGCTAGCTTTACGTCATAATCGGTGGTTTTCAGTGTCGATACTGCCAGTGCTTTATCGCATTCTGTTGCTTGGATTACGATACGAGCAGCACGGGCAACCAACTTCTCATTGGTCGCTTTCACATCGACCATCAGGTTCTGATAACTCTTACCAATACGAATCATGCTCGCTGTGGTGAGCATATTAAGTACCAGCTTTTGTGCGGTGCCTGATTTTAAACGGGTTGACCCTGTTAAGGCTTCTGGACCAACGACTGGGCTAATTGCGATTTGAGCAATCTCGGCAATAGGAGAACCTGGGTTACAAGACAGCGCAACCGTCACCGCACCAATCTGATTCGCATAGTTGAGCGCACCAATCACGTAAGGTGTGCGACCGCTGGCTGCGATACCTACCACGACATCATTTTCTGTAAATTGAATGGCTTTTAGGTCTTCAATACCGAGAGTCAGCGAATCTTCCGCTCCCTCTTTGGCTTTTAAAATCGCTTCTGGTCCGCCAGCAATTAGACCGATAACCATCTTGTCTGAAACACCAAAAGTCGGAGGGCATTCTGATGCGTCTAACACACCTAATCGACCACTGGTGCCTGCGCCCATATAAATCAGTCGACCACCGTTTTGAAAGGCGTGAGCGATCTTATCAACCGCTTTCGCGATCTGTGGTAATTCGGCTTCGATCGCCAGTGGAACCTGTTTGTCTTGTTGGTTAATCTTTTCAACCACTTCGAGAGAGGTGAGCAGATCAATATCCATAGTGTCAGGGTTTCTCCCCTCCGAAACGAGGTGCGAGAGCGCTGATATGAGAGCGTCGTTACTCATAATGATCCTTAAATGGTGATTCTAAAATGATGGTTCTAAAGTTGTTTAGTCAGCACGATATAGAACGCCTAGAGAGGCTGCTCTGCTTGCGCCAGTCACTTCTGGTAAATTGCTTGGCAGTTGATGAACATGACGTTGAGCAAGCCACGCAAAGGCCATGGCTTCCATGTAATCGGCATCAACGCCTTTACTGGTCGTCGACTCAACCACCCAGTTAGGAAGCAGTTCAGACAGTCTCTTCATCAACAATGGATTTCTCGTACCACCGCCACACACATACAGTGCAGGTTGGTTACCCAGGCGATAAGTCTCCACTTCATTGGCTATCGTTAATGCGGTGTATTCACAGAGTGTGCGCTGAACATCCTCTGCTGTAAGGTCTTTAAATTCTGTTAATTGTTGCTCTAGCCAAGGTAGATTAAATAGCTCTCTGCCAGTGCTTTTCGGTGGCATTTGAGATAGGTAAGATTCATTCAACAGCTGTTCGAGCAAAGCTTGATTGAGTTGGCCTTTTAGCGCGAACAGTGCGTCACGGTCAAATTTCTCACCCGTGTGTTTATCTACCCAAGCATCCATCAACATATTGCCAGGGCCAGTATCATAACCAAGAGTAGGCTGATTCGGGCGCAGCACTGAAATATTCGAGATACCACCAATATTCAACACCACAACTGAGCTGTCTTGCGGGTGAAAGATCGTATGGTGAAACGCTGGTACTAATGGCGCACCTTGCCCGCCAAGCGCCATGTCTTTGCGTCTGAAATCGGCGATGGTTTGAATCTCTGTTTTCGCGGCAATGATATTGGCATCACCCAGCTGCATGGTAAATGGCGAATCACCGGTTGGCTGGTGGAATACTGTTTGGCCATGGTTACCAATCGCAGTCACGGACGATGCAGGTGTACCTGATTTGTCGAGAAGTTGTAGAACCGCATCAGCAAATAGATGACCAAGCTGGTGGTCGAGTTCACCAATGGCAATCAAATCCGTTTTCTGACCAATACAAACCTCAAGCAGGCGGGCTTTGATATCCTCTGGCATAGGGAACTCATCATGAGCGAGTAATGTGATACCAGTATCTTCTATCGAAACTAAGGCGGTATCAACGCCGTCCATACTCGTTCCCGACATCACACCAATGTATAACTCTGACTTCATTACGAGTCTCCTAAGTTGAGCTGATTAATCTTCTGGTTAGCCAATACTTCTGCGCCATCCAGAGCGTTGCCTTGAACATGTAAACTACGATCTTGAATCGCTGGTGAGAGACGCTCACGATAGAACTGTCCTAAGCTACCCAAGAACATAATAGGTAGCGTGTTGTTACTAGAACAAGCCAGAGTGAGCAGCTCTATTTGAGTAGTCCCTTGCTCTATAATCGCTTTTGCCGTTGAACATTGCGATTCAATGTCCACCAGAGCTCTTGCAAATTGAGCATAGTCAGTCGCGTTCGCTTGGTTAATCCATTCTAATATTTGGCTACGTTTACTACCGGTTTTCTTCATAACTAAATCGCGAGTCAAAGATGAACTCTGAGTGTCGAACTCGATGAGGGTTTGTTGAACCGCTCGAAAGCCAAGCCAAGCGCCACCGCCTTGATCGCCAATCGGAAATCCCCATCCACCAAATTGCAGGGTCTCATGTAGGGAATCCAATTGGATGGCAACTGACCCCGTACCTATCGCGATACAATTGACGCCTTGCCCTGCATTGGCACCAAATACTGATGCTTCTGCATCGGTTGTGATGTACAGGTGAGGACAATGCGCTAAAGCGGATGTTAACTTGGACTTTAACTGCGCATTACCCGCTCCAGCGACACCTAACACAATATAACATTGTTTCGGTATTATCTGGTTTGTCGCTAGAATTTCATCAATATAATGAGTGAGTTGAGTCACAGCAGCTTCACCGTATAGGGTCAATGAAGTCGCCGGTAAAATGAACTCCTCAATCACTATTGATGTGGGCTCTATTTTCTTAAGCCTGACAGCGGTTTTTGTTCCGCCGCCATCGACTGCCAAAGTGTGTGTAATCATCCACTAAACCGTTTGTAGCTTGTTGACTTCTTGAGTCTGTTTTTTACCTGCTAGACAGACAACCAACGAGACAAAGGTGCCAATACATAATTGATAAGGGAAAGCCAATCGAACACCAACCCAGTCAGCGTTAATCACGCCCATCACGCTATCCCACACGTAAGCCTGCATCAACAATGTCGTTAAGAAACCGGCGATAAGGGCTAGAGCAACCGAGGTTTCGTTGCCACGTTCAGTAAAGATTGCAGTGAAGTACACGCCCAGTAAACCTGTGTAGGCAAACACCATCACACTCAGTGCAAATGATAACAGTGGCATGTCGGTGTATTGCTGCCAGTAGTAACATAAGATGCCCATGCTACCCAAAGCGATTGCTGCTACAGCCATACCAACACGTCCAGCTTTCACGTAATGGAAGTCATCTTGCTCTCCTTTACGAGCTTCTAACCAAGGCTTGTAGATATCTTGCACCGCAACCGAAGACATTGAGTTTAAGCCGGAGTTTAACGTTGAAAGCGCTGCTGCGACGACACCAACAGTTACTAAGCCACGAAGACCCGCAGGCATTTCATTCAGCACGTAGTACATGAAGATCGTTACGTTCTCACCATTAAAGTTTTGCACGACTTCTTTGCCTTCCACACCCATTAGCTCA
Source organism: Vibrio lentus (assembly GCF_002875945.1). Classification (GTDB taxonomy): domain Bacteria; phylum Pseudomonadota; class Gammaproteobacteria; order Enterobacterales; family Vibrionaceae; genus Vibrio; species Vibrio apostichopi. Next base: position 245,223 of record NZ_MCZK01000097.1, read on the forward strand.
GGTCTTTGATAGAAGACATACAGCAGTAGACCAATAGACATGAATACGAGCACAACTGGAATTGAGAAGATGATTGAGTTGATCATCGCTTTTGAACCTTGCTTGGCATCTTTACACGTCAACACACGTTGAGTCATGTCTTGATCAAGACCAAATGCACCAATGTTCAACAATACAAAACCAGTGATACATGCCCAGAAACTAAAGGTGCCAGCAGGACTAAAGTCGAGAGTGAAATCGAGTAGGGTCAGCTTAGAAGATTGGCCTTCGCCAGGGTTTGCGAGTACTTGAGCTATTTGGCTGAAGTCGGCTGGAATTTGTCCTAGTAAATAGATGATTACGGCAATGGCTGCGCCGACATAAACCACAAGTTGGATTAGGTCACTCCAGATAACGGAACGAATGCCACCCATGTAGGTATAAGCAAGGCCGACGGCTACTAAAATGACAACCGAAGTCACCACACTGCTAGGGTCAATGTTGGTAAACAGAATCATCGAGACTGCAATCGCAGCCATGTAGAGGCGGGCACCTGAAGCAAATACTCGACCGACCAAATACATCACACCTGCACGTTGTTTGGTTTTCTCGCCAAAGCGCACTTTCAGTAGCTCATAAACGGTTGAGACTTTGTTTTGGTAGAAGCGAGGGATAAGTACTAAGGCAACGAAGATGGCACCAATAATGCCGCCAATGTTGGTCGCTAAGTAGGTTAAGTCACCACGGTAGCTAGATTCGGGCCCGCCTAAAAATGTCGCAGCAGATTGTGATGTCGCGAGCACCGAGATAGCCACGACCCACATTGGCATCGAGTTACCACCTAAAAAGTAGTCCTTAGTGCTCGTTATTTTTGTTCGGCTGAAGTGCCAACCTGTAAAAGCAATAATGGCGAAATATATCGCAAATACGGCCCAGTCCAGTGAGGTAAATAGTGAATTCATAGCAGCTCCGTAGCATGAATAGGGTAGAGGGTACTTATAATTATTTTTTCAGAATGTCAGTTTGAATAATGAGTTTCAAAATCTATTCCTTGGTGGAATAGTGACCAATGATTTTCTTTGACCATGATCCCAGAAGGCTGTGTTAGCTATTCCATACGGGAGAATTCGAAGGAATAATTATTCCAATGAGAATACAAAACTCGTTATGATAACGAGGTGCGGTTAGAGATAAGGGGAAGGGCGTTTAATGAAAGGCATTGCGAAAGTAAAAGCGCTGTTACCCAAGCTGTCTCCATCCGATGCGCTGGTGGCGCGATATGTTCTTGACCACCCACAACAGGTGAAGCAATTATCTTCGCCCGAGTTGGCCAAAGCCGTCGGAGTGAGTCAGTCAACGATAGTGAAGTTTAGTCAGAAGCTTGGTTATAAAGGGTTTTCAGAAATGAAGGTCAAACTCTACCAAAGCGATATGACTTATCAGCCCGTATCTCAACGTGGCATACATGGCACCATCACTCGTAAAGATCCGCCCGATATGGTGATGGACAAACTTCTTGCAAGCAAAACACAATCGCTTGAGCGCACTGTGTTATTAAACGAAGGTGAGCAGTTAAACCATGCCGCAGATATTTTACACCTTGCGCGTAAGGTGCAGATCTCAGGCGTTGGCGCCTCATCGTTGGTAGCGAAAGATCTTGCCTATAAGCTGATGAAAATAGGTCATGCCGCCAATGCAGAGCAAGATGCCCATATTCAAATTGCCAATGCCGCTTCTCTTTCTGAAAATGATGTGTTGATTGCGATTTCTTATTCTGGAAACACCAGAGAAGTGGTGAAGGTGGCTCAGCTAGCCAGATCGAAAAAGGCCAAGGTGATAGTGATTAGTCAGCTATCACCTTCTGCTTTAGACAAATACGCTGATATTAAATTGATATCAGCAGCCGACGAAAATCATATTCGCAGTTCATCTATAACTGCTCGTGATAGCCAACTTTTTATTACTGACTTGTTGTTCATTGCGTTAACTCAGCAGGAAGAGCAAGCCGACCAATTAATTGAACAAAGCAAATCTGCAGTAGCAGAATTTAAGCAATAGAAGGATATTGTATGGGACCGTTGTGGGTAGATGTTGCGGGCTATGAGCTAACAGCTGAAGACAGAGAAATTTTAGAGCACCCAACCGTTGGTGGTCTCATCTTATTTGCTAGAAACTACCACGATAGCAAACAGCTATCGGCGTTAAATAAAGAGATCCGCAAAGTCGTAAAACGTCCTATTTTAATCGGTGTTGACCAAGAAGGTGGCCGAGTTCAGCGCTTCCGCGATAGCTTTTCAATTATCCCTGCAGCTCAGGAATTTGCGACCAAGAATAATGGCGAACAATTAGCAGAACAAGCGGGTTGGTTGATGGCGGCGGAGTTGATTGCCCATGATATCGATCTGAGCTTTGCGCCTGTTCTAGACAAAGGCCACGACTGTAAAGCGATTGGTAGCCGAGCGTTTGGTGAAGATATTGATACCATCGTTCGCCACAGCAGTGCTTTTATTAAGGGCATGAAATCGGTTGGTATGGCGACAACAGGGAAGCACTTCCCAGGGCACGGCGGCGTGATTGCTGACTCACACCTTGAAACGCCTTACGATCCTAGAGACGACATCTTTGAAACTGACATGGCGATCTTCAAGGCTCAAATTGAAGCTGGAATATTAGATGCGATGATGCCTGCGCACGTGGTTTTTTCTCACTATGATGATCAGCCAGCGAGTGGCTCTGAGTATTGGCTGCAGAAAGTATTAAGACAGCAACTTGGGTTTAAAGGCCTAATCTTCTCTGATGACTTAACCATGGAAGGCGCTGCGATTATGGGTGGGCCAGCCGATAGAGCAAAGGCTGCCTTGAATGCAGGTTGTGACATGGTGTTGATGTGTAATAAACGAGATGCACAAATTGAAGCTCTTGATCACTTAGCGATTCAAGAGGTGCCTTTAGCCAACTCATTGCTTAAAAAGCACAGCTTTGACTTACCGACTCTTCACTCGGATAGCCGATGGAAAGAGGCCTCAGAGCAAATTAAGCGAATGTTAAACGCTGGGTGATAAATAAACACTCTATAAGTTTTAAGAAGGCGATATGAAAAATATCGCCTTTTTTGTATGTGCTAGGCGTGGTTTAGGCTTATTTGTGCCTCAGAACGAACTAAAGATGATGTGTAAATTAATATTTACACTAAATGTTTTTTATTGTTTACACTTGCAATCGTTTTTGTAGCTGTTATTGTGGTTTTAAAGATTGTTAGCCCAAATGGAAATGTTGGGTGTAAAAATAAATATACAGGTTGGGTTATGCAAAAAAGTGAATTAAGCAATGTCAATATCATCGACGAACAGGTACTGATTACTCCAGAGGAGTTAAAAGCGAAATTACCTTTGAGCGATAATGCTCGTCGTTTTATTCAAGAGTCTCGTGAAACGATTGCGAATATCATTCATAAGAAAGATCACCGTATGCTAATCGTGTGTGGCCCATGTTCTATTCATGATCTAGAAGCTGCGAAAGAATACGCAAAACGCCTCAAAGCACTTTCTGAAGAACTGAGCGACCAACTGTATATTGTAATGCGTGTTTACTTTGAAAAGCCTCGTACCACTGTTGGTTGGAAAGGTTTGATCAATGACCCACATCTAGATGGTACGTTCGATATTGAGCATGGTCTGCATGTTGGTCGTGAGCTTTTAGTTGAGTTAGCTGAGATGGAAATCCCACTAGCGACAGAAGCACTAGACCCAATCAGTCCACAATACTTAGCAGATACATTCAGCTGGGCTGCGATTGGCGCACGTACTACTGAATCTCAAACTCACCGTGAAATGGCAAGTGGCCTTTCAATGCCAATCGGCTTTAAGAATGGTACTGACGGTAACTTAGGTACTGCAATTAATGCGATGCAGGCTGCTTCTTCTAGTCACCGTTTCATGGGTATCAGCCGTGAAGGTGAGGTTGCACTGCTAACGACTCAAGGTAATCCAAACGGTCACGTTATTTTACGTGGCGGTAAGCAAACGAATTACGATTCAGTATCAGTACATGAGTGTGAACAAGAACTGGGTAAATCTGGTTTAGAAGCTGCGTTGATGGTCGATTGCAGCCACGCAAACTCTCGTAAAGATTTCCGTCGTCAACCATTGGTTGCTGAAGACGTTATCCACCAAGTACGTGAGGGTAATAAATCAATTATTGGCCTGATGATTGAGAGCCACATTAACGAAGGTAATCAGCCGTCAGATATTCCTCTAAATGAGATGAAATACGGCGTTTCTATTACCGACGCGTGTATCAATTGGGAGTCAACTGAGGCACTATTGAAACATGCACATACGGAGTTAGTCCCGTTTTTAGAGAACCGCCTGAAAGGTTAGTCAGAGTTTAAATTTAAGTGCCTCATCTAATGGGGCATTTTAAGATCTGTCGCTAACGAACCTGCGTCAGTGCGGGCTTTTAGATTAGCGCGGGCTTATAGATTAGTAAGGAATAAAATGGCCGTTGAACTGAACGAATTACGCGACCAAATCGATGCTGTCGATAAACAAATGTTGGATTTACTGGCTCAACGACTGGCTCTAGTAGAGAAAGTCGGCGAAGTGAAAAGTGAACATGGTTTACCTATTTATGTACCAGAACGTGAAGCTGCGATGCTGGCGTCTCGCCGTCAAGAAGCCGAGAAAATAGGGGTTCCGCCACAGTTAATCGAAGATATTTTGCGTCGTACTATGCGTGAGTCTTATGCCAGTGAAAAAGATTCTGGTTTTAAGTGTCTTAACCCAGAGTTGCGTTCAGTGGTTATCGTTGGTGGTAATGGTCAACTTGGCGGTCTGTTTGGCCGTATGTTCAAGCTTTCTGGCTACGAGGTGAAAATCCTTGGCAGCCAAGATTGGGATAAAGCCGATGAGATCTTAGATAATGCTGGCCTTGTGGTTGTAACGGTTCCAATTCACCTAACTGAAGGTGTGATTACGAAGCTGGGTAACCTACCAAGCGATTGTATTCTTTGTGATTTGACGTCGATTAAATCAAAGCCTCTACAAGCCATGATGAACATGCACCAAGGTCCAGTGGTTGGATTGCACCCAATGTTTGGTCCTGATGTACCAAGCCTTGCGAAACAAGTGATTGTTTACAGTGATGGACGTGGTTCTGAAAGCTACCAATGGTTGCTGAATCAATTTGGTATTTGGGGCGCGAGCCTATGCCAAATGGATGCTGCTGAACACGACCATGGTATGACTTTGATTCAAGCACTTCGCCACTTCACCTCTTTTGCTTACGGCTTACACTTAAGTAAAGAGAACCCGAACATTGATCAGCTTCTGAAGTTAAGCTCACCAATCTACCGACTTGAAATTGCGATGGTTGGCCGTCTGTTTGCTCAAGACCCGAACTTGTACGGTGATATCATTCTTTCTTCGGATGAGAATATTGAGATGATTCGACGCTTCCACAGTCGTTTCGGTGAAGCATTAGAAATCTTGGATGGGAAAGATAAAGCCAAGTTCGTTGATAGCTTTAATCAAGTCAGTGATTGGTTTGGTGATTACTCTCAGCAGTTCTTGCAAGAGAGCCAAAACCTTTTAAAACAAGCACATGACTCGATTCATCGTGGCTAATTACTATTTGAAATTATAAAAAAAGAGCGACCTGATGGTCGCTCTTTTTTTATCTCATTCAGGACTAAAAGTAGTTAGCCTACAGTAGGCTAAAAGCAATTAGATCATCATAGGCCAAACCAACTGGCCCTAATAATCAATAGCTAATAACCAACAGCTAATAACTAGTTAGTCGCGATAGGCTTTTTAGTATCTTCACTTGATACCGTGTCGATAGTCGAGCTAATGTAAGGCACGTTAGTCAGATTGATCTGCAAGCGAACCACATTATCAATCAGCTGAACCAGTGGACCCCACTTAACCTTTTTCTCTTTCTCGAACACGTAGTTGAAGTTTTCCGGTGTCCAATCCATCAGGTATTGAGGGTTCAATGAACGACCAAGGAAGCGTACTTCATAATGCAGGTGTGGTCCGGTTGAGTTACCTGAGTTACCACAACTCGCAATCACATCCCCTTTACTAACAAACTGACCGCTGCGAACTTTGAATTTTTGTAGATGCGCGTAAGAGCTCATGAAGCCGAACGAATGACGCATAGTAATAAAGTTACCGAAGCCTTTTTTACTTGGGCGTACCGTTTCAATAACTCCATCTGCGGGCGCGACAATATCTTCACCACGCTTACACGTTAGATCGATACCAGTATGCACATGGCGCTTACCTGAAATAGGGTTAGTGCGGCTACCATAAGAAGAAGAGATACGTTGATAAGCCATAGGGCTGTCGTTTGGAATCAAGCGAAACATCGTGGCTCTTACTGCTGAATCTACTGCAGCAGCATCAATACGATCTTCTAAAGAGATATCATCGGTAAGCAGCTCTTCATCGGCAAGACCAAGCACGGATTCCACATCAAATACACGTTTACCAAGCAGTTGAATGGTGCCTTCTTTCTCGGTGAGTGTTTGCGATAACGAGTGATTGGTTTCTACCTGCTCGGCGTAAAGAAACTCGGTTTGCTCTTTTTCAACAATCAGCGTTTCAATCAACTGTTGTGCATCGCCTGCTTGTATTGCGAGCTCTTGTTTACCTTCGACGTGCATGTAGGCAGCTCCGCCAATTAACAGCGGTACTGAAAAAATGGCAGTGGTGCACATGAGCACGGCTTTTCGGCCGAAATAAAACGTCTGTTCCCCATTGTTAGAGGGAATAGTAATGGAAATTTTTTTAGACATGGTTCTGTATTAACTAAATGCTTCTAATAGAAAAAGGTAATGGAGATATTATTCCTTACCTAAATCGGTAAGGTGTTCAATCTCTCTATAAAGCAGTTCATCGTCGCCGACATTAAGCTCAACAAGGCGCTTAAGGTGGCTAATACTATCAATATCTAAATGCTCTATGCGTAAACGCATTGAGGTATTGATGGTAGAGACTATCGTTGCTTCTAACTGAATATTGATATCACTGTTGGTGAGCTTAAAGCTAACTTGAACAGGAACATCGTGGCTGAGTTGCTGCCATTTATCACATTGAATGAGTAAACCATGGAGAGATAAGTCTTGCACTGAGCCTGATACATTTACTTGTCCTTGTGAGATCTCAGTCGGGACTTGATAAATAACTCGTGAAAATTGACGTCTTTCAAGCATAGGTAATTTCTCTATATCAATAGGTAAATAGTAAGCCAGATATATTAAAGGCCGCTATTATCGCGGCCTTTGTTCAAAATACAAGCTAATTTACTTAGTAATACGCTTGTACTTGATACGGTGCGGTTCAGCCGCTTGTGCGCCCAGAGTCTTCTTCAGCCACTCTGTGTACTCAGTATAGTTACCTTCGTAGAAGTTAACTTGACCTTCATCACGGTAGTCTAAGATATGGGTCGCAATACGGTCAAGGAACCAACGGTCATGCGAGATAACCATTGCACAGCCAGGGAACTCAAGCAGCGCTTCTTCAAGTGCACGTAGAGTTTCGACATCAAGGTCATTGGTTGGCTCATCGAGTAGCAGTACGTTACCGCCCGCTTTTAGCAGTTTCGCTAGGTGAACACGGTTACGTTCACCACCAGAAAGCTGACCGATGATTTTCTGTTGGTCGTTGCCTTTGAAGTTGAAGCGAGAGCAGTATGCACGAGCAGGGATTTCGAAGTTGTTGATCTTAATGATATCAGCGCCTTCAGAGATCTCTTGGAATACTGTTTTGGTGTCATCCATGCTGTCACGGAACTGATCAACAGAAGCAAGCTTAACCGTTTCGCCTAATTCAACTGTACCTGAATCTGGCTGTTCTGCGCCGCTTAGCATCTTGAATAGTGTTGATTTACCTGCACCGTTGGCACCAACGATACCGACGATAGCGCCTTTAGGCATGCTGAACGATAGGTCGTCGATAAGAACGCGATCACCAAATGACTTAGTTAGGTTCTTAACTTCAAGTACCTTGTCACCTAAACGCTCACCTGGCGGGATGAACAGTTCGTTAGTTTCGTTACGCTTCTGGTATTGGCCAGTCGTTAGTTCTTCAAAACGAGCCATACGAGCTTTAGACTTAGCCTGACGGCCTTTAGGATTCTGACGAACCCACTCAAGTTCTTTCTCGATGGTCTTTTGACGTGCGCTTTCGCCTGATTTCTCTTGCTTCAGACGCTCATCTTTCTGTTCTAGCCAAGATGTGTAGTTACCTTCCCATGGAATACCTTCACCACGGTCAAGCTCAAGAATCCAACCAGCAGCGTTGTCTAGGAAGTAACGGTCGTGGGTAATTGCCACAACAGTACCGCTGTAATCAACAAGGAAGTGCTCAAGCCAAGCCACTGATTCTGCATCCAAGTGGTTGGTTGGTTCATCAAGAAGCAGCATGTCTGGCTTCTCTAGAAGTAGACGACAGATCGCAACACGACGACGCTCACCACCTGATAGGAATTCGATTTTCGCATCCCACTCAGGAAGACGGAGTGCATCAGCAGCACGCTCTAGAGCTGTCTCTAGGTTGTGGCCATCTTTTGCTTGGATAAGTGCTTCAAGCTCGCCTTGTTCTTTAGCAAGAGCATCGAAATCTGCATCTGGTTCTGCGTAAGCCGCGTAAACAGCATCGATACGCTTAAGTGCGTCAGCAACATCAGAAACTGCTTCTTCTACGATTTCACGCACTGTTTTTGATTCGTCTAGTACAGGCTCTTGCGGTAGGTAACCGACTTTAAGGCCTTGTTGTGCACGAGCTTCACCATCAATATCAGTATCAATACCAGCCATGATACGTAGTAGGGTAGATTTACCTGAACCATTTAGACCCAAAACACCGATTTTAGCGCCAGGAAAAAAGCTAAGAGAAATGTCTTTAAGAATTTGACGCTTAGGTGGAACAGTTTTGCTCACCCGAGACATGGTATATACGTATTCAGCCATTGCCGATCGATCCTAATTTATTGTTCAAAATTGTCTGCTATTTTATACCAATATCCCCAAAGATGTTACTCCTAGGACAGAAAAGCCATTCTTGAACTAATTCTTACCTATTATTGTCACATTAGTCATTAAAACTATATTTAATGAGCTTCTGAGGCGAAGTGTTAAATATTAATAATATTTACACTCAAACTCTTTACATTTGATGTGATGTCGGGCGTAAATAGACTTCACGTATTCATACACGCACTAAGGAAAGAGCGAATGTTTTTCCGCATTGGTAATACGAAAATTGCTGTCGCTGCATCGGCAATTTTGTCTTCATTTTCACTGGCTCCGATGGCTTTGGCGAGCAATGCATCTGAGCTTGAAATGCAGCGTGATGTTTATGACAGAGCGCAAGAGGTTTTGGACAACCGAGATCTAAAAGCCTACTCCGCGCTGCGCAACAAAATTCAAACATACCCTCTAACGCCTTACACGGATTATCGCGCCTTTCTCATCGGCCTAGGTGATCGCACACCTGCTGAAGTCGATGCTTTTATTGAAGAGAATAAAGCGCTGCCATTTTCGAATCGTATGCGCGCGCCTTACTTAGATTCATTAGCCTCTCAAAAGCAGTGGCAAACGATCCTTGAATTTCAAACCCAAGAGCCAGTTGGTGAAAAATACCAATGTATCTATTATCGAGCGCATTATGAGCAAGGTAATCAAGAGATCGCCTTCAAAGGGGCGAAACAGCTTTGGTTAAGTGGTAGTGGAGTTGATGACGCCTGTGACCCACTTTTTGAAGGATGGGATAAAGCCGGTTTAAGAACGGATGATCTGATACTCGAAAGGATGCTATTAGCGTTTGAAGGCCGTAACGGTAAGCTGATGACCTATTTGATTAAGCAATTAGATCATGATGAGTCAATTGCTCAAGCTAAGCAGATGAAGGCGTTGTACAACAAGCCTGAAAATGTGCTCGCGTTTGCTAAGAAGCACCCTGCGAATGAATTTTATCAAGCTCAAACCGAGTTTGGTTTTGAGAAACTGGCAAGGAAGTCAGCAAGCAGCGCTCAAGAGATTTTTGATGATGTTGTGAAAGCTCAAAAGTTATCTAAAGAAAAATCTCAAGAGTTAGCGGATTACCTCACGTTCCGTTTGATCAATACCGACTCTGAAGAGCTGATGGAGTGGCGAGACAAAATGCTCGCGAGTTCATCAAAGCAAGTGCTGCTTGAGCGACGTGCTCGTTTAGCGATCCAACATGCCGATTGGACTGGCTTGAAAGAGTGGATTGCGCGCTTAGATGATAAACATCAAGCTTCGCTTCGTTGGCAATATTGGCAAGGCCGAGCTGAGATAGCACTAGGCGATACTGCTGAAGGTAACAAGCGACTGTCAGACATTTTGGGTCAGCGTAATTTCTACAGTGTGGCGGCGGCTAAGCAATTAGGTAAGCCAGTTAGCTATCCCACGTCGACACTTAAATACAATGCCGAAATGGTGAAGCCGTTCGACACCTCTTTGGTTCGTATTGGCGAGCTGATTGACCGAGACAAAATTGCGGCAGCGAAGAGTGAATGGCGTTGGTTACTAACCAATACTGATAAAGATCAGAAATCAATGCTTGCCGCTCATGCTGCGACACAGCGTTGGAATCACTTTACGGTGACGGCGAGTATCTCAGCGAAGATGTGGGACAACATCGCGTTACGTTTCCCTGTCGCTCACAAGTGGTGGTTTAACTTTTACGCTGAAAAGCACGATATCGACCCTATTACCTTGATGTCTTTAGCGAGACAAGAGAGTGCAATGGATTCAGAGGCTCGCTCTCCGGTTGGGGCTCGCGGTATCATGCAAATCATGCCGAAGACGGCTCAATATACGGCGAAGAAGCATCAGATTAAGTATCAGGGTAGCGATGATCTTTACGATGTGAGCAAGAACATTGAGATTGGCAGTCATTACCTCGATGGGTTGCTGTCTCAATATGATAATAACCGTATTTTTGCTTTCGCGGCATACAACGCGGGTCCGAGCCGAGTGAAACAATGGCGTTCACGCAGTGATGAAAAGTTAGATGCGTACGCCTTTATCGAAATGATCCCATTCAAGGAGACTCGTGGCTATGTTCAGAACATCTTGATGTTTGAGACTTACTATCGGGATATCTTGGGCGAGAAGGGAACGTTTTTAGCGCCGCATGAGGCAAAAACGAAATACTAAGGTCTCGGCGCTTTGTCCGAAACTAAGTAAATATTAAAGGCAGTGAGTGCGAACCATTTCCACTTACTGCCTTTTTACATTGGATCACAGTGAGTGTTTCGGTATAAAGTGTTGAACGCTTTCAATCGTTAAGCGACTCTTTAAAGTCAGAATTTAAAAGTAAGTGTATAAATATGGCATCACAACCTGAATATGATAATTGGCAACAACTAATGGATTTGGTAAAAACAGCCGCTGAAAAAGATCAGCATGAGCTGTTGTTGACCATGATGATGACATCTGATGAACGCGATGCTTTGGTTGCTCGAGTTAATATTCTTTGTGAATTGATGAAAGGCGAGATGTCTCAGCGACAAGTGAGTCAAATGCTGGGAGTAGGCGTTGCGACGATCACCAGAGGCTCTAATGAGCTCAAGGCTAAATCTGAACAAGAGAAAGCGGCCATCGCCGAGTTACTGCTTAAGTAGATCTACTTATTAAGCACTGAAGTTTGATAGAAACGCTAACAATCCGTTAGCGTTTTTTGTTTCTGCTGTATTGGTTAGGCTTTCAACGAGATAACTAAAACTAAACCTTTGAAAACCATGTCTTTGAAAAACCGTGTCTTTGAAAAGCTGTGTCTTTAAAGCTAAGCGGGAAAGTGCTCAGGATTCACGAAAGGGATAAGCGCTAAGATCAAAGCTTGATGATATACCGAACTGCGCGAGAGTTGGTTGTGTGTCAGTAAGCCAATCGCCCCACCTTTTTGCTTGATGTTGTCCGTTCCGAAGACTTCATCCATCACATCCCCTAACTCATTCGCATACTGGAGCTTATCAAGTACAACTGGTGGCAGCATCAGGCTTGCCGAACGAGATTCCCCACGTTGACCATTTGCTTCAATTATCATCCAAGCAAAGGTTACGTTACCTTCAATTCCAGATTCTAATCCGACATGAAAGTCTGCATTTGGCATCTCTTGGATCGCATTGCTCACGCGGTTCACTGCACCTTGATAGGTTTCATCATTGCTCATGGGTTGATCTGCAACCCCGCTGGGTACGCTAACCCCGATGAATTCGAATTCAGTATTAGGGAAAGCAGATAAGAACGCACTTTTAACGGCGTTGATTTTAGCTGGGTTGAGCGATGCAATGACTACGGATTTCATGAATGAGTTCTTATTGTTGGTGGTTAAATTGCAATTGATGTTCTCTGTACCAATCACTTAGGTCTTCAAGTGGCATCGGTTTGCCAAAATAGTAGCCTTGCAGCATATCGCACTGCGCCTCTTGTAACCATTGATGCATGCGTTTGGTTTCGATGCCCTCAGCGGTGACCTTCTTTCCTTGTGCATGACACAAACTTATCACTGGTTTTACTATGTTCTGATTGTCTGTTTCGATCAAGGTTTCTAAAAAGCCCTTATCCAATTTGATTTTTTGAGTCGGATATTGAACCAACTGGGTTATCGATGTGTAACCAGAGCCAAAGTCATCAATCGCTAAGCGGTAGCCCATTCGAGAGAGCTCGTTCAATAATGGAAACCCTTGTGAGTTTGAGTAGAAGGTCTCGGTGATTTCAAAATCAATTAAGCTCGGCGGAATACCATTGATCTTGGCGTGTTCACCGATGAAAACTGCAAGGTGAGTCGTTTCTATTCCTGCAGAAGATAGATTGATAGAGAGCTGAATTGAATGATCAAACTGAGCTTGAAGCTTATGGAACGAAGCAAAAGCATGTTGGATTACCCAGCGATCGACCAGTTCGAATAACCCGGTTTGTTCGGCAATCGGAATAAACTCATCGGGTGGAACTGAACCTAGTTGTTGCGAGTCCCAACGTAACAGCACCTCAACACCAATGACCTGACTTCCTGTTGAATCCATGTATGGCATATAAACGAGTTTGAACTCCTCATCAAAGTTCTTATGTCTCAGAGCCTGTTCAATGCTTGCCTGTCGTTGAATAGTTTTGTCTAAATCTGAAGAGTAATCAGCGTACTGGTTCTTACCGGCTCGTTTGGCTTGGTACATAGCCGTGTCTGCATTTGAGAGCAGTTTTTCTATTGAGTGACCGTCATTAGGGTAGGTTGCAATGCCGATACTGACCGTAATCGGATAGTTGCCAGATTCAGTAATAAATCCTTTTTGAAGGGGCGCCAATAATGTATCTGAAAACTTATGTGCGATATTTCCATGGCGAGCCGGTGCATTGATGTAAACAACGAATTCGTCACCAGAGAGTCGAGCTGGCATGCAATGGGCATCGTAATCCGTTTGGTATAGGGCACCGATTTCGGAAATACGTTGAGCGAAAGAGACTAAGATCGAGTCGCCAATTTGATGACCATATTTATCGTTCACAAACTTAAAATTATCTAAATCTAAATAGAGTACCCATGTGTATGTTTTCGAGTTTGTTTTCGGGAGTGATTGCTCAATAAAGGTTTGGAATTGACGTCGATTGGCGATCTTAGTCAGTTGGTCATTTTCAGCTAAAACTTTGGTCTGTTGATAGGTGTTATCCAACTCTTGGTACATGTCATAAAAGCGATGCGATAAGCGGCCTAGCTCGTCATTTGTTTTTAAGCGCTCAATGTTCTTTCTTTGTTTTTTCTCTACTTGCTGTAATTGTCGGTCTAGCCTGGAAATTGGGCTAATGACACAGCGAGAGAGAAGCATAAGCAGTAAGGCAACCGTTACTAAGGCTGACAGTGCAAACGACAGGCTCAGTTTATTCCAGATAGAGTCGAGCTTATTGTTTAAAAGAAACTGAGCAGGATCGACCGTCGCGTAAAGCTCAGGTGCCAACTTCACTGACTGTGTTAAATCATTTTCCAAAGAGATGGCGGTTGGCGTGAAAAACAAACTGGTCTGATAGTCGAACTCGATCTGCTTTCGCAATGTATTAAATTTATCGAGAGAAACAGAAACCACCACAAAAAAAACATCACTAGGTTGATAGCTTACAGGGGGCGAAACCGTTTTTTTATCGAGCACTTCGTAGTGAACTAACATCCCTTCGCCTTGAGAGTTTTGGACATAATTGGTGCTCGACTCTTCTAAAGTCTTTTGATATTGACGATCAATAAACTCAAGAATTTTAGGGTCCATTTTCGCGAGTGAGTCACTACTATTGTCTGCGTAATAACTGAGCTTTCGTTCACCATCAAGCAGTGCTAGCCCAGTAAAACTCTCATCCCCATCTTGTAAGAATTGGATGGTTTCTTGAAGGTTATTGATCAGTTCAAGATCGCGATAAGGATTGTCATCAACTAAAAAATAACGTCGAACCAAGTCACTGTTAGTAAGAGTGTAAGAATAACTATTTAGGAAGGAGCGAGATTGGCGAAAATACCCAGCCAACTTTTCCATATTCAGTTGCAGTACGTTGTCTTCGCGTTTTATGAAGCTGCTTTTCTGCGTTGAGTAAATGATATAGCTAGAAGCTGCGGTACTAATCAGTATAACAGGGGCTATTAGAAGTAATATTTTAGTACTGAGCTTCATTGTTACATACAACACTATTTATAATTTTGTGCGTAAGTTTATGTTACTTACTGATAGCTCGCTATCAATTACACGTTGTTAGATGATTTCCTGTGAAGGCAATAAGGTTTTGTCTTTATTGATAAAAATATGATTAGTGGGGTTTTATTATGTTGATAATGATTTTAGGAGAGGGGTGTGAAGAGATAGCTAACGGAATAACAATTTCATAGCCAGCAGTACTTATTTTTGCGTATTGCTGAGTTCGATTGTTATTCCGTTTGCGTTAGTTTTTACTGTTTGGCCTATGGTAGGCGAATTGCTTTTGGCAACCTAAACTTACGACAACTTAACTTGAGTCGCTTTAATGTTCTCACTTGGGTAGCAGCCTAGCACTTTTAAGTGGCGAGTAATGGCCGTCAGTTCCGTGATTGCTTGCTGCATGTTATCCGCATTCAAGTGTGCTTCTAAATCAACATAGAACATCTCTTCCCATGGGTTACCCATAATTGGACGAGATTCTAGTTTCGTCATATTGATGCCCAAGCGTTGCAGAATCAGTAGGGTTTCAACCAAAGAGCCGGCTTCTTGAGAGGTCGACATGATAAGTGTCGTTTTTGCTGGGATCTGAGTTGAGACTTCAACCGGTTTACGCGCCACAACGATGAAGCGAGTATGGTTCTCGGTTTGATTAGCAATGTTGCCTTGTATTGCTTGAAGTCCATACAGTTTGCCACTTGAAGCGTTACCAATGGCCGCTACATCATCACTATCCAGTTCTTTCACTTTCTTCATTGCGTCAGCGGTGCTTGCACAAGATTCAAGGCTTACACCTTTAAGGCGACTCAAGAACTCACTGCATTGCTGATGAGGTTGTGGGTGCGAATAAAGCGTCTTAATGTTTTCTAATCGAATGTCATTTTTAGCAACTAAGCAGTGTTCAATAGGCTGAGACAGTTCACCCACGATGTAGAGCGTTGTATGTTGCAGAAGATCGTAAACTTCGTTGATTGAACCAGAACTGGTGTTCTCAATCGGCAGTACACCGTAATCGGCATGACCAGATTCCACCGTCGATGCGACTTCTTTGAAATGATTGCAGTTAAGCTCTATCAATTCCATATTCTTGCGGCTGAAGTATTCACGGCTAGCAAGATGAGAATATGAACCTTTAGAGCCTAAGAACGCAACGCGAGCCAGTGGCTTACGGCTTTGTGGATTCGCAAGGTTTTGCAGGTATGACTGTTGCAGCAGAACCGAATCTTCAATGATGGTATGAAACAGCTTAGTAATGTACTGCGCATCAAGCTCGTATTTATCTTTACCGTTGTTAATCAGCTTAACCAGAAGCTGCTGCTCACGAACGGCATCGCGTACAGGCTTTGATGTCTCTACTTTACTTTTTGCAACTTCAATACTGAGTTTGCGGCGTTCTGAAAGTAAACTCAGCAGTTCGTCATCTAAATCATTGAGACGAAGGCGGATATCATCCAGTGAAATTGAGCGGTCAGTCATAAATGTGTCCTTATAAAAAAGCCTCCCTAGTGTGGGAGGCTTCTTGTTCGTTTTTGACTTGTTTTTCTAAAACGACTCAGCCTCCGATTTACGGAAGAAAAAAGAAGTCAAAAATAAACAAAGATTGAGTGTGCATAAAAAGTGATTGTTTTATGAATGTTTAAACACAATAAGCAAGCGAGCAACAAGCGTCAAGCAAAAAAATAGCGCCCTAAGGCGCTATTTTTTAATCTGTTCTTTTTCCTTATTCTACTTCAGCTTCTAGCTCTTCGATTTCAGGCTTTTCAGCGCGGCGCGCTTCAGGTTTATGACGTAGCTTGTTGAGTTGACGCTCTAGCTTTTGTTCTACTTCGTTGATAGCTACGTAGAGGTCGTCATGGATTGATGAAGCAACAAGTTGTCCTTTTGGCACCGTTAGAACGGCTTCGAATTTTTTCTTCTTGTTTGGTTCTTCGCTAAAGCTCGCTTGGCAGCCAATGATGTCTACTTGCCATTTATCCAGCTTTTTAAATTTGCTTTCTATGTGATCACGGATTGCAGAGGTAATGTCGATATTTTTACCAGTGATGTTCATTTTCATAGAAGTTTTCCTCTGTTGTATCCCTCATGGGTTAACTTCAGATTACGACTTTTAGGAATAAAGAATGTGATCTAGATCTTATTTTGGTTGGGTGGGAGAAGCATTAAAATCAAATGTGATCTCACGCAAGTCTTGGTATCTTTTTGTCGAAAAATGCTTGTTATCCCTATGAAAAACGATAAGTTGGAGGCAAGGCTTCGCTAAAAATTAAACCAGTTTTTAGGGGCGTCCTACAGCTTTTTGAAAGTGTTTGATGAAAATTTACGCAATATACTTTCGTGATTTAAGTCACACCAAAGAACTATCCGAATTTGATAAGCAAAAGCCGCATAAGTTTCCTTATGCGGCTTTTGTGTTTTTAGTCTTACCTTAGGCGTTCACAGCTTAAGTACATAGTGATAAATAGCGGCTAGTCGTTGGTTTGCAGTAGCCTTGCTGTTCCGTTCTCTCGAGTGGCATTAATCGCCGCCAATTGTTTATAAATAACAAAGTAGCGATTGATGTTGGCGACATACGTGACGGGTTCTTTACTAACATACTTTCGCGTAACGATTTCGACGTTTTTAAACCAGATGTTAGGGTTGTAGCCTTTCTTCTTCGCGAGGGATCTCATTTTTCTTATTTTAGCTGGGCCTGCGTTATAAGACGCCAACGTAAAATAGATCTGGTTGTCAGCCGTTATGGCAGGGTCATTAAAATATCGGTCTTTGATAAAACGCATATATTTTACACCGGCATGGATGTTGTTATCCACTTTGTGAATATTTTTGATATTAACGTTTTTGTCTTTGGCCGTACTTGGTAAAACCTGCATGACGCCAATCGCCCCACGATGAGAGACTTGACTCTGATCGAGCCCTGACTCTTGAAACCCTTGAGCAGACATCATCAAAGGATCAAATTCGTACTTGCTGGAGTATTTCTCAAATACGTCAGCGAGCTTGGCAACCCTGTCGACTTTGTTTGGATTGAGAGCTCGACCTAACCAACGTGTATTATCGATATATTTTTGGTAGATCACGTTGCCCAGTAAAGTACCTGATCGGGCTTTCTTGACGTACTTGTTGATTTCTTTCTTGAGAAGAGGGCTATCCTTTCTCAGTGCCCAAGCTATTTGACTGTTTTCACGCAGCGGCAACTCAGTATGCACCTGTATGTTCTCCATCACATCAGTCCAGAGTTTCGCCTTGTGGCTATCTAGGATCGTTCCTTGGATATAACCTTGGTTAACGAGCTCTATTAGCTCATAGTCTTGCAGCGACTCTTCGATAAAATGAACATGCAGTGGTGGCAGGCCCATTTTATTGAGCTCTTTATTCACTTTTTGCACACTCTCGAAGTAACTCGAGCTTGCACGGATCCACACTTCTTTGCCGCTCAATTGCTTGATTTCGGTAATAGGGTCTGAGTTTTTTCCGGTAATAATGAGTTCTTGTCCGTCTTTGATCATCGGATCGGAAAAGTCGATTACGCTTAATCGTTTATCGGTAATCGTGAGGTTTGCTACCGCGACATCCCCGTATCCAGATTCTAGTGAAGGAAGGAGATCATCTCGCTGAACCGGAATGATTTGCACATTAAGATAGGGGTGTTTCTTGCGAAGGCTTTTCTCAAAGTGATAGAGCATTTCTGCCACAATACCTTTTGGCTTGCCATCTTCTATGTAGTAAAAACCGAGATCAGCCGATACCAATACTCTCACTGTTCCTTTTGTTTTGAGTACGTCTAAGTCGCCCATGTAAGGCTGATTGCTCAATGGGGATAGTTCTAATGCGTTGGAAAGTGGGCTAAATAACCCGATCCAGATAAATAATAACATCCTGCTCACATCCACACTCCATGTTGATGTTTTGTTAAAAGTTATCTATTGAAGATACTGCTTATGCTGCCATTCATCAAGTTTACCAGACGAAGTTCAAAAAAAATCGCGCTAACAAATTAGCGCGATTTTGAAGTGATTGTTTTAGTAAACAACGAGTGTGATTCGTTGGCTAAGGCAGTGGGTTAAGCTCAATCAAGGCTTCTGTTCTTTTCACTGCGTCTTCTAATCCAAGCTGCTCGTAGGCTTCTAACTGTATTTTCAGAGATTTACGCGCTGCAATGGTGTCAGGGTAAGTCTTTTGTAATTCCTGTGAACGATTCACAGCTGCAATCCACGCTTCACGGCGCAGGTAAAAATCAGCTGTTGCTAAGTCATACTCCGCTAGGCGGTTTTTCAGTGCGAACATGCGTTTTTGTGCATCTTCAGCGTATGGGCTTGCAGGGAAACGTTCTAACAGTCGTTTGAAATCAGCAAACGCTAGCTTCACTGGTTCTGGATCTCGGTCGCTACGGTCGATATTAAAAATATCGTGCATGAAGTTTCGATCTTGAGCCATGTGTGTAAGGCCACGCATGTAAAGAACCCAATCCTGTTTTTCATGAGTTGGGTTTAAGCGTAGGAATCGTGAAATGGTGGCAAGGCCTAACGCCAAGTCATCATTTTTGTAGTACGCGTAAATCAGATCCAGTTGTACTTGTTCAGAATAGGCGCCGAATGGGTAACGAGAGTCTAAGGCTTCTAGCTTTTCGATTGCAGAAAGCCAGCTACCACTTTGCAGTGATTCTTGGGCGTCAGAGTAAAGAACCGATGGCGGTACATCCGGTACTATTTCTTCACTACTTGAACAGCCAACTAAGAGTGATACGGCTAATAGACCCGATAAAGTAAGGTGTTTCATGTCAGGCGTCGATTCCTTGAATTAAATATTTCGTAAGCTTCCGTTACTTTCTAACCAGTAACAGATACAATGATGCAATTATTCTATTTTATCCATACTAATGGGTATTAGTCTCACGGTTTTTAAAAAAGTTCGATATGGCTCAGCAGATAACATTAACAGACACAGTAAAAAGCAGCCAGTTAGGTCAACGTTTAGACCAAGCTGTCGCTGAACTATTTACCGATTTTTCTCGCTCTCGTATTAAAGAGTGGCTTCTTGACGGCAAAATCCAAGTGGATGGCGAAGTTATCACTAAACCGCGCACAATAGTTTTGGGCGGTGAAGCGATCATCTTACAAGCGGAGCTTGCGGATGAAGAGCGCTGGGAAGCACAAGATATTCCGTTAGACATTGTCTATGAAGATGATGATTTATTGGTTATCAATAAACCTCGCGATCTGGTTGTACACCCAGGTGCAGGTACGCCGGATGGAACCATACTAAACGCATTGCTTTTCCATTACCCTCAAATTGCTGAAGTACCTCGTGCGGGTATTGTGCACCGTCTTGATAAAGACACAACAGGTCTTATGGTTGTGGCTAAAACGGTTCCAGCTCAAACTCGTCTTGTGCGTGCTCTTGCTAAACGTCGTATTACTCGTGAATATGAAGCAATTGCAATTGGCAAAATGACTGCGGGTGGTGTTGTTGAGAAAGGCATTAGCCGTCATGCAACTAAGCGTACGTTAATGGACGTTAATGAATTGGGTAAGCCTGCGGTAACTCACTACCGTGTTGCGGAGCACTTCCGCGAACATACTCGAATTCGTCTGCGTCTAGAAACGGGTCGTACTCACCAAATCCGTGTTCACATGTCATACCTTCAGCACCCGCTGTTAGGTGATATTGCGTACGGTGGTCGTGCACGTATTCCAAAAGGTGCATCTGAAGAGCTGACGACAATGATTCGTTCTTTTGATCGCCAAGCGTTACACGCGGTTATGCTGAAATTTGTTCACCCTATTACTGGTGAAGAAGTTGAGTTCCACGCACCTGTGCCAAACGACATGGTTGTGATGGCTGAAGCGTTGCGTGTTGATGCTCGCGAAAACATAGAAGACGACATTTAATCGTGTCAATGATCATCCCTGACTGGAATGCACCAAGAAACGTGAAAGCATTTGCTTCGACTCGTTTTGATGGTTGTTCTACAGGTGCTTATCAAGGCTTAAACCTCGGTATGCACGTTGGGGATGATGCTTCGCTTGTTGAAAGCAATCGAGCGTGGCTAAAGCAACAATCTAAGATGCCTACTGCTCCGGTATGGTTAAATCAGACTCACTCAACGGATGTCGTTACGGTTTTAGAACCTGTGGCGAATGTGCTTGATGCGGATGGTGCATTTACCACTGCAACGGGTGTTGTTTGTTCTGCGATGACTGCCGATTGCTTACCGGTCATCCTTACCGATACCAAAGGCACTCAAGTTGCTGCAGTTCATGCGGGTTGGCGTGGTCTTGCTGGTGGCATTCTTGAAAATGCCGTCGCAAAGTTTTCAAACCTAGATTCAGAACACTCGATCATTGCGTGGCTTGGTCCTGCAATTGGTAAAGATGCATTTGAGGTTGGCAACGATGTATTGGACGCTTTTGTTCGTTTTGACCCTCAAGCGAAATTAGCATTTAAAGCCAAATCTGAACCGGGCAAGTGGTTAGCAAATATGTCTCAACTTGCGACTCAACGATTAATGAAAGTTGGCGTGACTTCGGTGACAGATTCGAATCTATGTACATACGCAGATTCAGATGCTTTCTATTCTTATCGTCGTGATGGTATTACTGGGCGTCAGGCGACATTTATTTGGCTAGAGTAGTCTCTGACTAGCACAACCACTCATCCAGCTCATTTATATTTTCATATCAGCTCTATTCTTCATTATTATCCCTTGAAAATCCGCGTTACCGTATCCATCTTCTAACCATAAGATAAACATATCTAAGAGTAGGAAGGTTGGCATGCGTCTCGATCGATTCACTAGTAAATTCCAAATTGCGATATCTGATGCTCAGTCGCTCGCATTAGGTCGTGATCACCAATATATAGAACCTGTACACCTAATGGTGTCTTTGTTAAATCAAGATGGCAGTGCGATTCGTCCATTGCTCACCATGCTGAATATTGACGTGGTTCAATTGCGTTCTAAATTAAGCGAAATATTAGACCGAGTGCCAAAAGTTAGTGGTATCGGTGGTGATGTTCAGCTCTCTAACGCAATGGGAACGCTATTCAATCTATGTGACAAGGTCGCGCAAAAGCGTCAAGACAGTTACATATCTTCAGAAGTATTCCTACTCGCTGCAATTGAAGACAAAGGTCCTTTAGGAAACTTACTTAAAGAGCTAGGTCTTACTGAGCAAAAACTATCTCAAGCTATCGAGCAAGTTCGCGGTGGTCAAAAAGTTGATGACCCGAATGCGGAAGATAGACGCCAAGCATTAGAGAAGTTCACCATTGATCTGACTGAAAGAGCAGAGCAAGGCAAACTAGATCCTGTGATCGGTCGTGATGATGAAATTCGTCGCACGATTCAAGTCCTTCAACGTCGAACTAAGAACAACCCTGTCATTATCGGCCAACCTGGCGTAGGTAAAACTGCGATTGTCGAAGGTTTGGCTCAGCGCATTATTAATAATGAAGTTCCTGAAGGCTTAAGAGGCCGAAGAGTGCTTTCATTAGATATGGGCTCATTGGTGGCGGGTGCTAAATATCGTGGTGAATTCGAAGAGCGTCTAAAATCGGTGCTTAATGAATTATCGAAAGAAGAAGGCAATGTCATTCTCTTTATCGATGAAATTCATACGATGGTCGGTGCAGGCAAAGGCGAAGGCTCTATGGATGCGGGTAACATGCTGAAACCAGCATTAGCTCGTGGTGAACTGCATTGTGTCGGCGCAACAACGCTCGATGAGTATCGCCAATATATAGAGAAAGACCCTGCGTTAGAACGTCGATTCCAAAAAGTGATCGTGGATGAACCAACCGTTGAAGACACAGTCGCTATTCTTCGTGGTTTGAAAGAGCGTTATGAACTTCACCATCATGTAGAAATTACCGATCCTGCTATCGTAGCTGCAGCAACGTTATCTCACCGATATGTTTCAGATCGTCAGTTACCAGATAAGGCGATTGATCTCATTGATGAAGCGGCTTCGAGTATTCGAATGCAGATAGATTCAAAACCTGAGTCACTAGATAAGTTAGAGCGCAAAATCATTCAGTTGAAGATCGAGCAACAAGCTTTGACGAATGAAAATGATGAGGCCAGTGAAAAACGCCTTCGTACGCTACAAAGCGAACTTTCTGAGAAAGAGCGCGACTTCGCAGAGCTCGAAGAAGTTTGGAACGCTGAAAAAGCGGCTTTGTCTGGTACGCAACATATCAAGTCAGAGTTAGAACAAGCTCGGATGGATATGGATTTTGCACGACGTGCTGGTGATCTTAACCGTATGTCTGAATTGCAATATGGTCGAATCCCAGAATTGGAGAAGCAGTTAGATCTTGCGACTCAAGCTGAAATGCAAGAAATGACCTTGTTACGTAACAAGGTGACTGACGCTGAGATTGCCGATGTTCTTTCAAAGCAAACCGGCATCCCGGTTTCCAAAATGCTAGAAGCAGAGAAAGAGAAGCTTCTGAAAATGGAAGGTGTTCTGCATAAGCGGGTTATCGGTCAAGCGGAAGCGGTCGAAGTAGTATCGAATGCGATTCGTCGTAGCCGTGCTGGTTTGTCTGATCCTAATAAACCAATTGGTTCGTTCTTGTTCTTAGGGCCAACAGGTGTCGGTAAAACGGAACTGTGTAAAACATTGGCGAACTTTATGTTCGATAGTGAAGATGCCATGGTGCGTATCGATATGTCTGAGTTTATGGAGAAGCACTCTGTTGCTCGTTTAGTTGGTGCTCCTCCGGGTTATGTGGGTTATGAAGAAGGTGGATACTTAACTGAAGCCGTTCGTCGAAAACCTTATTCTGTCATTCTGCTTGATGAGGTAGAGAAAGCACACCCAGATGTTTTCAATATTCTATTGCAGGTTTTAGATGATGGACGACTAACTGACGGACAAGGTCGCACGGTCGATTTTAGAAATACCGTGGTAATCATGACATCGAATCTAGGTTCAACGCGTATTCAAGAGAACTTCAATACATTGGATTACCAAGGGATTAAAAATGAGGTTATGGAAGTGGTGGGTAAACATTTCCGACCTGAGTTTTTGAACCGTGTTGATGAAAGTGTCGTGTTCCATCCATTAGGCCAAGAGCATATCGAGTCAATTGCTGCTATTCAGCTTGAGCATTTGAAAAAGCGAATGGAAGATAATGGTTATGAACTCGAAGTTTCAGAAAAAGCGCTCAAGCTAATCTCTCAAGTTGGTTTTGATCCTGTATATGGTGCAAGGCCTCTTAAAAGAGCAATTCAACAAACTGTTGAGAACCCGTTAGCGAAAGCGATACTGGCTGGAAAAATAAATCCAGATAAGAAAGTACAGCTATTAGTGAATAACGACCGAATTATTGCTCACCAATAATCAATCTATGAATAATAGGTACGATTAGCCGAAACTAAGGCTTAATCGTACCTATTTTGAACGCTTTGTGTGAATAGTGTCCGAACGATCGCCTACGGCGGTTTTTTTTCGTTTTTGGTCTTGTGCAAAGGGGGATTCTCTCTATAATGCGCCTCCGTTGCCAGGGATAACCAAGCGGTTTGAACTAAGTAACGAGACGACATTAAGCATTTAAGATGCTTTGAAAAATTAGCTGGAAAAAGTGTTTGACACTGGAACCCAATTCGCTAGAATGGCCGTCCACTTAGAGAGGCTCCTTACTAAAAGGAAGGCTCAATAAGTAAAGCTCTTTAACAATTTAAACCTATCAATCTGTGTGGGCACTCGTTGATGAATATCAAAACGTTATTGGTTCTTTTTCGAAAGAGCGTAGTAACAGTTACTTCGGTAACAAAATTGATTTCAATGAACT
>NZ_MCZK01000098.1 GCF_002875945.1 Vibrio lentus
GGTATCCAGTGGGTAGTGACAAGGCTAGCCCACCTGTACTAGAATGATAGCGTCAACTGAGCATTCTTAGTACAGCTTCTAAGCTAATACTAGATTACTTCGTCAAAGGGGATGATCGCAAGGTCATCCCCTTTTTCGTGTCTGTAATTTAAGGGCAATTGAACATAATAGGAATAATAAACACCGCATTTTGAATGGGGAAGGAAATGTTCTGTTACATAAATATCTTTAGCGTACATCACAGTTGGGAGGTTTAAGGTAAGCCTAACTGTATTATTTTTGACATGTTGTTTTTCTATTCTATGTTTTTCATTTAGGAGTTAGAGGGTGATAACTAAAAAAACGATAATATTGCATTGGATTAGTGGGTTTACCTTTATAGGTCTTTTTGCTCTTGGTCTTTATATGATTGATCTGCCAAGCAATCCTGAGAAGTATGAATGGTATGATATTCATAAATCAGTTGGTTTTTTATTCATGTTCTTTGCTGCCTTTAGATTAATTCATAGAATTAAAGAGGGATGGGTTACTTCTAGAGAGATATCTAGTTGGGAATATAATCTTGCAATCATTGTGCATGCGTTATTGATCATCTTTACTTTATTGATCCCAATATCTGGTGTTTTAATGAGTGGTGTTGGTGGGTATGGAGTTAATGTTTTTGGAGTGGTTGTTTTTCCTAAAGGGATTGAAATCTCTTGGTTATACGAGCTCTCATCACAAATTCATCATTCAATGGTTGAGCCTATTGTGTTTCTTGTCGTGTTACATGTTGTTGGGGCTCTAAAGCATCAATTTTTTTCTGACACTCGATCAATATCACGAATGATTGGGCGATAATTTAGTGGAAGGTAATTATCCATAGAGCCCTGAAGCTCCATAATTTAACGTCACTTAGTGCGCAGTCTGATTTAGACACAAAAATGGCTCCTGATTGGGAGTCGTTTTTCGTTACGGAGTCACGCAATTGAACATAATAGTGATATTCAATTAAGTGCTTTTTTTGGGGTTTCATTGAGGCTTTTATGAAGTTTTTAGTGTTGTTTGGTTTGATTTGGTCTTCTTTCTCTTTTGCCAGTGAAGTTAAACTTTTTAAGGAAGATGGTAGTGGGGTGAGTGTGTTTGGTAACGAATCGTATGTTGGTGATGAGATTAATAACAAATCAACGTCTCTTTTTGTTCCCCGAAGGGTATCGAGTCGAGGTGTATGAGCATGAAGGCTTTAATGGAGAGCGTGTCACGTACTTGTCTGGTACTCACAATCTAACGAAATTAAAGTTAAAGGTTAGTTCAATCATTGTTGAAAAAAACCTTCCTGGTCCAGATAGTCAATGGTGTCAGGATATAGCTGAGTATTGCTCGCAGTTTACAGCTCCTGATTTATATGCATTTTGTGTCCAGCAGCAGCCGGATTCCGATAATTGCTCACTTTATCCTGGGCCTAGATTATTTAACTAATATTCGTTAAATGTTTCATTTTTTGATTTTACATAAATAAACTTAGTGCGAAGTGCAGTGTTTAGGTAGAACAATGATTCTCTAAAGGTCGCTATAGCGGCCTTTTTTGTGCCTGATAGAAAGAAAAACGTAGGGAAATTGCGAAGTAAGGTATTGAGGAGTAAGATTAACTCTAGATAAAACAAAGCCCCGAATCTCACAATCAAACTTGGCGGAATGAATGAGAAGTCAGGGCTAAAGCTTAGGGTAATTTTAACACATGGATAGACAAAGACAATCCACACGTAACCGCCATAAGGGCAGTTATGTGTGAAAGCTAAACAGTCAAACACATTTCAACTCGATATAATCGAGACGCTCCCTTATAAGCCGTATTGCACCGATGAACTCGGTGTCACCTACATACGCCCCAAAAGCACTGCGATTAAGAAAAAATATTTGCAAGTGAACCAACCTAAGTTGGTCACTTACCTTGTCTTTGATATTGATCGACAAGGCGGTGTGTTGGCTTGGTACGACAATGATCTTCCTACACCATATTGGACGTCAAAGAACCCAGAGAACGCACACGCACACATTGCGTATCGCTTGAAAGTTCCATTCTGTACGTCTGATATCGCGCATAGTGAACCTATTCGCTACGCAGCTGCGATTGAGTCTGCGATGATTGAGCGTCTGAAAGCGGATCGTGGATTCGCAGGGTTACTGACGAAAAATCCATTGCACCCACATTGGCAAAATGAGTTTTGGACAGAGTATGAATATACACTCGACGAACTGGCTGATTATCTTGACCTGAAAGGTCATCCGTTACGTGGTAGCGAAGTATCAGGCTTAGGTCGAAATTGTGAGTTGTTTGATTCGGTGCGTCAGTGGAGCTATAAGGCGATTAGAGAGTTTTGGGCACCCAACTACAAGCGTAGCTGGAATTCGGCTGTCTACGACCAAGTGGAAGCCATTAACGCTCAATTTAAAGTGCCTTTGCCTGTGTCAGAAGTGAAAGCGATATCGAAGTCGATCGCTAACTGGACGTATCGAGAGTTTACGCCTGATAAGTTCCGTCAGAGCCAAGCTAAGAAAGGGGCGAAAGGCGGTAAGATTGGAGGTAAAATCTCTAAACGTAAGCCTGTAGAAAGTTCAGAAAGAACACTCAAACCTTGGGAAGATCTTGGTATCAGTCGAAGAACTTATTTTAGATGGAAGGCTGCTGGAAAGATTTAAAGAAATGGCACCAGATAAAGCCTTATCAGATAACAGCCCTTTTTAGGGTTGTTTGTGTTTCTATTTTTTCTTAGGTTTCCCTATGACTCATCTTATGCACATATCTAATGCTGTCCGTCGAGGACAAGATAAGGAGCGTATTGTTTTACGCTTTCTAGCTATTGAAACTTTTACTGATTTTGAGACTCTTTGTTTTCTTCTCCAGTCTGCTAAATCTAATACTTCTACGTTGCTTAAAAGAATGGTTGTGAAAGGCTTTTTGATTAAACGAACTGTTATTTTGAGATCTCGAAAGGTCAACCTATGGGGGATTGTTGGTGAGGGTGATACGTTCTTACGAAGCTTTAAAGGTTTGCGCTTTAGTTCGAACACTCTAGACCAAAAGCTTTTACTTCAACGTACTTCTATTGCATTTTCTCATTTAAGTTGGGCTACATTTCATCAATCTAATCATGATTCAAACTTTAGAAAACGTTACAGATTAAATCACTATCCTGATGCGCTTGTTACCTCCAAACATAATGATGAAATTTTGGCTATTGAGGTTGAATCTCGATTAAAAAGTCCTGTTCGTTATCGAGTCATTATCAAAGAACACATCTTAGCAAAACGGCAAGGATTTTGGAGTCATGTGGTCTTTGTTGTTAGAGATCTTGAGTATAAGAAAATGTTACGCCATCGCTTTAATCATATCGACTACATACCGTTTGATGAGTCTCGACAACCGTTCCATTGTCATGAGTCCATGATTAGCATTTTTACCATTGAAGAAATGAGCAGTTTTACTCCCTAAATAGTTCAGTTATCGGGGACTCACTACTTATAACTAAAATGTGAATAAGGTGATACCCGATCCAGTTATAAGTAATGAGTCCTTGAGGGACAATAAAAAACCAAAAGAAAAGAGCAGCTTAGG
>NZ_MCZK01000099.1 GCF_002875945.1 Vibrio lentus
GCTCTTCTCCGCTTAGATGAGTCTATAAATTAACAATAAAATCAATAAAGTATTGATTTATAATTACTTCCTGTCTTATATCTTAGTGTTGTAGTTTGTCGTTATTATCTTCCGCTCTATTTAATTTTAAAGGTCAATCCGTACAGTCTGTAACGCTCGAAGAGTGCACTCATTCAGTACTCGTCAAATGCAAGCGAGACAGACGCTGTAAAGTCGTTGACCCTGAGACTGGAGCACCGCGTACCGTCGACCACTATGTTCAACGTCGCCTGTCAGATTTACCTGTAAGTGGTCGCCCTTGCGTAATAGAAATTGAACTGGCTCAGACGAGAGATAAGCTCGGCCGAAGATTGATTGAAGCCACTGATTTTGTTGATAAGGGTGGTCGCTATACCAAGAGATTCTGTCACTTTATTAGTGGACTATGCCGCTATATGAGCATCCATGCAGTGTCTAAGCATTTAGACATTCGCTGGGAAACCGTGAAAAATATCGATAAAGCATTTCTGTTATCTACCTTGCCCGCTTTAGAGCCTAAGAAGTTGACCAACCTTGTTCATATTGGCGTTGATGAAGTCGCTAGGGCTAAAGGCCATGACTATATGACCGTTGTTTATGATCTGGTTTCAGGACAACTTATCTGGGTTGATCATGGACGGACTTCAAACGTACTCATCAACTTTTTTGAACAATTAGCACCACAAACGAGAGACGGCATCCAAGCGGTATCAATGGATATGGGCCAATCTTACCAATCAGCGGTGAGAAAGGCTCTTCCGAATGCAGACATCGTTTTTGACCGGTTTCACGTTATGCAGAACTACTCTCTTCTGATAAGGAAAGAGCGTAATAAAGCGTTTAGGAGAGGAACGCATGACGAGAAAAAAATGCTTAAGGGGACGCTATTTTTACTCCTCAAAAATGCGCCGAAATTAAGCGATAAGCAGTCAGATAGGCTGGATGATTTACTTGAAAGCAATAAGACACTTTGTACTATTTATATGCTCAAAGAGCAGCTGCAAGCCTTATGGAATGAACGTGATTTTGACTTGATGATCGCAGCGCTTGATGCGTGGTGCCAGCTTGCTAAAAATACAAGGATCTTATCTCTCATCAACTTTGCAGATGCGCTTTGGGAGAGAAGAGTTGGGATCTGCAATTATGCAAAATATAGGCTGACGAATGCCCGAGTTGAAGCTGGGAATGTATCGATAGGCCTTCTTAGGCGGAGAGCCCGAGGAGTAAGGGATACTGATTACTTTAAATTGAAGATTAGACAAACCTCAATCCTAGAAACTCACTCTACCTTTTACCCAGAAATCAAGCTCATCTAAGCGGAGAAGAGC
>NZ_MCZK01000100.1 GCF_002875945.1 Vibrio lentus
GCATTAAGGTGTGAGCAACGCTACCACGAAACCTTACCTTACCACCGTAAACACTGAACTCAACGATAGAATGAAAAATGCCAAGCGTTGAGAATCACTCTTAAATGCTTTGTTATAAGCCTACCCAAAGATACGCGTCCAAAACCCTTTCTTTTCTGTTAGCTGAGGTTTCTGGCTTTTAGTTGGTTTAATGCATTTATTAACCTGTTTCTTTTCGTCAGCAGCAGCTATTAGAATGTTCACTAAATCAAAGGTTGATTCATAATTAATCACATCACAAGCCTGCACAGATTTTGACTCGGGAAATAGGTCTTGGAAAATATTTTTCCATGCGTTGTAGTATTTCGAGCACTGTTTTTCAGTACCAAACATTTGCCCATAAGAACCACAAAGTAATGCATGGGTAATCTGTTTGCTCTGCCCATTGACCGCTTTAGCTTGGGAGATTTGCTCCGCACTGAGAGCAACAAGTATTAAAGAATATTCCATATTTCCTCTTTGGCTTATAACGCCTTGTTAAGGGGTGAGCAACGCAAAACCAAAGCTGCTGCATAACACCTTAAACACTAAACTCAACGCATAGTAAAAATGCCACGCGTTGCGAATCCTTCTTGAACAATTTGTTATACAAAAACCTACAGCGCGTAGGCTATCCACTAAATCCTAGTGAGTGTACTTTAATATCAATTACTTTAATTTCTGTCGTTTAGCCCACTCTTCTGAGGCATCCCCCATTGTCAAACCTGTGGCATTGTTAATCCAATTCATGAAATCACGATCAAACTTAAAATTATCGCCAAATTTAGATTTAAAATATCTGCGAACATTCTGAGTCGTTTTATAGCTCTCTGTAATTATTGTGCTGTCATCAATCTTATTTTTATGCCAATCAACCTTATCCATGGTTTTGAAACCTCCTTTTGTATAACAGCTATTAGACAGCAAAATTCTGCATTTAAATGCAGACTAATTCTGTCTAGTTTCTACTGTTCAGATCTAATATGCAAGTTAGTCATTATATAACAACGACTTATATCACAGCTAGCGTCGGCGTTAGTGAAAATGCAGAATCTTTCTGTATAGCATGACCAAACGCCATCTCGATAAAAATATGGCTAATACAGATTACTTAAGCTCGTCTGGAATGCGGCGATCTTTGTGGTAGTACTCTCGGTCGCGCTCGTTGATTTCACGTATCACTTTGCAAGGGTTACCGACGGCTACCACATTTGCTGGGATGTCTTTAGTGACTATGCTGCCCGCGCCGATTACCGAGTTTTCACCTATGGTGACGCCCGGTAAAACAACCGCGTGCGCTCCAAGCCATACGTTATTGCAGATACGAACAGGAACATTGAATTGCGCGGCTTTGAGCCTAAGTTCTGGGCTGATGGGATGTGTACCTGTCGCGATGGTTACGTTAGGTGCAATCATTACGTTATCGCCGATGAATACGTCTGTGTCATCGACCAGAGTTAGATTGAAGTTTACATATACGTTATTGCCTAGGTGCGTGTGACGCCCCCAGTTGGCATGAAGTGGTGGCTCGATGTAACAACCCTCGCCGACTTCTGCGAACAGTTGCTTCATGATTTGTTGACGTTTGTCACCTTCACTCGGGCGAGTGTGGTTGAAATCGTAAAGCACTTCTAAGCATTGTGTTTGCTCGGCGACCAGATCAACGTCATCACAGTAATAAACGTCTTGGCTGTGCATTTTTGCCTTTATATCCATGTTTTAACCTATTTGATAATTACCGAGAGCGGTATAAATTAAGCGACATATGGATAATTTGAAGCGTTTCACTGGCCTTAAAACAAGTTTACGGGCTAACGTGGCCTGATGTTCTCGGCAACACGCCATAGCACGCCACTTGGATCAGTGATACAAAACTCGAGCATTCCCCAAGGCTGTTCGACAACCTCGGTAACGGTTACTTCAAATTCCGTCATTACATTAGAGTTTTGCACGTGTTGATACCAACTTTTTACGTCTTCCACCAGCAAGTGCATCATGTAATTGTGACAGTGCGCAGGTTCGTAAAAATCTTGTAAAAGGAATGCATAATCGCCGTGACGAAAATAAGCGATATCATGGAACTCCGACATGATTTCAAAGCCTAGAGCTTGGTAAAAACGCTTAGACAAATCGAAGTCTTTCGCGGGGACAAACGACTTTATTTCTGCGACTTTGAGGTTTTCCATGATAAACAATTCCTTCTGTTTTAAAGCCCAGATTTATCGCTAGGCTTTATGCTTTAATTTGTTTTAGGTTACTGGCTAAAAGACGCAACTTCATCTTTAGTGAGGTATCGCCACTGGCCTTCTTCAACATCTAAACTTACTTCGCCTATTTGCTCTCTGTGCAGCCCTACCACTCGGTTACCTACTGCAGCAAACATTCGTTTAACCTGATGAAACTTACCTTCTGTAATGGTCAGTAGCACCTCTTTCGGGCTTATCACTTCTAGTTCTGCGGGGCGCGTGGGATTCTTCTCACCTTGCAACTGAACCCCCACTTTGAATTTATCTGCGACATCGTTTTTGATATCACGTGACAATGTCACGCGGTAGACCTTTTTGCACGACTTAGTAGGTAGTGTGATATTGAAAGACCAACGGCCATCATCGGTGATCAACACTAAACCGGTTGTGTCGGCATCTAACCGCCCTGCGATGTGCAGTTCAGACGCTTTCTCTAACTCCAGATAATTGAAAAGCGATGGGTACACTTCATCGATATTGGAACAGATGGTGCCCGCTGGCTTGTGCATTAAGATGTATCGAAACTCTCGTAGCGTTAATGCATCACCATTTAGCAAGATAGCGTTACTTTCATGAACCTGAGTAGATTCATCTAACACAACCACACTGTTCACACTCACCTCACCGTTTTGGATTCGCTGAACGGCTTCGAGTTTTGTTAGTTCTGTGCTTTTACAAAGGTATTTATCAAGGCGCATTAATCGTCTGCGCCACATTTAGCACAAGGCTTGTAGGTTCGTTCACCTTGAGCAATCACCACATAGTCTCGAACGCAGTTATCACATAGCGCCAACTTTGGGTAAGCGTCTTTCTGTTTCTTTGCGTTAATGTCGCCTTCGGTGGTGTATACGGTTCTCATTTTTATGCCTTTGTTTTAATAACTTGCTAGGCACAAATTGTATCACTGTTTACAGCCCTGTTTGCAGTGTTGTGACTTAGATAAATGAATATCAAATGAGGTGGTTCCTTTGAGTTTCCGAACGATGGACAACAAAATCAACGTGTCACGGCTATCAGTGGTAAAATGACAAAAGCTCACCAACCGATGAAGTTATTAATGAAAAATTGTAATCAATGCGGAAAATGCTGTATCAAATATGGAGATGGTGACCTTGCCGCGACTCAAGAAGAGATTGATTTGTGGGAGCTGTTCAATCCAGACATATTTGAATATGTTCGCGGTAGTGAGATCTGGTTTGATCCTAAATCTGGCGAACGTTTAAGTCGTTGCCCTTTCCTAGAAGTTGTTCCAACGAAAGATAAGAATGCCCAAGCTAAATATACGTGCAGCATTTACTTAGACCGACCTGAAGATTGCCGACACTATCCGAGCTTAATCAATGAGATGGTAAGAGATGAATGCGAGATGATTGAGGTGGTGGATCTACAAGATACGAAAAAAGCTCAAAGAAAACTCGACATTCTTATGAAAGACAGTCGCCCTTCAAGCTTTTCATAGGCACTGATCTTATAAAGATCCTGACTAAACAGTCGTTCTATATTAACGAGCCATTATTTACTGATAAGTGGTAAATACTGGTTTGCTTCTAACCAATCAAGCGCAACAAGAGCAGCCAATGAACATACTGCTCTGTCGTTGCCATCAACAAACTTAAGCTCTTCAATTTCAGCATCTGGAGCGAGTTCGCCAGTATAATCTGCAAGGTAACACGTCAACTGCACTGACACGCCTTCTGCTTTGCCGTCAGCTTGGCCAGTGAACGTCTCTACGTATTTGATTGAATCAGGCACTAGGTCTACCGATATTTCTTCTTTGATTTCGCGTACCAATGCTTGCTCGTCACTTTCCCCTGCTTCACGCTTTCCGCCCGGCAAGTAGAACAGCTCTTTGCCTTTTGACCTCACCATCAGCAACTTGCCATCTTCAATGAATATCCAAGCGAGCTTATCAATTACCTTATTCATGTTCTTAGACCTTGTTATTGTGTTTATTATTCTGGTTAGC
The DNA here is from genome assembly GCF_002875945.1 of Vibrio lentus. Taxonomy (GTDB): domain Bacteria; phylum Pseudomonadota; class Gammaproteobacteria; order Enterobacterales; family Vibrionaceae; genus Vibrio; species Vibrio apostichopi. The sequence continues at coordinate 4,231 of NZ_MCZK01000100.1, forward strand.
ACGAGCGTATCGCGGCAGACGCATGTTACACGCAGCAGTGAACATATTCTATTGAATTGCTTAGGAAATGGCTTTGAGAGTCGATAAACGACAGCCTACAAGTAAAACACTCGCCAGCTGTCATAAAACTGAACTGTGGTCGAATTAGTCAACTAGCCACTCTATCGCAGAGTCATATTCTTCGAATGACTTAATATCGCCAGACACAAACCAACTGCCGACTTTTGACGCCATTTCTTGCCAGCTTTTATCGCCACAAATAGCAATCTTGTCTATTTTAGAGTTGAGTTCTAAACCGAGTTTGAAATCGTCCCACGCGGCGCGCAGTTCCCAACCCGTTAATGTTGAGATGTCGACTAGCATCTTCAATGCGGATGAATCGATCTCTTCTATTGTTGTGTTTAGGATTGGTATCATTGCTTGATAATCGTCGTGTGTCAGCTTTCCTTTCGCTTTAAACACGATGATGGTCTCGCAGCTAACACGTTCAATTCCAACCGATATTCCATGACGTTCAATACTCATAGCCTAGCCCTTATATTAGAAATCTAAACTTAGCTTAGAGCATTAGGTAGGCAATAAATGAGAGCTTTACGTCAAAACAAACAAGCGCACTATATGGGCCGAATATCAGAGAGTTAATCGTTCTTCTCCGACAGTTCGCTTAGAGATTGAACTTGTACGACATTCGGATGTTCTGACTTAAGCTCAGTTCCTTCCGTGTTCAGCCAGACCACTTGTAAGCCAGCTTCCAGCGCAGGATAGATATCTTTTTCGAGGGTATCTCCCACCATGGTGACGTCTTGTGGTTCGATACCTAGCTTGGCAATAATGGCAGGATAGAAACCAGAATCATATTTAGATAAGCCAATACTCGCCTTACAGAAATAATCATCAATGTATTGGGATAACCCGACACGTTCAAATGCACTGATGATGTCATCTTTACTGGAGTCGGCCGCGTTCGTCGCGATGTATATATCGTGATGCTCCGACAATTGAGCGAGTAAGGCTTGGGCCCCACTCACTTCTTGTACGATTTTCCAGTCACACATTTTCCCTTGTGCGTCTGGGAAGTCGATCATTAAGGTGTTACCCCAATCAAATAAGACGGTTTTAGTCAGCTTGGTTGAAACCGTTGATTTTGTAGCTTTGTTCATCATGCCTCCTGCATCGATGATATTGCGAATATTTCGCCGTACTTATAAGAACTTCTCGATAAGAATCTCATCATAGTACTGGCCGCCAATCTTGGCGTGTTTCTTTGCTATTCCTACAGTTTCAAAACCCTGTTTGAGATAAGCCGTTAATGCGCGTTCGTTATTGGCTAGAACATAAGCAAAAAGCTTTTCGTAGCCTTTGGTTTTTGCGACTTCGAATGTGTGTTCAAATAACTGCTTTGCGACGCCTTGCCCACGGCTGCTTGCGTCTACATAAGTCCCAATAATACCCACATGATCAAAGGCTTTCGTATACGAGGCAAACGGCTCTACATTTTGAAAACCAAGCAATTGATTAGTCGTTTGATTAACAGCAGCACTGAACACGCCACGTTCGGGAAACGACTCAATAAAACCTTTCTCTTCATCCAACGTAAACGTCTGATCTAAGATGGTATAACGCCCTTCGATGATGATTGGGTTTAATACATCGATAATACCCTGAGCATCATCTACTGTTACTTGTCTGATTGTTAAGCTCATACTTTCTCTACCTTTTTACTTTAGGCAGATTCTAGCTCGATATGCCATCCCTTTGATAGGACAGAATATTATCGAAAGCGATATCAAAGTAGAGTTCGTAGCTATTTTGTTCAACGTAGCCTAAATGCGGCATTGCTGTGACGTTTGGCAAGGATAATATTGGTTCAATGTCAGTGGTGGCGGGCTCTGTATCAAACACATCAATCGCCGCTCGTTTGCTTAGCACCTTAGTGAGTTCATTAAATAAGGCTTTTGGCTCGACTAACTCCGCTCGGCTGATATTCACGAACAGTGAGTCTGGCTTCATTAAGCCAAGATCCTCAGCAGTTACGCAACCTCTAGTGGCGTCATTCAAGCGTAGGTGTAACGAGAGTACATCTACGTCACTGAAAAACGCGTGTTTGTTTTCTGCCGCTTCAAAACCGTCGTCCAGTGCTTGCTCTCTTGAGGTTTGGCTTCCCCACACCATCACGTCCATTCCAAATGCTTTGGCATATTGCGCGATGCAGCGTCCGATTTTTCCATAGCCCCAAATGCCTAGCTTTAAGCCCTTTAATGTTCTACCTAAGCCGAGTGAACCTGAATTTTGCCATTGGTTCTGCTTGAGGTTTGACGCATAGGTGGGAATGTGGCGAGACGCAGCCATAATCAATGCCCAACACAGTTCAGAAGGTGCAACTGGTGAACCGCGCCCTTCTAATACTTTCACGCCGAACCGTTCACACATGTGTGGGTCGATATGATTACTAACTTTACCTGTTTGGCTGATTAACTTGAGATTGGGTAACTTGGATAACAACGACTCAGTGATTTCGGTTCTTTCGCGGATAAGTACGAGAGCTTCAAAGTCGTGTAACTTCAGCGCAAGCTCGTCTTCAAGGTAAGTTTTTGTGAATACCTGAACCTCGTGTTGTTCTAACTTGTTATAGCACGCAAGGCTTTTTACTACGTTCTGATAATCATCCAATATCGCTATTTTCACTACACACTCCTTGTTGTATCGCTTAATCGAATCTCGCTCTCTAAGTGCCATGAGTTAAGATTCAACTAGCCCGAGGACACTTTTCAATCTCAAAACTTATTGATGAACCACTTTGAAACGTTCAAGTACCAACATCATGTCTTCACTCGGTGTGATCTTGAGTTCTTCACATTCACGTGAGAAGAAGTTCCAATGCGCTTTTCTCCACCATTCTAGAGTTTTGTCACCCTCACCTTCTGCGGCAGCAAATTCAGCGGTCACTTTATTGTACGGACACAAGGAAACAGACGTGATTTCAACAACACAGATCGGCTTGCCGTCCCAATCGGTAACAACTTGCAAGTGTCCGACAATAGGCATCACTTCATCTTCATGGCTGTACCAATACTCTAGGCTGCAAGACGCCTGCTTTTCGCCTTTCAATATGAGTTGCGCGCACAAGTTGGCGTTGTATTCGTCTCCGCAGAAATAGTCGGCACTGAAAGAGGTGTGCTGTTTAGCAATTTCTGCTGGTAATGAGTTTAGATAGTTATCTAGATAAGCTTGGCTTCTTTCTTCCATGATGCTTCCAATTTCAATATAAGGTTCAGTAAGTACAAGCCTTTGGACAAGCGACTAACTGTGATGTGGGTAACCTATCAAGGAGCGAGATCTGTGTAAACCTGAGGAATGTCAAAATGGGGATTTGATTGAGAACGGTGTGGACGGAAAGAGCTAAAAGTACCGTTAAATTTACTTTTAGCTCTTTGTATTTGATTACTTATGACGGTTGAATAGCTTAACGGTTAAGGAACTCTACCGCTTTGTCTGGAAAATCGGTAAACATACCGTCTACTTTCACTTGGTTGTAAAACACGTCCAACATACCATCGAAGTTATCGGCATAACCCGGAATTCTGCCAGGGTCAGCACGGAACGTATATGGGTGAACATCTAAGCCTGCGTCTTTGGCAGATTTCATCAACGGTTTAATGATAATGTTATCTTTAGTCGATGCGTCGTCCACCAGCATTGGTTTCCACGGGCCAATACCATCTGCATAGGTCGCAACCTTTGCCATGCCGCCTTTCTTAAACATCCAGTCATAACTATACGGCGTCGCTTTATCGCCTTTGTACGTCATGGTTTCGTTCCAATCGGTGTAAGCCATCAACTGAACGAGCTTAAGATCCATTTCCATGGCTGGCATTAACTCATCGTTGATGCGTTGAAGTTCGTTAGCATCAAAACACTGCAAATAGACCTTGTCGTCTTTTGATAGGTAGCCATATTGATGCAAGGTAGCAAGCACCGCTTTAGAGATGTCTTTTCCTTCATGACGATGGAACCAAGGCGCTTTGATTTCAGGATAAATGCCCACGTCATAACCGAGCGTCTTGTTTAAGCCTTGGATCAATTCGATTTCTTCTGCAAAAGTAGCGACACGGAAATCAGACTGCCACATAGGGAAACGTGTTGGATACCCTGCCACTCGGTTGCCTTGATCATCGAGGTTAAAACCTTCGGTCACTTTTAATGATTTGATCTCGGCAAGCGTAAAGTCAATCGCGTAATAGCGGCCATCTGCTCTTGCACGGTCTGGAAAGCGGTCTGCAACATCGGTGACGCGATCTAAATAGTGGTCATGCAGTACCACCAACTGATCGTCTTTTGTCATCACAACATCTTGCTCGATGTAGTCCGGTTTCATTGCATAAGCGAGCGCTTTTGCCGGTAATGTGTGTTCCGGTAAATAACCTGATGCACCACGGTGAGCGATCACTAAAGGATCGGCAAGCGCATTGGTTGATAAGCTAAGCGCTAAAAGAGTTAGGCACATTGACGTTGTTTTCATTATTTCTATTCCTTTGATAGCACAGAGGCAGGATATCCCTGCCTCTGTTGTCTATTAGTATGACGTTGTCTAATTAGTAAACTACTGAGTTAACGCTTCTTTTTGTTGCTCAAGTTCTTTTTGTTTGTGGTGTGCACGCTCACCTAAGAACGCGTATACCAGACAAATTATTGAAGCGACACAAGCACCAACCAAGATAATGAAACCACCATCCCAACCGTAAAGGTCAACCATAAAGCCAAGTACTGCGTTGGCAGCAACCGCACCACCTAGGTAGCCAAACAAACCGGTTAAGCCAGCCGCTGTTCCCGCCGCTTTTTTAGGTGCAAGCTCTAGCGCATACAAGCCGATGAGCATTACTGGTCCATAGATAAGGAAACCAATCGCAATCAGTGCCAGCATGTCAACCGTTGGGTTACCTGCTGGGTTCAGCCAGTACACCAATACAGCAACAGTCACGAGTACCATGAACAGGATCCCTGCAGGTGCACGTCGGCCTTTAAACAACTTATCTGAGATCCAACCACACAATAAAGTGCCAGGAATACCCGCCCACTCGTACAAGAAGTAAGCCCAAGATGATTTATCCACAGAGAAGTCTTTCGCTTCTTTTAAGTAAACTGGAGCCCAATCGAGTACACCGTAACGAATCAAATAAACAAACGCGTTCGCGATAGCAATTGACCACAACAACTTATTATTGAATACATACTTAAAGAAGATCTCTTTAGCGGTCATCTCTGTCTCGTGAGACTTATCGTAATCATCTGGGTAATCGTCTTTGTGTTCTTCAATCGGAGGTAAACCACAAGATTGAGGTGTATCTCTTACTGTAAACCAAACGAAAATAGCAACGAGAGTGGCAAAAAATGCAGGAACATAAAAAGCGGTTCGCCAGTCGTCGTTAAAAGCCCACAGACCCAATAAGAACATTGGACCAATCAATCCGCCGCCAACATTGTGTGCAACGTTCCATACCGACACTATCTCGCCACGTTCTTTACGTGACCACCAGTGCACCATGGTTCGCCCACAAGCCGGCCAGCCCATACCTTGAAACCAACCATTAAGGAACAGCAGGATAAACATTGCAGTAATGCTGCCTGTTGCCCAAGGCATGAAGCCAAAGCAGAACATCACCAGTGCCGACATTAACAAGCCACCGCTGAGGAAATAACGCGGGTTAGAGCGGTCCGACACGCTTCCCATTAAAAATTTAGATAAGCCGTAAGCAATTGACACTGCAGCCAAGGCAACACCAAGCTCTCCGCGACTGAAGCCCTGCTCAATAAGGTAAGGCATCGCCAAACTGAAGTTTTTGCGAACTAAGTAATAACCTGCGTAGCCAACAAAGATGCCGAGAAATAGCTGCCATCGTAAACGTGTGTAGGTGCTATCGATCTTATCTGATGATAAGCGATCGATATGCGCCATAGGTTTGAATATTCCAAACATAGGAACCTCATAAATATTGGGCGATAGAATTAAAAATGCTCGAACGAAAAAAATTAAGCGCTCATTCGAAAGTCAGGGCATTGTATGTGCTTCAGGATTAATTTCTGTGATAGAGATAGCCATTAACAATAAATAACCTTAAATACAGCACTTTAGTTTCATTTAATTAGACTGCGCTTCATATTTTCGTTTGCGCCTTTGAATTCTAGAAATGGGGTTAGCGAACAATAATTGGTCGAATGAATAGATAACGAACAAATTATTTGAGCTTTGGTGAAATGAATACAGAAAGGATCTTAATTAAAAGGCATGAAATTCGTCAGAACTCGAGTTTTGCAACTAACCAACACAGGGTTAATACCCAAAGACGTTTTAAGCTCATACCCATAGACGTTTTATTTTGTCGATAACACATAACTATTCCTGATGTTAAACCTATTGATCAGTTTATTTATTGAACACCTAAGTTTACGTATCGTACAACCTCAAGCAATGCAGCAGCCCTACAACGTTAAGTGCGTTAGGACAGCGACTAGTGGAATTGGTTATCCGCTCATTGCCTTTACGAAATTAAATAACGATAGGAAATATCATGAACAAATCACTTATCGCTCTTGTGCTTACTACTGTTCTAGCTGGTTGCTCATCAGGTGGAAACTCAGATCCAGCACAACCACAATTCGATGGAGATTACGGCTATGAAAACATCGACCCTGGTTTTGGACTAGATGACACAGATAACGATGGTGGTTACGACAATCCAGATCCGAACTATGGCCATGATGCTCCGACTCTAAAAGACAAAATCGCAGACGCAGATTTAGGCTTTGTTCATATTCCAGAGATCGGAGATATTCCTTTTTTCAATAGAGATAATGGTGATGCGCAAATAGCGGCCGTTAAAGAGCAGATCACTGAAGAGCATACGCTTTACAGTATCTATGTCGATGATATACGTGTTGGTGAAGTGTTGGTCGAAAAGGACCATGTAAAGGTGACGGTAGGAGAAAAAGAAATTAACGGTCAGAGAAAAACTTACTCAGACACAGAACACACCTTTTGGACCGTTCACGGCACAGACGGTAACGTGATTGGCGACTTTAAACGTTTTGACGATGGTGTTTGGGTATTCCGTGAGGAGATTGATCGTGAAACATTCGTTGTTAAATATCACGACGGTCAGTGGAATTTTATTCCTATGGCTGAGGTAAAAAACAAAATCAAAGATAACCTGCCGTCTCATGCTGAAGTCACTAAAGTACGTACAAAAATGCAGGTCAATAAGTTACGTAATTTAAGATAGTACTCACCCATAACCTCTAAATCTGAAACGCCCTGATGAAATGTCAGGGTGTGTTCACCGCACATCGATAAAAGATAGATAACTATAAATTCTCAAGGAAGATCCAGACTAGGTTACTAATTTACTGACATTCAACATTTTTGAATTCGTCGATATTTTGTATACATAAGCGAGCGATCCAATGACCAATAACAAACTTCCCCTTCTCATCTTAGCCGCTAGTCTGTTCTTCACTGTTTCTGAAGTTCAAGCCTATGAACAAAACCAAGAAGAAACGGCGATTACATTCGGCCTATCGGCTGAGCGGGGTTGGAGAGATTGGTCTGCTTCTTACATTAAATATCGAGGCCCAGGCACGTTAGGTTACGGCGTCGAGTTCACACGCTCTGCTTATAACGAAGACGAAGGTTCATACGAATATAAACAGCGCGACAATGAATATCAGTTTCACGCCCCTATTGGTATCACAGAAAATTTATACATCACACCGGGATACGGCATTAAGCGTACACATACAGACGTTACCTTTGAGAACCGCGAGCTCTCTGATAGCTCAACGAAACAAGTTGGTGGCCTAGACGCAACCTACATTATGGACAGTGGTTTTGTTGTTACGGCAGGTTTCGACAAAGCTGAAGGTGAAGACTTGGAGTTCTCAATTGGTGCAGGTATCGCGTGGTAATTGAATATCGAGGAACCCTAAATAAAAAAAAGGGCCTAGATTTCTCTAGACCTTTCTATAAACAGCGTTTTGTACTCGACATTACCGAGTTACACGAAGTGATTAATCTTCGATGTAGAAAGCTTCTACTGTGCCTTTAAGAGTAATAAGCATTGGCTGACCAAAACGATCTAGCGCTTTTGGAGAAGGGATCTTAACCCAACCTTCACTGATGCAGTATTCTTCAACATCAGTACGCTCTTTACCATTTAGACGAATGCCGATTGGGTATTCGAAACACTCAGCCACGTGGTGTGGGCTGCGTGGGTTGCCTGCAAGATGATCTGGTAAAGCTGGTCTTGAATTAGTATCGCTCATGTTCATTACCTGTATGGGCTCTTCTCCGCTTAGAT
>NZ_MCZK01000101.1 GCF_002875945.1 Vibrio lentus
ATCTAAGCGGAGAAGAGCCTCAGCGCTAAGTTGAGCGAAGGTATAAAAACCGAAGTGATCGCTGGTATCATTTTCATTGTTTTCGGACTGGCAATCATCGCCTTTGCTTCATTGTCTATCGTTAGGCCTATTCGCCAAGTTGTTGAGAGGCTTAATGACATTGCTTCTGGTGAAGGTGACCTTACTCAGCGATTGGAAGTTAAATCGCAAGATGAGATCGGCCAACTGTCGAAAGGCTTCAACCAATTCTTAGATAAACTTCAGCACACGATCAAAGAAGTCATTCAAACCACAGAGCAAGTCGCGAATACAACCAGTCAGGCTAAGTCGTCTGCGTCGAGTACGCGTGAAAGTAGTGAATCTCAATTCAAAGAAGTGGATCTAGTGGCTACTGCTGCCGAAGAGATGACTCAAACTTCGGGCTTAGTGGTGCAAAATGCAGAAATCGCGGTAGATGCTGCTTGTGAAGCGAACCGTTCTGCTCAGCAAGGACAAGAGGTTATCGAACTTTCAGCAGGTGAAATGAGAAAGCTGGTGGATCGTATGTCGAGCGCTGTGCCTATTGTTGAAGAGCTGGCGAAGAATAACGGCAATATTACTGAGATCTTAAGTGTTATTGAGGGGATCTCTGAGCAGACCAACTTGCTAGCCTTGAATGCTGCTATTGAAGCCGCGAGGGCAGGGGAACAAGGTCGAGGTTTTGCTGTGGTTGCTGATGAAGTTCGAAACCTAGCGAGTCGTACACAGTCCTCGGTTGGTGAAATTAGAGCCGTGATCGATAAGGTTCATGCTGGAACACAAGATGTCGTTGAAGCGATACAAGAAGGCAACATACTGGCGAACGATACAGCACTGCACGTTCAGAAAGCGGTTGAAGATCTAGGTTCGATCTTTACTTCTATCGAGGCGATCAGTGATATGAACAGTCAGATCGTTCGAGCCGCTGAAGAGCAGCAATCCGTTTCCGGTGAAGTAAATCAAAGTGTGGTTAACATACGTGATTTAAGTGCGAAGATTCTGGAGCAAGCCGCGGCGTCTGAGCAAGTGGGAAGTGAAATTGACCAATTGTCTCAGCAGCAGAAAAAGCTGGTGAATCAGTTTAAGGTTTAGCTGTTAAGACTTAGCTTTATAAGACAAGACGCAGCTGTATAAGGCTAGGTAAACAGTTGAATTAGAAAAGGGCCAAATGAAGATTTCATTTGGCCCTTTTTAGTTGTGTCTTTTCAGATACAGAGTTTGTTCGACTGTTTTACTATTGGATGGGGTAACCCGTTATCGAGATATTAGTCCTCGATGAACCAGTAGCCTTTGTTCACTAATTCAGTCACGACAGTAACACCGGAAGGAGACAACGTGGTTGCTGAATTAATGATGGTGTCATCGCACAGCACGTTTAGTAGCGATGAATCCGATTCTTCAACCTTGACCACTTCACCATTGATGTAAGCCGTGTTGCTTTCATTCTCGTGGTAGAGCGCTTTTAAGCCAGATACACGGTGGATCTCACCTTCTGACTCTAGGTGTTGAGCGATCTCTTCTGCTGTCCATAGAGGCTCAGGTGCAACGATATCAAGCTGGTGGCGTGATTGGCTTAGCAGGCAGCCCATGAAGTCGTTGATGGTTTCTGGCTCTTCAAGCGCCGACATCAACATCTCCGTTAGGTTGTTCATATCAGACGCACGAATCTTGCCGTAGTTATCTTGAGATTTGAATTCAGGATCATGTAGGTGAACGTCACCCATATCATGCGCCAGTACAAAATCTGCAAAGTTGCTGATTAGCTCTTGTTCTTTTGGTGAACGGTAACCAATAGAGTAGCTCATTGAAGGTTCTAAGGTTGTACCTTCATGAGGAAAGCCTGGCGGGATATAAAGAATATCGCCGGGCTCTAAAGTTTCATCAATGATGGGATCAAAGCCTTCAATTTGACGAAGAGCAGAAGCTTGAATGGTTTCTTGGTACTGACCAACATCTTTTGCTCCAACCTTCCATTGTCGCTTACCTTGACCTTGGATGATGAACACATCGTATTGATCGATATGCGGGCCTACGCCACCTTCAGGTGCTGAGTAGCAGATCATCAGATCGTCGAATAACCAGTTTGGCAATTGTTGAAAAGCTTCAGTCAACTGGTTAGCTCCTTGGTGCCAATGGTTTGCTGCTTGCACTACTAGTTGCCAATGAGTTTCAGTGAGTTCACCGAACTTATCTTCAGAGAAGGGGCCGTGTTCTGCTTCCCATTTATTATCAAGGTTAGATATAAAGCGAGAATCCACTTCTTCTTCCATCGATAAACCAGCAAGTTCTTCTGGCGAAATAGGGTCGACGAAGTTTTGGAATCCACCTTTTAAGATGGTTGGTTTTTTATGCCAGTAGTTTTCAAGAAACTCGGGCATAGAAAAGCTAAGTTGGTACATGTGAATCCTGTCTATATTTATGCTAGATGCTAGATGCTAGATGCTAGTTTGGCTTGTAAATCTTGTTGGACAATTTTAATTGCCTCTAACGCTACTTCTGGGTCGATTTCGTTGCTTTCGAGCAGATAGATCAGGTCGACAGCTAACTTAACTTCTTCTGGGGCGTTATCCAGTGGTGATGATGTGTTATCAGTGCTCATTTCGCTTAGGGTTCTCTAAGTTGATCAATCTTTCAATATTTTTCATGGAGTCTTCGCAGCGTTCTAATCGCTCTTTTGCTAACTGCCAGGCATCTTCCGCTTTTTTCTTACTGTGGCGAGGCGCAGAATCAAACGCTAACTTTCGTACTCGTACTAAATCGACCAATCGCTTTTGCCAATCTTGGTGCTGAGCGAGTTCGTTATACAAGTCATTGAGACTTTTCCCCGACTTGCTTTTTCGATCTAACCTTAAATCATGGTTGGCTAACTCTCTTTGGACAGCCGCTATCTGATTGGTTAGCTTTTCGGTCAGGTAAGTCGCGCGAGATGCAGTGAGCTGATTATTAGCCTGCTCTCGTAATATGGTTCGGTAGGTGGTCTGCGCTTCCATTGCGTAGGGAAGTAAAATAGACGCACTACATTTAAATAAGGTTCTGTCGAATAACGCTTGATGATAAGCGCCCCTCGATTTATCAACTTGAGAGCAATGACCAATCAAGGTATCAAGGACACTTTTAAGCTTTGAAAAATGATTCATGTCTCTTCCCGAACGCTGGTGGTTATAAGTTTACAAACCACGCTTCGTAAGCCAGTTTAATCGCAAGAACGCTAACAACCGTAACAAACACAGGTCTTATAAAAGTAGCGCCAAAACGAATGGCTGAGTGTGCCCCTACGAATGCACCTGCCATTAAGCATACACCCATGGTTAAACCAAGTACCCAATCGATATGCCCTAGAATCGCAAAAGTAACTAGAGAGGTGAAGTTACTGGTGAAGTTCATTGCTTTTGATAGGCCAGAAGCAAGCAAAATATTTAGACGATAGAGAGCCATAGAGCTAACTGTCCAAAAAGCGCCAGTGCCTGGGCCTGCAACACCATCATAAAACCCCAGTATGAACCCTTGGTACTTTTGTTTTTTCTTAAGAACGGGGCAAGGCTTCGGAGACACATTGTGGCTGACATCCGGAGTCTTGTGGAAAATGGTATAGACCGCAGCAGCAAGAATGACCAATGGCAGCACTTTCTCTAACCACTTCGTGCTAATAGTATCGACCGCTAAAGTACCTATGGTTGCACCAATTAATGTCGCAATGAACGCGTTTATCCAACATTCAGGTTTAAATAGCTTTTTACGATAATAAGTGACAGCGGCCGTTGATGAAGCAAAGGTCGCAGCAAGTTTATTGGTACCAAGTGCAATGTGTGGCGGCAGCCCTAGTGATAACAAAGCAGGGACGGTCAGCATTCCGCCTCCGCCAGCCACTGCATCAATAAAGCCGGCTGCAAATGCAACCAAAGCAAGTACAACCAACATGGTTGGTTCAATCATTTCCATAAATAGCTATTGTTCTCGTTCTGTGCTGGTAGGGCAGCGGCATGGGTAACTTGAGGGTTAGCCATGCACAATTGTGAATGCAAAGGTCAAGCGATGGTAGACCCAGAGCCACCGATACGATGGCTAAATTAGTATTTTATTGTTCTTTTAAAAGGCGGTAGCGAGTCGAGTAAGGATTTCCCGTAACGCTTTGTCACTATGCGCCGATCAAGGATCGTGACTTTACCAGAATCTCTTTCTTTACGCAGTAACCGTCCGACAGATTGAATAAGCTTTTTACTCGCTTCTGGAACGGTAATCTGCATGAAGGGATTACCGCCTCTTGATTCGATATATTCAGAGTGTGCTCGTTCAACTGGTGAGGTTGGTACTCCGAATGGAATCTTGGTGATGACCAGATTTTCAAGAAGCTCTCCCGGTAAATCAAGACCTTCAGAAAAGCTTCCAGTTCCAAATAGAACGCTTGTTTTACCTTGATCTATTAGCTTTTTATGTTTTTTTAGGATTTCAGTGCGTGAAGTGTCACCTTGAACCTGTAAAGCCCATGACTTTTTAACGAAATCTGTTGCCAAAGCTTCCGCAACTTTGTTCATTTGCCAGTATGAAGAGAATAGAACGAGATTGGCTTTGTTGTCTTCTATTACCTTAGGCAAAATTTCAATAAGATATTCAGTAAACTGAGGCGCCTGTGGCTCGTATTTCATCGCTGGAACGATCAGCTCTGCTTGGTTTTGGTAATCGAATGGGGATGCCAATGCTAAAAACTGTACTCCATCCTCTTCTTTCTGACTGATACCTGCTTGATGACAGAAAAAACTGAAGGAGTTAAGCGCTCTCATTGTCGCTGAAACGAGCACAGCACCGACACAGCGGCTCCAAATCTGTTGGTCTAGCTGCCAACCAACTTCTAACGGAGAGACATTAACAACAAAGTCCCCTTCGCTTTCTTTGCTCAATTCAAGCCAACGCGCCAAAGGCGCACCTTTTTCGCGTTTAGGTTCAGCCATTAAACGCCAAACTTGAGCAAGATTTTCTGTTCTTTGTATATAGAAGCCTATTTCAGCCAGAGCTGGCTCTGCTAACTTTGCCGAAAGCTCCCCATCTTTTACACGCTCTGCTATGAGGTCGGCGATTTTCGCTACGGCTTGGCTTGTCTTTTGAGTCAACTGTTTCAGATCTTTCGATTCGCTTTCCAGCCATTCCGGTAAGTCGCCGTGTTCGAAACGATACAGGCCATCTTCAAAGTGGTTAGCATCAAATTGTTTGCTCATTTGACTCAGGGTCGGAATCAACTGTTGAACAGAGTCTTGCAGTTCATTTCTGAATCGGCCGACTCGCTTTTCATCCGCCAAGCCCGAAAGCTTGGTGATTGATTGATTCAAACGCTCTAACCATGAAGCTGCACCTTTTAAACTTGCTGCTGCGGAGGAATGGTCTCTTGCTACGTGTGGTAAGTGGTGAGCCTCATCGAATATATAGATGCTGTTTTCTGGTTCAGGGAGTATAACTCCGCCACCAAGGTCAGCATCAGCCATAACCAAACTGTGATTAGCAATAATCACATCGACTTTATCTAACTCCGAGCGTGCTTTTTGGAAAGGGCAATCTCGATGAGTCGGCATACTGTTGTTACAGCTGTGCTTATCGCTCACAATCATTTGCCAAATCATATTGTCGATTGGTTTAGGCCATGAGTCACGATCCCCGTCCCATTTACCTTGAGCCAAACTACGATGCATGGTTTGAAGCTGTTCGATGTCTTTCTTCTTTGGCTTAGATTCGAACATTGCCATTTGTCCACCATCAACCCCACAAGCGGCGGCTAACTTCTCGGCACAACAATAACGCTGTCTACCTTTGGCGAGTATAAAAGAGAACTCTCTATCAGTAAGTCTTCTATATAGAGGGAGATCTTTATTTACGAGCTGTTCTTGAAGTGCAACCGTCGCTGTTGAAATGACGATTTTTCGATTGTTGAGGACAGCGACAGGAATCGTAGCCATGAGATAGGCGAGTGATTTTCCGATCCCGGTTCCTGCTTCAGCCACGATCATACGATTACTTTTATGGTATTGACCACAAAGTGTCTTCGCAATTTCGGCTACAAGGTAATTTTGAGCACGTCTAGGTACAAAGTTGTCCAACTGATCTTGGAGGTTTTGATAACTGGTGCGAATGGATTTTTGAATTTTAGTAGTTAGCATACTGTGACCTACGTAACGGAGCGAGGATAGTAGCACATATCACTAGTCGGTACATTTACGGCGAAATAGCTTGCTTTTGAATCAAAGGTAGATCTTGTTCACAAAAAAAAACTGAACCATCAGGAACTTAACGATTTTATTTATCTTGCGAAATATAAATATTAAAAAAGACTTAGCTACAGGTGTTAAGTTCTGATTTTAGCTTGTTATTCATACTTTTTTCAGTGTTAAGTTCTGTATTGTTCTTTTTTAGGATTATTATATTTCCTGATAAAACTAAGGATAACTTGCTCGTAAAATGATGAAAAAAAATGTAAGTGTTTGATTTTTATGTTCTTGTGTTTTTTTTAGGTCTATTTTTAGTTTATTTGACACGCAGGATAATCTTTTGCAATCTAGACCTCGAAATTTAGTGACGGTGATTAACCAACAAAGAGTGGTAATGACCAGTCATAAAAAATAAAAGGGAACCGGGCAAGGATCTCCCATTCTTAGAAAAGGCAGTGGATTTATTATGAAAAAGACTCTATTAGCGCTAGCTATCGCAGCGGTATCAACTTCTGCATTCGCAGTTGAAACAAGTTCTCAAAACTCTAAGCCAATGTTTGAGTTTGACGACATGCATAAAGACCAATTCTCAGTGTCTGGTGCATGGGGCGTTGGTGGTTACTACGATTCTTACTCTGGTGCAATCTACGATGATTGGGCTACAGCTTTAACTCTAGCGGTAAGCTTCAAGAACAACCGTTGGGTTGGTTACTTCGAAACAGACCTAGAGATGAACTACATCTCTGATACAAATGAGTCAGCTAAAGTTGCTGAAGTTTACGACAGCATTGAGTCAGGTCCTACAACTGATGTAGACAAAGCATGGTTAGGTTTCGACACTGGTTTCGGTGTTGCATCTTTCGGTTGGGAAAATGACACAGCTCTAGATAAAGTTGATGGTGCTGGTGACATGACTTACGAATTTGGTGCTTCTGCTGGCGATGCTTCTGACGGCTTTAACGTAGTTAAATTCCAAGGTGCTACTTCAGGTGTTGCTTACGGTATCTCTTACTTCGAAACTAAAGATAGCCACGCAGCTGCAGACAAAGGTGTGAACGGTTACGTTGGTTTCGAACACGAAATCTTCAACATCTACGCTGGTTACGAAGATCGTGATGAAGCTGAGTACACAGTAACTTCTGTTTCTGGTAACGTTAAAGTTGCTGATACAGTTAAACTAGGCTTTAACTCTTGGATTGATGAAGGCAACAAATCTGGCGCTGACACAACTGACAAGAAAAACACTGGTTACTACCTATCAGGCGCATTCGATGCTTCTGAGCAGGTAACTGTTGCTGCTGGTTACGGTGCAAACACTACTGAAGAAAACAACTCAGCTGATAAAGATTACAGCTACATGAACGTTGCTGTAATGTACAAGCATAGTGACCGCATGGACATGGGTATCGATATCAAACAAGAACTTGACGTACCAAACGGTGTTCGCGCTGAAAGTTCTGACGAAGAGACATTCGTATTCGCAGCTGCTTACTACTACTTCTAATAGTCTAACTCTTAGTTAAGTAACGCTGTAAAAGCCAGTCTTAGGACTGGCTTTTTTGTGCCTGAAATTTATCAACGCATATAAAAATGGCCGCTTATATAGCGGCCATTTCTCTACTTGTCGAGTTATTACTTTAGATCTCTTTCCACTCACCTGGCTGAAGCTGACCCACGTTTATATTCCCCATCGAATAGCGAATAAGACGCAGGGTAGGGAAGCCGATATTTGCTGTCATCCGTCTTACCTGGCGGTTGCGCCCTTCAATGATAGTAATGGCTAACCATGTTGTTGGTATCGCGGCTCTGAAACGCACTGGAGGGGTTCTTTCCCACACAACAGGTTCAGACATCACTTCAATCTGAGCTGGCAGTGTCATGCCGTCTTTTAGCTTCACGCCTTTTCTCAATTTATCTAAATCTTCCTCAGAAGGTGCGCCTTCAACCTGCACCCAGTAAGTCTTTGGTGACTTTGAGTTTGGTTGGGTCAATTTGGCTTGGAAGATGCCATCGTTGGTTAAGACCATCAACCCTTCACTATCACGGTCAAGTCGTCCAGCAGCATAAACATCTTTAACTGGAATAAAGTCAGCGAGTGTTTTCCTGCCTTCGCCATCTGTGAATTGGCTGAGAGTATCGAAAGGCTTGTTGAACAAAATTACTTTACGATCTTCAAGTGATACCTTGGGTTTTGCGTTAGTAGGCTTACCTTTGTATCGATGTTTACTTGAGTGAGGTTTCTTGTGCGAATTGCCAGTGTTATTTTTATCACTGCCGCGGCTCGGTCTATTACCGTTTTGTTTTAATGTTGTACCAGAACGAGTTGGTTTGTCTGAGCTAGATGCGCCTCGAGAGCGAGTAGACATGTTAACTACCTTGCAAAAATGTAAACGAAGTGTGCTGAAAAGTTTTCACTGAAACGGAATTGAGCTATCATTTGCGCGCCTAAAAGACACAAAATAGAACA
Organism: Vibrio lentus; assembly: GCF_002875945.1. Taxonomy (GTDB): domain Bacteria; phylum Pseudomonadota; class Gammaproteobacteria; order Enterobacterales; family Vibrionaceae; genus Vibrio; species Vibrio apostichopi. The sequence continues at coordinate 8,677 of NZ_MCZK01000101.1, forward strand.
AGTTGATGGACTCTTAAGCCTGATTTGTTTAATTATACCTTCGTGTTTTATTATAACAACGCACTCACGGATTTGGTTCATGCTGTCATCAAGATTGCATGAAAAATAAGATAGAGTACGACTAACGAGTAAGCAGTTTTCACTCTCTGAGTGGCTTACTGGTCAATTTATAACATTCTCACTATTAAAGTGAGGTTGTCAGAACTATAGGGAAATTTCATGCCTACTGAAAAACCAACTATCATCTACACAATTACAGACGAAGCTCCGGCATTAGCAACTTATTCTCTGCTGCCAATTATTCAATCTTTTACAGCTTCTTCTGGTATTGACGTTGATACTCGCGACATTTCACTTGCAGGGCGCATTATTGCCAACTTCCCTGACTACTTGAACGAAGAGCAACGTATCGGTGATGCATTAGCAGAACTAGGTGAATTGGCTAAGACACCAGAAGCAAACATTATCAAGCTTCCAAACATCTCGGCATCTGTACCTCAACTTCAAGCAACGATCAAAGAACTTCAGTCAAAAGGTTACGCACTTCCTAATTATCCAGAAGAAGCAAATACTGACGAAGAGAAAGCCGTTAAAGCGACTTACGATAAAATCAAAGGCAGTGCAGTAAACCCTGTACTACGTGAAGGTAACTCGGATCGCCGTGCTCCACTTTCTGTTAAGAACTACGCGAAGAAAAACCCACATTCAATGGGTGCTTGGTCTGCAGACTCTAAGTCGCACGTTTCAAGCATGGAAGACAAAGACTTCTTCGGTAGCGAAAAGTCAGTAACGATTGAAGGTGCTACAGAAGTCAGCATCGAATTCGTAGGCAAAGATGGCGCGAAGAAAACATTGAAGCCAGCTTTTGCTCTACAAGACCAAGAGATCATTGATGCGTCTGTAATGAACAAAGCCGCTTTGGTTGCATTCTTTGAAAAAGAGATCGCATCAGCTAAAGAGCAAGGCGTTCTGCTTTCACTTCACATGAAAGCAACGATGATGAAAGTATCTGACCCTGTGATTTTTGGTCATGCGGTTAAGGTTTACTACAAAGACGTATTTGCTAAGCACGGTCAGCTATTCGAAGAACTCGGTGTTGATGTGAATAATGGCATCGGCGATGTATACGCAAAAATTGCTGCGCTTCCTCAAGATCAGAAGCAAGCGATTGAAGCTGACCTACAAGCGGTATACGAGACTCAACCACCACTAGCGATGGTAGATTCAGACCGCGGTATTACCAACCTACACGTACCAAGCGATATCATTGTTGATGCATCTATGCCTGCAATGCTGCGCTCTTCAGGTCAAATGTGGGATCCAGAAGGTAAGCAAAAAGATACCAAAGCTATGATCCCAGATCGCAGCTACGCAAGCATCTACCAAGCTGTTATTGATTTCTGTAAAGAGAACGGCGCTTTCGATCCAACAACGATGGGTAGCGTACCAAACGTTGGCCTGATGGCTCAAAAAGCGGAAGAATACGGTTCTCACGATAAGACTTTCATCCTAGAAGCTGCTGGTCAGGTTCAAGTGGTTGACGCTTCTGGTTCTGTTCTTCTTGAGCAAGACGTAGAGGAAGGCGATATCTTCCGTATGTGTCAGGTTAAAGATGCACCAATTCAAGACTGGGTTAAGCTTGCTGTAACTCGCGCACGTGCTGCGGGTGTTCCTGCGGTATTCTGGTTAGATGCAGCTCGTGCACACGACGCTCAGCTTATTAAGAAAGTAGAAGCTTATCTTCCTGAGTACGATACAGATGGTCTGGAAATCAAGATTCTGGCTCCACTTGAAGCAACTCAATACTCTCTGGTTCGTATCAAAGATGGTTTAGATACTATTTCTGTTACAGGTAACGTATTACGTGATTACCTAACTGATTTGTTCCCAATTCTAGAGCTTGGTACGTCAGCTAAAATGCTGTCGATTGTTCCACTCATGAATGGCGGCGGTCTGTTTGAAACAGGTGCTGGCGGTTCTGCGCCTAAGCACGTGCAACAAGTAGAGAAAGAAAACCATCTGCGTTGGGATTCTTTAGGCGAATTCTTGGCATTAGCGGCATCACTAGAGCACCTAAGCGTAGTGACAGGCAATGCTAAAGCACAAGTTCTCGCTGACGCACTTGATAAAGCGACCGGTGAATTCCTAGACAAAAACAAATCTCCTTCACGTCGAGTCGGTGAGCTTGATAACCGTGGTAGTCACTACTACCTAGCAACATACTGGGCTAAAGCGCTTGCTGAGCAAACAGTTGATGCTGACCTAGCTGCTGAGTTTGCAGGTGTTGCAAGTCAACTGGCTGAAAGCGAAGAAGCGATTGTTGCTGAGCTGAACAATGCTCAAGGTGTTGTTGGCGATTTAGGCGGTTACTACTTACTAGATGACGCACTAGTTTCAAAGCTAATGCGCCCGAGTGCTACATTGAACGCATTTATTGACGCATAGTGATTAGACTCACCGTTAGCAAGTCATAGATATGGGTTGCTAACGAGTCGCTTGATCTGACAGTTAAGTCATAGATTAAGTCAAAACGAAAGGCGCTTTAACGATAACGTTAAAGCGTCTTTTTTTTCATGATACTTTCCTCGACCTAGCTTGAGGTCGAACATCCTCGGACGAATTGTACTGTGAGCAACTTTATAGCTCGCAGATCGAAAAACCGCTCATTTAATCCTGTATTAAAGGTATCAAATGAGCGGTTTCAATATTCTGCTTACCTGTCAGCCGTTAACTAACGCTGATGGAGGTCAACATGATTTGGCAATCGCCTATTTAGCGGCGCTGCCTTCGACAGGAACAACGGAACTAGCATGGGAGCCTTTAGGTCCACTTTCTACTTCATAGTCGACTTGCTGACCCGCTTTTAAGGTTCGATAACCATCCATCTGTATTGTGGAATAGTGCGCAAAAATATCGCCGTCTTCACCTTCTGGACAAATAAAGCCAAACCCTTTGGCGTTGTTAAACCATTTTACTGTACCTGTAGCCATGCTATACATCCCTCATGCATTTTGTTACTAACGTTGTTATATCAATTGTCGTAAGTGCGATTGATATCATTCTTACCAGCTAACGGATTTCAGCTGATAACTTGAATCTCGTACATTGCTTACGGAAATTAACGCTACCTTGCGTAATAATTCCTTGTTATTGCATTTTTTTGCTTATTGTTAAGGTTGCTTAAGAAAAACCTTTTAGCACCAATGTAGCTAATGATTGAGCGCAGTCAATAGTAAATTGGTATAAAAGTGATCAATTTTAATAACAAATCACATTCGAGATTAACTACAAACTATTAACTAAATAGTAACTTAGTGGTGATCTTATGGTCGGCGTCAATAGTAATGGTGTCTTTTTAATCAATCACATATGTTAATCCTGTTAATAGACATCTTTTATTTGCAGCGATGGAAATGGTGGATTAGGCTCAGTATAGAGGAATATTTTTTGGTACTGTTTCTTGGTGCAGTTTCTTAGTACACCGTAAAGCGTGAATGTGGTAGATTTGAGTTAAGTAAGCACTCACGAATTCCGAAAAATAACCCTAGCAAAGCTGATATGAGCAGAAACTTCGAATGGGCAGCTCCAGGCTCAGATTTACTGGAGAAAGAAGCAACAAAAGTAAAGCCACCGGCTATGTATAACGTTGTATTGAACAATGATGATTACACGCCAATGGATTTTGTAATTGAGATCCTCGAGCGGTTTTTCTCACTAGATATCGAACAAGCAACGGAAGTGATGCTCAAGGTTCATTATGAAGGTAAAGCTATTTGCGGCACATACAGTGCTGAAATAGCGGAAACAAAGGTAGCGCAGGTAAGGATGTACTCAAAGGAAAATGAGCATCCGCTACTATGTACAATGGAGCAAGTATAAATTGCTCGAACAACACTGTTGTTCCCTTAGGAGGTACTTATGCTAAATAAAGAATTAGAGTCGAGTTTAAATGGCGCATTTGCTCGTGCGCGAGACAAGCGACATGAATTTATGACTGTCGAACACCTCCTACTAGCATTATTAGAAAATGATGCGGCCAAGGAAGCGCTCCAAGCTTGTCAGGCTGATCTCGATGCTCTTCGTAATGAGCTCGATATTTTTATTGATCAAACAACCCCGCTTATCCCAGAAAACGATGAAACTCGAGAAACTCAGCCAACACTGAGTTTTCAACGAGTACTTCAGCGCGCGGTTTTTCATGTCCAATCTTCAGGTCGCAGTGAAGTAACAGGTGCAAACGTGCTTGTGGCTATTTTTAGTGAGCAAGAATCTCACGCGGCATACCTACTTAAGAAAAATGACATCAGTCGCTTAGACATCGTTAACTTCATCTCACACGGTATTACTAAAGCAAGCAATGAAGGCGACAGCGCTTCATCTTCTGACTCATTCGGTGGTGCAGAAAATGCTGAAGAAGCAAATTCTGAAGACCGTTTAGAAAACTTTGCAACCAACCTTAATGAAGTGGCTAAGCAAGGTAACATCGACCCACTGATAGGCCGTGACAAAGAGCTTGAGCGAACCGTTCAAGTATTGTGTCGTCGTCGTAAAAATAACCCTCTGTTAGTCGGTGAAGCGGGTGTAGGTAAAACGGCCATTGCAGAAGGTCTTGCATGGCGTATCGTTGAAGGGCAGGTGCCTGAAATCATTCAGAGCAGCGTGATTTACTCTTTAGATATTGGTTCACTGCTTGCAGGCACTAAATATCGTGGTGACTTTGAGAAGCGCTTTAAAGCCATTCTTAAGCAACTTGAAAAAGAAGAAGACGCTATCTTGTTCATCGACGAAATTCACACAATCATTGGTGCGGGTGCTGCATCTGGTGGACAAGTTGATGCTGCAAACTTAATCAAACCGCTACTAAGCAGTGGTAAATTACGTTGTATCGGTTCAACCACTTACCAAGAGTACAGCAGTATTTTTGAGAAGGAGCGTGCGTTATCTCGTCGCTTCCAGAAAATTGATATTGTTGAACCATCACTTGATGACACGACCAAAATTCTGATTGGCTTGAAGCCAAAATACGAAGCTCACCACGAAGTACGTTATACAAATAAAGCATTACGTGCTGCTGTGGAGCTGTCTGCTAAGTATATTAATGAACGTCACCTTCCAGATAAGGCTATTGACGTTATTGATGAAGCGGGTGCTCGTAGTCGTTTGGCTCCAGCAAGTCGTCGTAAGAAGACAGTGAGCGTGGCTGATATCGAGTCAATGGTTGCAAAAATGGCTCGTATTCCTGAGAAGTCAGTTTCATCTTCAGACAAAGACACGCTGCAGAAACTGGATGACCGCATGAAAATGTTGGTATTCGGACAAGACCCAGCGATCGATGTATTGAGCGAAGCGATCAAGCTAACTCGTGCAGGATTAGGAGCAGACAATAAACCTGTTGGTTCATTCCTATTTGCTGGTCCTACTGGTGTGGGTAAAACGGAGGTTACGGTTCAGCTTTCTAAACTGATGGGCATTGAGCTGCTGCGTTTTGATATGTCTGAATACGGTGAACGTCACTCAGTGAGCCGTTTGATCGGTGCTCCTCCTGGTTATGTTGGATACGATCAAGGTGGTCTACTCACTGATGCCGTTATCAAGAATCCACACTCTGTTGTGTTACTTGATGAGATCGAGAAGGCTCACCCAGATATCTTTAACTTGTTATTACAAGTAATGGATAACGGTACTTTGACGGACAACAACGGTCGCAAAGCGGATTTCCGTAATGTGATTTTAGTAATGACGACTAACGCAGGTGTCGCGGAAACCGAGAAGAAATCGATCGGTCTGATCCAACAAGATCATGCGCCAGATGCAATGGGTGAGATTAAGAAAGTCTTCACACCGGAGTTCCGTAACCGCCTTGATAATATCATTTGGTTCAACAGTTTAGACCCAAGTGTGATCAGCCAAGTTGTCGATAAGTTTATTGTAGAGCTTCAGGTTCAACTGGACGCACGTGGTGTCTCGTTAGAAGTGTCTGAAGATGCTCGTCACTGGTTGGCACATCTAGGTTATGACAAGACTATGGGCGCACGTCCTATGGGTAGAGTTATTCAAGAGAAGCTTAAGAAGCCGCTTGCGAATGAATTGTTGTTCGGTAGTTTGGTCGACGGCGGTACTGTGAAAGTGTCTCTGAAGAAAGATGAACTGGACTTCGTTTACGTAGGCGCTAAAGAAGAAGTGATGCACTAAGAGCTAGAGACTAGCAGCGAACTAATATTAGTCACTAACGAAGAGTAGACGCACTTAAACGCAATACTTTGATAAAAACGCATGACTTCGGTTGTGCGTTTTTTTGTGTCTGCGTGCTTGAAAAGACAGCTAGCAATGCGCGTAGATGCAACTAGAGCGTGATCATGAGTATTTACTTGGCGATATAGAGTTGAGGGCTAAACATTGAAGGGTGAGGCTTTGGCTGGGCGTGATGCGGGTTAGGAACGCTACTTTAGGAAATAGAATGACTTATAAAGCGATTAGCGAATCTGTTTGCTTTTGTATAGGCGGTAAAAAACGGAGCATATAGCTCCGTTTTTTATCGTATTCGATAATTAAAAATTAACGAGCACGGAAGACGATGCGGCCTTTAGAAAGGTCGTATGGAGTCATCTCAACAGTTACTTTATCACCAGTAAGAATACGGATGTAGTTCTTACGCATTTTACCAGAGATGTGTGCTGTCACTACGTGACCATTTTCAAGCTCAACACGGAACATCGTGTTTGGTAGAGTATCAAGGACAGTGCCTTGCATCTCGATTACGTCTTCTTTAGCCATCTAATCCTCTTTCGAAACTTGGCGGTTTTCAACGGCTTGATTGTGCCGTTAAAATCAAAATATGTAAAGTTGTCGCGTATTCTACCCTTGCCACCGTTGATTTACTAGCCTTTGATGACGTTGAAATCGTACTTTATAGTTCATAGCAGGACATTCATCGATTTGATAACCCAAATATAGCCATTGTTTTTGCTCTTTTTGGGCGTGTTGAATCTGGAACAAAACGCCTAAGGTTCCCATAGATATATCGATGTCAGGGTCGAAGAAGGTATAAAACGCACTGGTGCAATGAGACATAACATCGGTAACGGCAATGCCAACCAACTGTTTCTCATTGTAGATGTGCATGTATTGTGTAGTAAGCCACTCGTTTTTGGAGAACTGTAGGAATTCTTCCTTCTTTGGAGGATACATGGTTCCGGATTGGTGACGAGCTGTAATGTATCGGCTGTATAAATCAAACCAGTTGTCATCCATCTCGTCTTTAAATTCCCAGTAGAATGACTTGGCTTTGTTCAGGATTCGTCGCTGGCTTTTTGAAAACTTTATTTCAGGTATGGAAAGGCGAATAGCCTGACAAGCTGAGCAGTTGTCACAATGCGGTTTGTAGATCGTGCTGCCACTGCGACGAAACCCATTCGCAAGCAGTACTTCGTAGTTATCTGCCGTGTGCATAAATTCATCGAGCGTTACTGCTACACGTTCTTGGAGGTGAGGCAGATAGCTGCAAGCATGGTTATCGGTCAATCCAATTCTGATTTGTTGTAAATCTGAACTCATGAAGGCATTTCCTCTAGCCATTGTGCTTCAAAACATCCATCGTTAAGTTGATTTTCTTTGAGTATTTTCAGAGTACTAAGAAACTCATCTCTTTCTACTTCGATAGCGCCTAATGAGTCCAAGTGAGTATTCATGACTTGGCAATCGATGAGCTTTCCTCCAAATTGCTTAAAGTGTCTGCAGAAATACCATAGCGCAATTTTAGAGGCATTGGTCTTCAAGCTAAACATCGATTCACCGCAAAAGACTTGGCCTCTTTGTAAGCCATAAAGCCCGCCGATCAGTTCATCGCCTTGCCAAACCTCTACCGAGTGACAAAAACCTAATGCTGACAATTCGCGGTAGGCGGTTTGCATGTCTTCGTTTAACCACGTTTCCTCTTGAGGTCTGAGCGATGAACAATAACCAATCACTTTATCGGTCGCTTGGTTGATGCTGATTCGATAATTGTGCTTTCTTTGAAACTTTTTAAGACTTTTTGACGGTTCGAATGTCTTAGGATTAAATACTGCTCGCGGTGCAGGGCTCCACCAAAGTATAGGCTCCCCAGGCCCATACCATGGAAATATACCTTGGCTATAAGCGTTTAAAATTCGCATCGGTGATAAATCACCCCCAAAGGCGAGCAAGCCATTCGGTTCGTCGAGGGCTTCAAAGGGCGAAGGAAACTCTATACTAGTAGTATCAAGCTCGGTTAGGTATATAGTCATAAGTACCGCATTACAGATTAATCAATGACCTAGAGGTCTTCAGGAGTTTTATCATGAAAAAGTTGCTTTGGATTTTACTTGTTTTGCCCATGTTGGCAAATGCAGCTTACAACCGGAACGAAGCTCGTCCTGTTAACGAGGTCGTGTATGGTGAAATTGATACGGTCAGATATATCACACAACAAGAAATCGTTGAATCGAAAGCAAATGGTTGGGAAACCTTGTTAGGCGCGGCGATTGGTGGCCTGATTGGTAACCAATTTGGTGGTGGCACGGGTAAAGAGGTGGCTACGGCCGTTGGTGCTGTTGCCGGGGCTGGTATTGCGCGTAATCGAGGTAACACCCAATATAGGGTTGAATACAAGTTGGTCGAGTTGTTGGTCAAAACCAAAGACAATAAGCTGGTCAATATCATTCAAGATGTCGACAACTCTATGTTGTTTAGTCGTGGTGATGACGTGCGAATCCTTTATTTTTCTGATGGCGTGCGAGTGGATCTAGCATACTAGTATGTAAATACGTTTAGTTGGCGAATTAATAGCCTTTAACGGAGGGATTAGCTCTGGAGTTCATCGGAAAAGTTCGTTAGTCTGCAAGTACGAAGAATTATTCATCACCCGAAAATAAATACGCGCCAGTGGCTTCGGGTGGTACAAGGACTAAAAGATTTAATGGAAAGCCTTACGTTACAACCAATTCAAAAAGTGAGCGGGGAAGTTAACTTACCTGGTTCAAAAAGTGTATCTAACCGTGCACTTCTTTTAGCGGCACTTTCGACTGGAACAACACGCCTAACCAATTTGTTAGACAGTGATGATATCCGCCATATGCTGAATGCTTTGACTCAGTTGGGCGTTGACTATCAATTGTCTGCAGATAAAACCGTCTGTGAAGTAACGGGCGTTGGTGGTGCATTCTCAAGCGACCAAGCTCTTGAACTTTTCTTAGGTAACGCAGGTACAGCGATGCGTCCACTAGCCGCGGCGTTATGCTTAGGTCATGGCGAATATGTACTGACTGGCGAACCTCGCATGAAAGAGCGTCCAATTGGTCATCTAGTCACCGCATTGCGAGCAGCAGGCGCTGATGTCGAATATCTAGAAAATGAAAACTTTCCACCGTTAAAAATTAAGGGCACTGGCCTTAAGAGTGGCACGGTTTCTATTGATGGTTCTATTTCTAGTCAGTTTTTGACTGCATTTTTGATGGCTGCACCTTTAGCCGAAGGCGAAGTGACCATCAAAATTGAAGGTGAATTGGTTTCTAAACCTTACATCGATATTACGCTACACATTATGAAACAATTTGGTGTGGACGTGATCAACAACGACTACCAAGAGTTCGTGATTCCGACTGGTCAATCTTACACAGCTCCGGGTGACTTCTTAGTTGAAGGCGATGCATCATCAGCATCTTACTTCCTTGCAGCAGCTGCGATCAAAGGTGGTGAGATCAAGGTGACGGGTATTGGTAAAAACAGTATCCAAGGTGATATCCAATTCGCTGATGCGCTTGAAAAAATGGGTGCTGAAATTGAATGGGGTGATGATTACGTTATCTCTCGCTGTGGCGAGCTGAAAGGCATTGATATGGACTACAACCATATTCCAGACGCAGCGATGACTATTGCAACGACAGCCTTGTTTGCTAAAGGTACAACGGCCATTCGTAATGTTTACAACTGGCGTGTTAAAGAGACCGATCGCTTAGCGGCGATGGCGACAGAGCTTCGTAAAGTTGGCGCAGAGGTGGAAGAGGGTGAAGATTACATTATCGTTAACCCTGTTGCTGAACTGACACATGCGGCGATTGATACCTATGATGATCACCGTATGGCGATGTGTTTCTCGTTGGTGGCGTTGAGTGATACACCTGTGACCATTAATGACCCAGGTTGTACTTCAAAGACTTTCCCTGACTACTTCGACAAGTTGAAAATGCTGAGTCAATAAAAATACTGAGTGTATAAAGATTCAGGAAGTAAAAAAGCTTGCCTAAATGGCAAGCTTTTTCATTATTGCTGAAGCGTAAATTCTTTTGAAAGATGGTGCGCTAAGTATTTAAACATGTTAAACACTGCGGTTGTATTCTCTGTTGGCAATCCGTTGCTGTCTAAGAAGTATTCACCCTTAAAGACGAGTACGTCGTCTTTTTCTACTACGCTGTTTGTGCGCATGCCTTCAATGTAGTCATCATGTGATTGGATAATTTGGTTTGCGATAAGCAGTAAATCAAATTCTGCTATTACTTTCTTTGTCATGAGTTTATCTCTGATTACTATATATATCGTTGAGTTTATTGTGTAGCACTAGAAATTCAATGATTTCACAGCCGAATAAGAGAGTCTTTTCGAATCTCCATCATTTATTTTGTGATTTATGACAAAAATAATTGAATGGGGCTCGCGTTAGATTCGCGGACAAGCTTAGTATGACCGCGTTTATACGTAATGCCTGATGAATAGGCTCTTGCAAGTATTCTTCGTGAGTACTTGATCGCTTTTTTACATTGTGACCCTTTTATCCGCTGAGTCGTCGATTTGTCGACCGATCAGATCCAATTTTGAAAAAAGCGGTTGATCTTCTAGTAATCTCGCACAATAGTAAAAAAAGAAGCAATGAATTTAGAATATCATGCGTAAAAGCCCACAAGTTAAATTGTTGGTGCTGAAGCATCGTGATTAAGGACGTTAGAGTCAATATGGGTAAATCGCTAGTTATAGTGGAGTCGCCGGCCAAGGCTAAAACCATCAATAAATATCTTGGCAAAGACTTTGTCGTTAAGTCGAGTGTAGGTCACGTACGTGATTTACCAACGGCAGGTCAAAGCACCGGTAAAAAGGCTACTGCAGTTTCAACCAAGGGTATGAGCCCAGAAGATAAAGCTCGTATCAAGAAAGAAAAAGATCGCAAAGCGCTTATTAAAAAGATGGGCATCAACCCATACAATGAGTGGGAAGCGAACTACCAAATTCTACCTGGTAAAGAAAAAGTCGTTGCTGAATTGCAAAAACTGGCTGAGAACGCAGACCATGTTTATCTCGCAACCGATTTGGATCGCGAAGGAGAAGCTATCGCATGGCACCTTCGTGAGATCATCGGTGGCGATGAAACGCGATACAAACGAGTGGTTTTTAACGAAATTACTAAGAATGCTATTCAGCAAGCTTTCGAAACTCCAGGTGAGCTAAACATTGATGGCGTAAACGCACAGCAAGCACGACGTTTCATGGACCGTGTTGTGGGCTTTATGGTGTCACCTCTGCTTTGGAAAAAAGTAGCACGAGGCCTATCCGCTGGCCGTGTTCAATCAGTCGCTGTAAAACTACTGGTTGAACGTGAGCGCGAGATCAACGCCTTTATCCCTGAAGAGTTCTGGGATGTGCACGCTGATACTAAAACAACGGATAAAACCGATTTCAGACTGCAAGTCGCACAAAAAGATGGTGTTGCTTTCAGACCGGTAAACGAAGCGCAAACTTTGGCTGCCGTCAGTGTTTTAGATAAAGCTCAATACGAAGTATGTAAACGTGAAGACCGCCCAACGAAGAGTAAGCCGTCTGCCCCTTACATCACGTCAACGTTGCAACAAGCTGCGAGTACGCGTCTTGGCTACGGCGTAAAGAAAACCATGATGCTGGCTCAGCGCCTCTATGAAGCGGGTTACATCACTTATATGCGTACTGACTCGACTAACTTGAGTTCAGAGGCTGTAGAGGCCGCACGTGAATATATTGGTTCTGAGTTTGGTGCGCAATATTTGCCAGCTAAAGCACTTGTTTACGGTAGCAAAGAGGGCGCACAAGAAGCCCACGAAGCGATTCGTCCTTCAAGTGTTGATGTGAAGTCTGAAGACTTAAATGGTGTTGATGCTGATGCTCACAAACTTTACTCGCTGATTTGGAATCAATTCGTCGCGTGTCAAATGACGCCAGCGCAATACGATTCAACAACAGTAAGTGTTAAAGCGGATGAGTACACGCTGAAAGCGAAAGGTCGTATCCTTAAATTTGATGGTTGGACTCGCGTTCAACGTCCAATGGGCAAGAATGAAGATACTATTCTTCCTGCAGTTCAAATTGGCGATAAGCTTGACCTGATTGCTCTAGACCCTAAACAGCACTTCACTAAGCCACCAGCACGTTTCACTGAAGCGGCGCTAGTAAAAGAGCTTGAGAAGCGTGGTATTGGTCGTCCTTCAACGTACGCATCAATCATCTCGACGATCCAAGATCGTGGCTATGTGAAAGTTGAACAGCGTCGTTTCTATGCTGAAAAGATGGGTGAAATTGTTACTGACCGTCTAGACGGCAGTTTCAATGACCTAATGAACTATGACTTTACCGCTCGTATGGAGCAAAAGTTAGACCAAATCGCAGAAGGTGAAGCAAGCTGGAAAGGCGTTTTAGATAACTTCTTCACAGACTTTACTGGCGACCTAGAACAAGCGGATCTCGAAGAAGACGCGGGTGGCATGAAGCCAAACCATATCGTTGAAACCGATATTGAGTGTCCAACTTGTAGCCGTAAAATGGGTATTCGTACTGCTTCAACAGGCGTATTCCTAGGTTGTTCTGGTTATGCGCTTCCACCAAAAGAACGTTGTAAGACAACGATCAACCTTGGTGATGAAGAAGGCATTATCAACGTTCTAGAAGAAGACGTTGAAACCGCAGCACTTCGAGCTAAAAAGCGTTGTCCTATCTGTGAAACGGCAATGGATGCTTATCTGATCGATGATAAGCGTAAGATGCATGTTTGTGGTAACAACCCTAACTGTGAAGGTTATGTGGTTGAACACGGCGAGTTCAAAGTGAAGGGCTATGATGGTCCACTTGTTGAATGTGACAAGTGTGGTTCGGACATGGTTCTTAAGAACGGCCGTTTTGGTAAATACATGGATTGTACGAGTGAAGATTGTAAAAACACTCGTAAGATTCTGAAAAACGGCGAAGTTGCGCCACCGAAAGAAGACCCTGTGCACTTCCCTGAGCTTCCATGTGAAAACTCAGACGCGTACTTTGTTCTTCGTGATGGTGCTTCTGGCTTGTTTATGGCGGCGAGTAATTTCCCTAAATCACGTGAAACACGTGCCCCATTAGTGGAAGAGCTTGTTCGTTTTAAAGACCGTATTTCACCTAAATTCCAATACCTAGCATCAGCACCTGCTGCTGATCCAGATGGTAAGCCAGCAGTAGTTCGCTTTAGTCGTAAGACAAAAGAAAACTATGTTCGAACTGAAGTAGACGGAAAACCTTCTGGTTGGACTGCTTTATATATCGATGGCAAATGGAAAGTAACGGATAAACGTAAAAAGCCCAAAGAAAAGTAATTGAATGTTATTGACTAAAAAAGTAGCCACGAGGCTGCTTTTTTTTGATCTAAATATGACTAATTATGCAACTGATTGAGCTTTCATCTCATTTGTGGAAATTTATTAAATTCACACCGTAAAATAAATAAATGAATTAATAATATCTTCTTATGCAACTGTAACGAGAATGTAACTTAATTAAAATATTGTAAGTCACAGATCAGTGTTTAGTTGTATACCTGATGTGTGTCGGGTGTTAATGTAATGTTTCGCTCAGGCGGTGTAATGTGAGCTGCTTTAAGTCTTAGGAAAGCAATCAGCTTACGTAGCACAGAATGGCGTATTAAAAATTGAAATCGGCAGGAAAGTCGATAACGTATATAAAACCAAGTGCAAAGAATAGTGCACACGTAACAACGTTTGGCTTAGGATACTGTCACTGTATGTGAATGGATATTCGTTAAGTACCGAAACAAGTGTTAGTGCTCATCCCCCAGAGGAAGATACCTCTACGAGTACTGACATCGACAAGCTATAAATATATGGAGAATAAAATGGCTGGTGTATTGGGAATGATTCTTGCTGGTGGTGAAGGCTCTCGCTTAAGACCTTTAACTGAATCTCGCAGCAAACCCTCGGTTCCTTTCGGTGGTAGCTACCGCTTAATTGATTTCGCTTTGAACAACTTCGTTAATGCTGATCTGATGAAGATCTATGTATTAACACAATTCAAGTCACAATCACTGTTCCACCATATGAAAAAAGGTTGGAATATCAGTGGTATAACAGATCGCTTCATTGACCCTATTCCTGCGCAAATGCGTAAAGGAAAGCGTTGGTACGAAGGCACAGCAGATGCTATCTACCAAAATATGGGCTTTATGGAGTTGGAAGAACCTGATCAAGTATGTATTTTCGGTTCTGACCATATCTATAAAATGGACATCAAACAGATGCTTGATTTCCATAAAGAGAAGAAAGCAGCACTAACTGTTTCTGCACTGCGCATGCCGCTTGCTGAAGCATCAGAATTCGGTGTTATCGAGGTTGATGCTGAAGGCCGTATGATTGGCTTTGAAGAGAAACCTGCAAATCCGAAGCCGATTCCAGGCGATCCTGAATCTGCGCTCGTTTCAATGGGCAACTACGTGTTCGAAGCAAAAGAGCTTTTTGCCGAACTAACAGAAGATGCAGATAAGCCTGATTCTACTCACGATTTTGGTAAAGATATTATTCCAAACATGTTCCCACGTGGTGATGTGTTTGTTTATGACTTCAGCACTAACCGCATTACCGGTGAAAAAGAAGAAGTTTACTGGCGCGATGTAGGTACGATTGACGCGTATTGGCAAGCACATATGGACCTTCTTAAGAAAGATGCACCATTCTCGTTATACAACCGTAAATGGCCTCTACACACTTATTACCCGCCACTACCACCGGCTACCTTTACTGACTCGGCAAATGGTCGAATTCAGATCATTGATAGCCTTGTGTGCAGCGGTAGTTATGTTCGCGGTTCGCGCATTGAAAAGAGTGTATTGGGTTTCCGCAGCAATATCGCATCAGCGTGTGATATCAGCGAGAGTATCTTACTTGGTGATGTGAAAGTTGGCGAAGGTTGTATACTACGTCGCGTTATCATCGATAAAGATGCAGACATTGCACCAGGCACTCAAATTGGTGTAAACCTGACAGAAGATAAAAAGCATTACCACGTATCTGACGATGGTGTAGTCGTGATTTCTAAAGGAGCACGAGTTGGTTACTAAGACTCTCTCGGTACTTTTTGTAGCGTCTGAAGTTGAAGGCTTAATTAAAAGTGGTGGCTTGGCTGATGTAGCCAAGGCACTGCCTAAAGCGTTACAAACACTCGAGCAAGATGTTCGAGTGACCATCCCCGCTTATCGAAACATCCCAAACATTGATTCAGCAGAAGTCATCTTGGCTACCGAGCTGGATCATTGGCCTCACACTGCTTATCAAGTTAAGAAATTGAGCGTCGAAGGTGTTCAAGTTTTTGGTATTGAATGTGCCAAGTATTTCGATCGCCCTGAGATGTACGCTGAAAATAATCACGCTTATGCCGATAACGGAGAGCGTTTCTCGTTCTTTAGCGCTGCGTGTTTGGATATGCTTCCTAAACTTGGCTTTCAGCCGGATATCGTCCATGCCAATGATTGGCATACGGGCTTTGTCCCTTTCTTGCTTAAGTCTCGTTATCAACAGCACGACTTTTTTAAAAATACACGCAGCGTAATTTCGATTCACAATGCTGTTTTTAAAGGCGTCTTTTCTTACGAAGAGTTGCAATCTCTGCCTGAAATGCACAGTCATAATGTCCCAGAAGCAGCGGTAAGTGATACTCACGTGACCATGCTGAAAGCGGGTGTATTGTGTGCCGATAAAGTGAATGCAGTTAGCCCGACTTATGCACAAGAACTGAAGACGGAATTAGGCAGCCATGGTATGGCGGCTGAATTCCAACACAGATCTGACGACCTGTTAGGTATTTTGAATGGCTGTGATTACGGTACATGGAACCCGGAAACGGATGCGTTCCTGCCTCGCAAATACAAAGCGACCAAGCACAGCATGGTTCGCGGGAAATCGGCTTGTAAGCAAAAGCTGCAACAAGATGTCGGTCTACCCGTTATCGATTGTGCTGTGTACGGAATGGTTTGCCGACTGACCAATCAAAAAGGCGTTCATTACCTATTGCCAATCATCGAGCAATTCTTGAAGAACGACTTGCAAATTGTGATTGTGGGTACAGGCGATCCTGTATTGGCGAGTCAGCTAAAAGAGTTGTCGGCACTTCACTCAGACAAGTTCTCGTTTGTTGAAGCGTATAACAACGAATTAGCGCACTTGGTCGAGGCCGGTTCAGATTTCTTCTTGATGCCTTCTGAGTTTGAGCCTTGTGGCTTAAATCAAATCTACAGCATGGCTTACGGTACGTTACCAATTGTTCGTTCTGTCGGTGGTTTAAAAGACAGCGTGAATGATTACGATCAGAATCCTGAAGTCGCGACTGGTTTTGCTTTTGATGAACCGACACCACAAGCGTTACTGGCTGTGTTACATCGTTCATTATTGCTCTATGCACAAAACCCATCTGAAATTAAGCGTGTTCAGCTTTATGCCATGCAACAAGATTTTAGTTGGGAAGATGCCGCAAAAGAGTATCTTGCAATGTACCATTCTGCACTTTAACTCGCTGAAATAGTTTTAAAATTAAGCTGATAGCTAGTAATAGTTTGTAATGAAAGAAGGCGCTCTGAGACTAGAGTGCCTTTTTGTTTTCTGGTCAGAACACATCACGTTTACGAAGACAAAACTTGCAAACTCATTTTAGTCAGGTAAAAAAGGTGGGGCAGGTATTCACATGACTAATGTTAGGTTTGACACTATTATCACTTAAAGTTCTTAATAGCGTGATATCCTTAGCCATCGCCTCGTGATGAGGCATAGCTCCATTATTATAATTAAAGCGATAGGTATGTCTGAGAGTTTATTATTTCATAAAACATTTACTCACCCTACGAGCGATGAATGGGTTGTGTTTGTGCATGGCGCGGGAGGCAGCTCCTCAATCTGGTTCAAGCAGATCAAAGCGTATAAACAACATTTCAACTTGCTTCTCATTGATCTGAGAGGGCATGGTAAGTCAGACAATATTTTAAAAGAGCTGATAGCGAACCGCTATACGTTCAAATCGGTCACACTTGATATCCTCAAAGTACTGGATCATCTAAAAATCCGCTCAGCGCATTTCGTTGGTATGTCTCTTGGGACAATTATTGTTCGCAACGTAGCAGAATTAGCCGCGGGACGCGTGCGTTCAATGGTACTTGGTGGGGCGGTGACTAAGCTCAATACCCGTTCTCAAGTATTAATAAAGCTGGGTAATTTAAGCAAACACATCATTCCATACATGTGGCTGTACAGTCTTTTTGCTTATGTTGTCATGCCGCAGAAGAGCCAAAAAGAATCTCGCCATCTATTTATCCGCGAAGCCAAGAAACTGTGTCAAAAAGAGTTTAAACGCTGGTTTATCCTAACTGCTGATGTGAACCCTCTTATGAAGTACTTCAAAGATAGAGAGTTGCCGATCCCAACCCTTTACTTGATGGGAGAACGTGACTACATGTTCATCAAACCCGTAAAAGAGATGGTTGCAGCGCACGAGTCGAGTGAGTTAGTAGAAATAGCGAATTGCGGACATGTGTGTAATGTTGAAAATCCTGAAGAGTTCAACCAACGTTCTATCGCGTTTATTCAAAAACAAATCCAGTGATTCTCTTGGTTCGCTATCAGAACAAATAAATCGAATTAAATAAAAACGGGAAGCTAGTATTAGCTTCCCGTTTTTATTTTGAGGGAGGAGTATCGTTCGTTATGTTCTTATTCTGGTGATGCCGCGCCACATTGCCAGCAAGAACCGAATTGCGCTTCGTTGACTTCATGGCATTCACCACAACGCCACTCTTCATAGATGATCGAATCTTGCTGTTTTTGGTAGTCATTGACGATCGCGCGGGCTTTACTGGCCAATTCTGGCTCATATAACCATACGTAAGGGTCAGTTTCCTCAGTGAATGGGATTTCCCCTTTCAAACCGAACAAACCCTCACCACGGACTTCACACGCAATATTCTCACTTTCTAACAATCCACAGATGATATGGGCTTCTGTAGGATTCGATGCACTGAAGATTTTCATTGAAATAGAACCTTATTCGGCTTTGGATTTTAGTCAGCGACAGGTGCTGAGCGAAACTTACTCATCAACCATTTAGCAATAATTGGGAATACCCCCAACAAAGCAAACGACAATAATACTGAAGGAGATACGATACCCGAAAGTGAATCAATTTCTGCGAGTTGAGTACCAGCATTCAAGAAAACCGCAGTGCCTGGCAACATCCCTATTTGGCTCGTGATGTAGTAACGAGTCACCGACATTGGGGTTAAGCCCATTAACAGATTGATAAGGAAAAATGGGAAAACAGGAATCAGACGCAGAGAGAATAAGTAAAATGCCCCGTCTTTTTCAACGCCCTTGTTAATCGTTGCTAACTTGTCGCCAAACTTGGTTTGGATCCAGTCACGTAACAGGTAACGGCTACTTAAGAAGGCGAGGGTTGCACCAATAGCACTCGCGAAAGACACCAGCAGTAAACTGTTCCAGAAACCAAACAGCGCAGCACCTAAGAGTGTAACAACCGCAGCGCCAGGGATTGAGAAAGCCGTGAT
Organism: Vibrio lentus; assembly: GCF_002875945.1. GTDB lineage: Bacteria > Pseudomonadota > Gammaproteobacteria > Enterobacterales > Vibrionaceae > Vibrio > Vibrio apostichopi. The sequence continues at coordinate 27,512 of NZ_MCZK01000101.1, forward strand.
CATGACATAGGCGGCGAAGTAAATCGCTGCAGCGGCAATAAAATTGCTCTCGATGTAGTCATTCAAAACAGCTTGTTGAGCTTTCGCATTCTCAAGTGTTAGGTATTGGCCGAAATTGACGCCTAATAAGACGATGGTTACGACCAACACGATACCCAATATCATTTTCTTACTCATTGATACTTCCTCTAATTTTTCAATGCATACCATTAGTATAGATAGACAGGCAAAGCATAGATTAACTTTCAACAGATATAAAAAAAGCCGCAAGAATGCGGCTTAGTTATGTAGATAGATTGAACTGACAATATTAATTGACGCGACTGATAAGCTCTTCACGACGTTGCTGCGGTATAACAGACCAATGAGTACCATTGATCGCACCTTCAAGCGCCCAAAGCAGCTCAATGCTGACAGAGGAAGCATGCGATTCCTTGATGGCGTTAAATGCGTTTACAGAGCCAGATTCATATAAACATTCTACGGAATCGATCCCCGCCTTTTTCAACATACGCTCGGTAGCCAGTCGAAGGTTAGGGAGGTCCTTTAGTCGAGTTGGCTTAGCAGAAGACTGCTCAGCTTTCTCTTCTTTAGCAAAACCCAGAGACGTCGTAGCAAGCTGCAAGATTTTTTCTTGGTCTTGCCACAAACCTTCCGGCAATGCGAAATACTTAGTGACGACAGGGAAACCACGTTTTTTGTAGACGTATGGTTGAAACCCTTGTTGCTCGAATTGCTTTGTTGTGTCTTTGTCCGCTCTTATGTGCAGCTGGTCATTTACAACCAGAGCAAACATAGTGTCATCAGCAAAAAGCCCGAATCCACCAAACATTGAGCGTGATTTTATTTTTCCTAGGGGCTCAAATAATTTCATTGAGTCCTTTAGTATCGGTTTATCCATGTTATTTATCTCGGTGTATTTGAACTACGCCACCAAATAAGCAGGTCCGAGAGATTAGCAAAATGTTGCAATTAAATTGTCAATAAGCCGTAAATTACTAAATTGTTAGTAACTACTGCATTTTGCCATCGGTAACCCCGCTACCATACCAACGAGTGGTTTAGGCCGGAAGCTTTGCGTCTCACTCTTTCGAGTGGTTTGCCCTGTGCGTGACTGACTTAATAGAATAAAGTTTTTGTTGAATGAGGCTCACACCTGATATTTCAAAATGTGATATTGCTTCAATTAATGATCTTGGTGTTATGCAACTGGGTTTACTTTGGCTGCTTATAAAAAAAGCGCACCCAAAGGTGCGCTTAATGAAATTAAACTCGATTTATCAATTAATTTAACGTTTTAACTGTGCTTCGTTCAACAATTTCAGGATGCATTTCGAAGACACGTTTTTCATGATCTTTATCTTTAATGCGTTCCAATAAAATTTCGAATGCATTTTTACCAACACGACGTTTAGGTTGGTGAACCGTCGTCAATGGTGGAGAGAAGTATTCTGCAAGTTCAATGTTGTCGTAACCGATAACCGAAATATCTTCAGGAATACGAATGCCTTGCTGTTGCAGGCGACTCATTAGGCCAAGTGCCATTGTGTCGTTAAAACAGAACACAGCGGTAGGGCGATCTTCCATCTGAGCGATTTTATCAGCCGCAAGTACAGCGGTATCACACTCGAAGTTACCTTCAATGATGAGCTTTTCGTCGGTTGCGACCTTCGCTTCATTGAGTGCGCGTTTGTAACCCGCGATGCGTTCTACACATGCTGCTTTGTCTAAGTGGCCACTTAAACAAGCAATCTTTGTGTGACCACGTTCTAGCAGGTACTTGGTTGCTAGATAGCCGCCTTCTTCAGAGTTATCGATGATCTTATCAGCCTGAGAGGTTTCAGGGCCCCAATCCATGACAACTTTTGGGATATCAGCATGGCGATCTAACATGCCACGAAGTTCTTCTGTTAAGTCAGAACACATAACCAAGATGCCATCTACACGTTTTTCTGCAAGCATTCGAATGTAGTCACGTTGCTTCTCATAGATACCACCCGTGTTACACAGAATCAAAGTGTAACCTTGACGGTAGCAGTAGCTTTCAACACCATCGATCACTTCAGAGAAGAAGAGGTTTGTTGATTGAGTCACTAGCATGCCGATAGTACGTGTTGAATTGCATTTCAAGCTACGAGCAACAGCACTTGGCGCGTAGTTTAATTCGTCTACGGCTTTGTTTACTTTCTCTTGAGTCGCTTCTGCAACAAAACGCGTTTTGTTGATTACGTGAGAAACGGTGGTAGTTGATACGCCTGCTAAGCGAGCGACATCTTTTATAGTGGCCATGGTTTTATCCTATTAGAAGCTACTTTCCCAAAGTACGGAATAAAGTAGCCGTTAAGCTACCTAACTAAGAGCTTAAATTTGTAGGGCTCTTTGGGGTATTAAAGTGCTAAAAAACAAAAAACCGCTATTGAGCGGCTTGTCTTAACACCGAAATGCTCTGAACTTAAATAAGCATAGCATTTCGTGAATGTTTCATATTTTATCGTTTGCGGTCACAATTTTAGACTGACTAGAAATTACTCGCAATAAAATTCACCCAGAAATCTGGGTGAATTGTCACATTCTATTGAATTTGTTTACTTAATCATCAGCGAATCTTATTCACCCGCTAAATACTGAGTGTCCAGATTACAGAAGGCAACGAGAAGAGAGGCAACCGATGCATAGAAACCGAATGAATCGATCTCACGACATCTAGCGTTGAACTTTGGTACCCAAGTAAGAAGTTGTTGTTCAATAAACTGTTGTTGAACAGCGAACGATTTTTCTAATTCTTCTTCAAGCTCAGTTTCATTTGAACGGATGATGAGATTACCAAGGAAATCAAGCTCGATAGCAATGTGGTCTGCTGGCTCTTTTAGATCTTGGTTTACCACCAAGTTGTGCTTAGCCATGATGTCTTCCATGTCTTTAGCTGGCTTGTCGTTTAACAGACCCGTTTCGCCGATATACATTGAAGCGTAAGGTAGAGCACCATGTTTATCTGTCTTTAAGAATAGATCGCAGAAGTCAGCAGACAGTTCTAGTTGGGCATCTTCACGTGTTTGTAGACGGTTCAATGCGTCTACCAGTTGATCAATCGCAGGCTTAAGTGTTTCGTTTTCGCCTAAACCAGTCAGAAAAGAACGAATCTCAACAGAGTGGTAGTGATCGAGTTCTTCTTGTGTGAGCTCTTTAGCGAACAAGCTTGATAGCCACCAGTATATTTCAGCTCTTTGTTCGTTGAATGCTTTCGTATCTTTCATTTCATAGATCCTGATTTAGTCTTGTGATGTTTATATACCCAAGCATCGTGAAGTCATTTGGGCATAAGCACACCAAGGCTCAATAACAAGGTTATTTGCTAAACGCAAAGTGGCTCGTTAGTCGTAATGCCTATATTGAATTGCGATGGACGATAAATAGCAAGGTTTTAGATTGTCTTGTATCAAAAAAGATTCATGTTTCTCGCTTTTATCTGCTGTACCACTAGAATTGTTACTAGTTATGAATAGAATGGTTACTGAAACTATTAAATAAGAAAAGTGGTGTAGATGAGCTATCACGTATTAGTCGTAGAAGATGATGTGGTAACCCGCAGTAAGCTGGTTGGATATTTCCAGAACGAAGGTTACACAGTGAGTGAAGCGGAAAGCGGCGCTCAAATGAGAAACGTGTTGGAAGAAAACAACGTTGACCTCATTATGCTAGACATCAACTTACCAGGCGAAGATGGATTGATGCTAACTCGCGAATTACGCAGTCAATCGGACATTGGGATTATTTTAGTTACTGGACGCACGGATAGCATCGACAAAATTGTAGGCCTAGAAATGGGCGCAGACGATTATGTTACTAAACCCTTCGAACTTCGCGAGTTATTAGTTCGAGTTAAAAACTTACTTTGGCGTATTGCTGCTGCTCGTAAAACAGCGGTTGGTGCGACAGTCGAAGCAGAAGACGAATCTGTGGTTCGTTTTGGTGAGTGGACGTTTGATATCCCTCGTCGTGCTTTAAGTAAAAACGGTGAACCAGTTAAGCTGACTAAAGCAGAATATGAGCTGCTCGTTGCGCTTTCTTCTTACCCTAACCAAGTGTTAAGTCGTGAACGTATTTTGAACATGATCAGCCACCGAGTGGATGCTCCAAATGACCGAACCATCGACGTGTTAATCCGTCGCATGCGTGCGAAGATGGAGTTTGACCCTAAGAACCCACAAATCTTTGTGACGGTTCACGGTGAAGGTTACATGTTTGCTGGAGACTGATTCTCTTCGGGAGTTCTAGTCAGCAACAAAATTTGAACGTAAAAAAGCCGAGACATCATTGATGTCTCGGCTTTTTATTTGCGTTTCATTTTATAGCTTATAGCTTCCTTGACGATTCATTAGTAACTCGAAAGCCGTTACATGAAAGCAGTGACACGAAAGCAGCTATTTGAAATCAATAACTCTCATTAAGACTACGCTGCAGAAGCTACACCATCGTCATCTTCTAAAATAGAAGGCTCAGGGATAACGACAGGTTCTTCGATATTGTCATTACTTGTGTCTAGCCAGTCACGTAGGCTCTGCCAAACCAATCCCATCGTTTCGTGCCAGTAACGTTCTGTCTGTTCAAGATAGAGCGCTTTAGGCATGTACTTATTCCAAGGTTCAACAATGCCTTCTTGTGCAAGGTAGTTGGTTGGCGCGGGTAATGGCTTCATGCCTGCCGCATGGAATTCATTTAGCGCGCGAGTCATGTGGCTCGCCGATGTTACTAACACCATCTTTTTATTTTTAACGAACGCGGCCGCTTGGCGTGCTTCTTCCCACGTGTCTTTAGCGGTTTCAAGCAGAATGATATCGGGTTTTGCTACGCCCAATGCTAACGCTACTTTAGCCATCATTCTTGCGTTGCTCACTTCAGTGCCCGCACCGTAGCCAGACAAAATGAGTTTTGCACCAGGGTAAAGACGTAGAATACGAATGCCTTCACTTAAACGCATGAGCCCTGTGCGGCTAAGTTCTGATGTTGGTGGAATTTGGTCATCGACGACGTGACCACTTCCAAGAACCATAACGTAGTCGATGGTGTCGTCTACGGGTAAAAATGCGGTGTGTTGCCTTTCCATTGGCATTAAAAGTTGACTAGAAACTGGTTGGAAAGCGATTAGGAAAATACCACAGAGGGCTGAAAGGGTAATTAGGCAACCAGTCTTCCTTTTGGTAGTAAACATCACTAGGGCTAAACCCAGAAAAGCGAGAATTAACATTGCTGGCAGTGGCATCAATAGCGAAGACACTACTTTTTTCAGCTCAAACATATCCGAATAGTCCGAAAAAACATCACTTAGTAGTAAAAAGAGACATCGCCTCTTTATTCCTGAAATTCCTGTGACAGAATAGCAGGCACGATAGGACATAATAACTCAAGTAGCCGTGACTGAAGACCGTAATTTCGACGATATTGCCCACAAATTTGCAAAAAATATTTACGGCTCTGACAAAGGAGAGATCCGTCAGATCATCGTATGGGAAGATTTAGAACAAGCTTTGAGCAAATTTGAGCAATCAGCTTTACCTCTGCATGTTCTTGATGCCGGAGGCGGTCTTGCACAGATGTCGCAAAAAATTGCGGCGTTAGGGCATAACGTTTCTCTGTGTGATCTCTCTTCTGAGATGCTTAAGCTTGCAGAAGAAAGTATCCGCGAAGCGGGTTTGTTAGAGCAGTATCGGTTTATTCATTCTCCGGTACAAAAAGTCGCAGAGCACCTTGAAGGCCAAGTTGATTTTGTGATGTTTCATGCCGTGATGGAATGGCTCGCAGATCCTAAAGAGGCGCTTGATTTATTACTGGAACAAGTCAAACCCGGTGGCGTTGCCTCGATAATGTTTTACAACCACCACGGATTAGTCCTGAAAAATGTGATTTGTGGCAACATTCCTCATGTATTGAATGGGATGCCACATCGAAAACGGTTTAAGCTGCAACCACAAAAAGGTTTGAAGCCAGAAGAGGTTTATCAATGGATCGAAGACGCTGGTCTAGAAATCTGCGGTAAATCAGGCATTCGCTCCTTCAGTGACTACATAGGTAATATGGAGTACATGGGCGATTACCAATTTGAAGATGTATTGGAACTAGAAAAACAGCTATGCCGCCAAGAGCCATATCTGTCGCTAGGCCGTTATATTCACGTTTGGGCTCAAAAACCTGCGCAATAACAGCGGTGAATGTGGTAAAAGAAGCCACAACATGCGCTATGCAATCGTAAGAGTCCGCGTCATAAAGAAATAGGCGTAATATCTAACATGTTCGATATTACGAAAAACAGTAACAGGAACCACAATGAGTGAAATGACTCAAACTGCCGAAGAGCAGCCAATTGATGAGTTGGTAGGCTGGGTCAAGCAGCATGACTTTTCATTAAACTTGCCGCCAGAGCGTTTAGCATTTTTGATTGCTATCGCTGTGCTAAGCAATGAAAGGTTCGATGAAGAGCTAGGCGAAGGTGAATTGCACGATGCATTTACCATTGTCACTCGTCTGTTTGAAGATACCGGCGAAGCGTCTGCATTCCGTGCAAACAACGCGATCAACGAGTTGGTTAAACAAAAACTGATCAGTCGTTTTACTAGTGAGATTACCGACGGTGCGAGTATTTACCGTCTTTCTCCACTTGCGATCGGAATTTCAGATTATTACTTACGTCACCGTCAATTCTCTAAGTTAAAACTGTCGATTCAACTTTCGATGGTTGCAGATGAGATGGCAAAAGCGATTGAAGCTGCGCAAAAAGGCGGAACACCTGGTCACTGGCAAAAGAACGTTTATGGCGTTTTGAAATATTCAGTGGGTGAGATCTTCGATCAGATCGATTTAAACCAGCGTGTGATGGACGAGCAGCAACAAACCGTCAAACAGCAAATCGCCGATCTTCTTAATAAAGATTGGCGAGAAGCGATCAATAACTGTGAGTCTTTGCTATCGGAAACCTCAGCTACGCTAAAAGAATTGCAAGACACCTTGCAAGCGGCCGGTGACGAACTGCAAACCCAGATCCTCGATATTCAAGAAATTGTGTACGGTGACGATGAACTCGAGTTCGTAGGCGAAACCTTGTTTGGTTTGCAAATGAAACTCGATCGAATCACAAGTTGGGGCCAACAGGCGATCGACTTATGGATCGGTTATGACCGCCACGTACATAAATTTATCCGTACCGCGATTGATATGGATAAAAACCGTGCCTTTAGCCAACGCTTGCGTCAGTCGGTTACCGACTACTTTGATGCGCCTTGGTTACTGACTTATGCCGATGCTGAAAAGCTGACCGATCTTCGTGATGAAGCCTTGGTGCTTCGTGATGACGAAGTGATGGGGCAAGCACCGATGGAAGTCGAGTACGAAGAATTCGAGCAAGTGAACGATCTGCTTTCAGACCGAATAGCAGAGATGTTAAAAGCTCACAAACAGCAAGGTACGCCAATTGATCTTGGTCTTGTGCTACGCGATTACCTCGCAGCACACCCTCGCACACACCATTTTGATTTAGCCAGAATTGTTGTCGACCAAGCTGTGCGCTTAGGTTACTCAGCGTCTGACTATCAGGCTATTCAGCCAGATTGGCAGGCAATCAACGATTTCGGTGCAAAGGTACAAGCAAATGTCATTAACAAGTACTGATGATTACATGCCAGAGAAACTGGTAAAAGCGATAGCGAACCCGTTGTTTCCTGCGCTAGATAGCATGCTGCGTTCAGGTAAGCATGTTTCAACAGAAGACCTAGACAACCACGCGTTGCTTTCTGATTTCGAAGTGGAACTTCAGCATTTTTACCAACGCTACAACACGGAACTGGTGAAAGCGCCTGAAGGTTTCTTCTATTTACGCCCGCGTTCTACGTCTTTGATTGGTCGAAGCGTTTTGTCTGAGCTCGATATGCTCGTCGGTAAGGTATTGTGTTTCTTATACCTGAGCCCAGAGCGTTTAGCTCACGAAGGTATCTTTACCAATCAAGAGCTATTTGACGAGCTGATTTCGCTAGCGGATGAGAAAAAACTCATGAAGCTGGCGACGAACCGAGCGTCTGGTTCTGACTTGGACAAAGAAAAGCTCTTTGAAAAAGTACGCACATCTTTACGTCGTTTACGTCGTATCGGCATGCTGATTGCGATTGGTGAAACGGGCAAGTTCCGAATCAGTGAAGCGGTATTCCGTTTTGGTGCTGATGTTCGTGTTGGCGACGACATGAAAGAAGCGCAATTACGTCTTATCCGTGATGGTGAAGCCGTGGTTCACACGCAAGAGCCAAACCAAGGCAGCTTGTTAAATGAAGAACAAGCGGAAGCTATATCGGAACTAGATGTAGACGAAAACGGTCAGCAAGACATTTTTAACGATCAAGCCGACTTTGATGACGAATCAAACCTTGGCGAACAGAACAAAGTAGAAGGTGATGCATGATTGAAAGAGGTAAGTATCAATCATTAACCATGATCAACTGGAACGGCTTCTTTGCGCGTACCTTTGATATTGATGGATTGGTTACAACGCTTTCTGGCGGTAACGGTGCGGGTAAGTCGACCACAATGGCGGCATTCATCACGGCATTAATTCCTGACCAAAGCCTTCTGCACTTCCGTAATACAACGGAGGCAGGCAGCTCACAGTCTTCTCGTGATAAAGGCCTTTACGGTAAGCTTCAGCCTGGCGCATGTTATGCCGCGTTAGATGTTGTGAACTCTCGTAACCAACGCCTATTGTTTGCGGTAAAACTGCAGCAAGTTGCGGGTCGTGATAAGAAAGTAGACATCAAACCATTTGTTATTCAAGGTCTTCCAAGCCACGTAAAACCAACGGATGTCTTAATTCAGAACGTTTCCGACAGCCATGCTCGCGTATGTCAGTTGAACGACGTAAAAGCCGCGGTAGCACAGTACGAAGGCGCGCACTTCAAAGCCTTCTCTTCGATTGTTGATTACCACTCGCAAATGTTTGAATACGGTGTGGTGCCGAAGAAACTGCGTAACAGCAGCGACCGTTCTAAATTCTACCGCCTGATTGAAGCATCACTTTATGGTGGTATCTCAAGTGCGATTACGCGTTCACTGCGTGATTACCTTCTGCCACAAAATGGTGGTGTGAAGAAAGCATTCCAAGATATGGAATCAGCACTTCGCGAAAACCGCATGACACTTGAAGCGATCAAAACGACTCAGTCGGATCGTGACTTGTTCAAGCACTTGATCACCGAATCGACCAATTACGTGGCAGCAGACTACATGCGCCATGCGAATGATCGCCGTAATAAACTTGATCAAACCATGAAGTTCCGTGGTGAATTGTTTGGTTCACGTGAAACCTTGCTTAATCAAAACAACCTGTTGAATCGTGTTCAAGAAGAGTTGGAGCAGTTGGTTGATCAAGAATCGGCACTTGAGCAAGATTATCAAGCGGCTTCGGATCATCTTCAATTGGTTCAAACTGCACTTCGCCAGCAAGAGAAAATTGCTCGCTACAGCGAAGATCTAGAAGAGCTTAATGAGCGTCTAGAAGAGCAGATGATGGTGGTTGAAGAAGCTCAAGAACGAGTACTTTTAGCGGAAGAGCAGGCAACCATTACTGAAGAAGAAGTGGATAGCCTGAAAACTCAGCTTGCTGACTACCAACAAGCGTTGGATGTTCAGCAGACTCGTGCGTTGCAATATCAGCAAGCGGTTCAAGCGTTAGAAAAAACCAAGCAGCTACTCGGTGATGAATCGATTACCGCAGAAAGCGCATTAACTCTGGTTTCTGAGCTAAAAGCACAAGAAGAATCAAGCACTCAAAGGCTACTGTCTACTAAACATAAGCTAGATATGTCTTCAGCTGCCTCTGCGCAGTTCGACAAAGCGCTCTCTCTTGTTAAGAGTATTGTTCGCGATGTAGAGCGTAAAGACGCCTCTCATAGCGCTAAACAAGCGTTAGAGAAAGGCCGCAACGCAAAACACGTTGTCGAAAACGAACAGCAGTGGCGTGCACAGCACCGCGATATGGCTCGTGATGTAGCGCAGCAGCGTCAGGCTAAAGAGCTAGCGACCGAATACCAAAAACAACACAACGTATTACTCACAGATGAAGCGATCTTTGATGAAGAACGCGAACGTCATGCTATGCAGATCGAATCGCTTGAGTACGCTCAAGAAGAACTGCGTGAAGCGAAGAGTGAGCAACGTCGTGTTCAACAAAATCACGATCAAGAGATTCAAAAACTTGAGTCAATTGCTCCTGCGTGGATCACGGCAAACGATGCACTTGAAGCTTTAAGAGATCAAACAGACGCTGAGCTAGAAGATAGCCAAGCGGTAATGACTCAAATGCAGCAAGTACTTGAAGACGAGAAATCTCAAGCGGTAGCAAAAGATCAGTTGGCAACGCGCCGAGCTGAACTTGAGCAAGAGATTGAGCGTTTAGCTTCGCCAGGTGGTTCTAACGATCCTCGCCTGAAAGGCCTGGCGGATACGCTTGGTGGTGTACTGCTTTCTGAGATCTACGATGACATCACGATTGGTGATGCGCCGTACTTTAGTGCGATGTACGGCCCAGCTCGTCACGCGATTGTGGTTTCGGATCTTGATGGTATTAAAGAGAAGCTGGTGGATCTTGATGATTGTCCAGAAGACCTTTACATCCTAGAAGGCGATGTAGACGCGTTTGATGACAGCTCGTTTAATGCCGATGAGCTTGAAGGTGCGGTATGTGTTCAGCTGAACGATCGCCAAATGCGTTATTCTCGTTTCCCTGAGATCCCTCTGTTTGGACGTGCGGCTCGTGAGCAACGTTTAGAGAAGTTGCGTGAAGAGCGTGATGTGGTTGTTGAGAACCACGCGAAAGCTGCGTTTGATTCGCAGAAACTGAATCGCCTATACCAAGCCTTCAATAGCTTTGTTGCTAAACACCTACACGTTGCGTTTAACGCTGATCCAGAGCAGGCGCTAGCGTCTATTCGCGATAAGCGTAACCAAGTTGTTCGTTCTCTGGCTGAGCTAGATTCTAAAGAACAACAGCAACGCAGCCAGCTTCTACAAAGCAAGCAGGCAATCGGTGCACTAGATAAATTAGCACCAATGGTTCGTATTTTAGAAGACGAAACATTGGTTGAACGTCTTGCTGAATTAGAAGCACAACTTGAGCGTTTAAGTGAAGCTAAGTCGTATCTGAACAACCACGGTAAAGCATTGGCTTCGCTCGATCAGATCGTTTCAGCACTCGATGCTGACCCAGAACAGTTCGAGGCACTAGAAGCGCAATACCAACAAGCTGACCAAGCTCTACAAAGCTTGAAAGGTAAAGTGTTTGCTCTGTCTGACTTAATCGAACGTCGTCACTACTTTGCTTACGCGGATTCTGTTGATCTTCTAAACAAGAGCAGCGAACTGAGTGAGCAATTGAAAGCGAAGTTGGTTCAAGCAGAACAAGCAAGAACCAAAGGCCGTGATGGCTTGAAGCAAGCTCGTGAACAGATGAACCAGTACAACCAAGTCTTGGCAGCACTGAAGAGCTCACATCAAGCGAAACAAGAAACGGTTCAAGAGTTCAAGCAAGAGCTTCAAGAGTTTGGCGTAAATGCTGATGAAGGTGCTGAAGAGCGTGCTGTACGTCGTCGTGACGAACTGCATGAGCGTTTGCACACTTCACGTGGTCGTAAGAGTGAATACGAGCGCACCATTACGTCGACTGAACTCGAGATGAAAGCACTGGCTAAGCGTCTTAAGAAAGTACAGAAAGAGTACACCGAGCTTCGTACCTTCGTTGTTGCAGCGAAAGCGGGTTGGTGTTCAGTACTTCGTTTAGCGCGTGAGAATGATGTTGAACGTCGTCTGCATAAACGTGAACTGGCTTATCTAACGGCAGGCGAGCTTCGCTCTATGTCGGATAAATCACTGGGTGCATTGCGTTTGGCTGTGTCTGACAATGAAGACCTTCGTGATTCGCTGCGTCTATCTGAAGACAACGCCCATCCAGAGCGTAAAGTTCTGTTCTACATTGCGGTTTACCAACACCTTCGTGAGCGTATTCGCCAAGACATCATTCATACGGATGATCCGGTTGAAGCAATCGAAGAGATGGAAGTTGAACTTGCTCGTCTAACAGAAGAACTGACGCAGCGTGAAAATCGCTTAGCGATCAGCTCTGAATCGGTAGCAAGCATCATCAAGAAGACGATTCAGCGTGAGCAGAACCGTATTCGTATGCTGAACCAAGGTCTGTCGAATATTTACTTTGGCCAGGTTAAGGGCGTGCGTCTGAACGTTAAGATCCGTGAAAGCCACGAGATCTTGTTATCAGGCCTAGCGACTCAACAAGAGCAGCACAAAGACTTGTTTGAATCGACGCGTTTTACCTTCTCTGAAGCGATGGCGAAACTGTTCCAACGTGTGAATCCACATATCGATATGGGTCAACGTTCTCCACAAGTTCTTGGTGAAGAGTTACTGGATTACCGTAACTACCTAGAGCTGAGTGTTGAAGTTAACCGTGGTTCAGATGGCTGGTTACAAGCGGAATCGGGCGCGCTGTCTACCGGTGAGGCGATCGGTACGGGTCAGTCAATTCTATTGATGGTTATTCAGAGCTGGGAAGAAGAGTCTCGTCGACTTCGTAGTAAAGACATTGTTCCATGTCGTTTGTTGTTCCTTGATGAAGCAGCACGTCTGGATTCTAAGTCAATCTCTACGCTGTTTGAACTGTGTGACCGTTTAGGCATGCAGCTTCTGATTGCTGCGCCAGAGAACATTAGCCCAGAGAAAGGTACAACCTACAAACTGGTTCGTAAGGTATTTAAAGACCATGAACATGTACACGTTGTTGGCCTAAGAGGCTTTGCTCAAAACAAGCCGGCATCTCCGGTGCAAGAGCTTCTCGAAGAAACTGAGCAATAACCTTGATAGCTGAGTTATAGCCTTGATAGCCGAGCAATAAGCTTGATAACTGAGCAATAAGATCGAAAGCGACTCAATGATATTTATTCAAAGCCCCTAATCATTAGGGGCTTTTTTGTATCTCGAATCTAACTCTCTGCATTCAAACTCTCCGTCCAATCCACTCATAGCCACTGATAAGACCACTCATACCTTATGGTTATTATCAATGGAACTTGTTTGAGGTCACACGCACAAAACCACAATTAATGTATGGTAATGAATGGCAGTGGTGTCATTGCATTGCATTGCTGTGCCAATCATTATTTTTGAGCGTGACTGTTACGCAAACTGGAAGGTAGGACAAACTATGATTCAAATCGTCATTGATGGAAAATTTCGAATCGTTGAACAAGGGCAAACCGTTCTTGAGGCAGCCAAAACATGTGGTTTAGAGATTCCATCGTTATGTGGTTTGAATAAAACAGCGGATAAAGTACCGTGCGACCTGTGTGTGGTCGAGGTCGATGGCGTGGGGATGACCCGTTCTTGTGAACTGGAAGTGTCTAATGGATTGAATATCACTACTCAATCAAAACAGTTAACGACACATCGACAAGAAGCGTTGAATCGGATCATGACAGACCATTACGCGGATTGTGAAGCACCATGCCAAACCGCTTGTCCTGCTGGTGTTGATATTCAATCTTACCTGCACCATATCGCTCAGAATGACCATATTAAAGCCATCGAGGTAATCAAGCAGACATTGCCGATGCCGCTTTCCATTGGACGTGTTTGTCCTGCCTTTTGTGAAACAGAATGTCGCCGAAACCTAGTGGATGATTCTATTGCTATTCGCCAACTGAAACGACATGCTGCCGACGCAGATTTAGCCGCTCAAGAAAGCTATATGCCTACAAAGAAGCCTAACAAAGGTAAGAGCATTGCGATTGTCGGTAGTGGACCTGGTGGCCTGACTGCTGGCTATTACCTGTCGAATGAGGGTTACGATGTCAGTGTGTATGAATCGATGCCTAAGGCTGGTGGTTGGCTACGTTACGGTATCCCTGAATACCGTTTGCCTAAGTCGATTCTAGACAAAGAAATCGAGTTAATGTGTCGTAACGGGATGTCTGTCGAGTGTGATAAAAAGTTGGGCGTTGATTTTACATTGTCTGATTTAAGCAACGACTTCGATGCGGTTTGTTTAGCGGTTGGTGCATCACAAGCGGTCGAAATGAATTACACAGGCAGCGATTTAGCAGGTTGTTACCTTGGCGTCGATTACCTAAAAGACTATGTCACCGATAAACAATACATCACGGGTAAAAAAGTCGCAGTGATCGGCGGTGGTAATACCGCGATTGATTGCGCTCGAACCGCAGTTCGTGATGGTGCTGATACCACGCTAATTTATCGACGTACACGAGACGAGATGCCGGCTGAAGATTACGAAATCGAAGAAGCTGAACACGAAGGCGTCAAATTCCATTTCTTGACTAACCCTGCTGAAAATATCGCGGATGACAATGGTCATGTATCTGAAATCCGATTAGAGCGCATGGCACTTGGTCCTGCAGATGCTTCTGGTCGACGAAGCCCGAAACCTACGGGTGAGTTTTTTGTTGAGGATTTCGATACCGTGATTGCTGCCGTGTCGCAAAAGCCTGATCTGAGCTTTATGGACAATGAGTCACTAGAAATTCCGTTAACGCGTTGGAATACGGCTGGCGCGGACCCACAAACCATGCACACGGGAACAGGTAATATCTTCAGTATTGGCGATTTCCGACGTGGTCCAGCAACCGCTGTTGAAGCTGTTGGGGATGGCCGAATTGCTGCGCAAGCGATCGACCGATTCTTTAATGGTGACATGAATCAGATCCCTGTTAAGCCTTTCAATTCAAGAAAGCAAAAGCAGCTAAAAGCCGTTGATCCAGAACAATACAAATCGATACAGCGAATGGCTCGTAAGATCATGCCAGAACTCACCCCAAAGCAACGCGAGCAAAGTTTTGACGAAGTAGAAACTGGCTTTGATAATGCCGACGCGATAGCTGAAGCGGCAAGATGTTTAGAGTGTGGCTGCCAAGCTAATACCGATTGCGACCTACGAGATTATTCGACTGAATACAAGGCTACGCAAACGCATCCAGAATACAAAATCGATGTGGCTTCTAACGACAGTTGGCAAGCGATTCGCGCTGAAGAAACTAAGGTCGGTTTAACCAGACAAAAATTCGCGGTTGATGACAGTTCTGAATTCATCATTTTTGATGCCAATCGCTGCATCAGTTGCGGTCAGTGTATCCAAGCGTGTCGCGAACAGAATGTACATGGCGTTTTAAGCTTCATGAATCAATCCGATGGTAAGCCTGCGTCACGGCCTGAGTGTCGTCCTAACTTTGGGGCCGATAAGACCTTAATGGGCGATTCTAACTGTGTTCAATGTGGCTCATGTGTTCAGGCGTGTCCGACGGGCGCGATGGTCGATGCGAGAGACAAAAAGCAAGGCGACACAGATACACTCAAGAAAGTCGACACCATCTGCACCTATTGTGGAGTGGGTTGCAAGCTCACCATGCACGTTGATGAGGCGAAGAACAAAATCCGTTATATCGAGGGCGGGGACTCTCCGGTCAATGAAGGGATGTTGTGTGTGAAAGGGCGATTTGGTTTCGACTTTGTCGGCAGCGATGCGCGGCTAACCACACCATTAATCCGCAAAGATGGCTGGCTACAACCCGCAAGTTGGGATGAAGCGATTAAATTGATCGCTGATAAATTTACTGCTATTAAACAAGGCTTTGGCAGTAATGCTCTAGCGGGTTTCTCTTCGGCGAAAACCACCAACGAAGACAACTATGCTTTCCAAAAATTCATCCGCCGTGAGCTTGGAACCAATAACGTCGACCATTGTGCTCGCCTTTGCCACGCTTCAACCGTAACTGGGCTTGAAGCTTCTCTGGGCAGTGGAGCGATGACCAATGATATTCCGAGTATCAAGCACTCAGATGTGATCTTTATTATTGGATCAGATACCACTTCGGCGCACCCAATTATTGGTTCGCACATCAAGCAAGCGGTGAGGCATGGTGGTGCTCGTCTTATTGTCGCCGATCCAAAAAGGATCGATATCGCCGATCATGCGGAACTCTATTTAGCGCACCGACCGGGTACTGACGTAATGTTGATCAATGGTGTGATGCAACAGATCATCAAGCACGGTTGGTATGATCAAGAGTACATTGAAGATCGAGTTGATGGCTTTGATACCTTGTTGCAAGAGGTGATGTCACCAAGCTATTCATTAGATAAAGTGGAATTGGTGACAGGTGTGAAAGCAGAAGACATCTTCGCGATGGCGCGTTTGATTGGCACCGCAGAACGCACAGCTGTGTATTACTCAATGGGTATAACGCAACACACCACAGGGCACGACAATGTTCGCTCGATTGCTAATCTGCAACTCTTGTGCGGCAATATTGGTATTGAAGGTGGCGGTATCAACCCATTACGTGGTCAATCCAATGTTCAGGGCGCATGTGACATGGGCGCGTTGCCAAACAATCTACCGGGTTATCAGAAAGTGTATAACCCAATGGTTCGTCAAAAGTTTGCGATGGAGTGGGGCGTTTACGATTTGCCTGCTGAAACGGGTTTTACGCTCACTGAGATTATCGATGCGGCGTGTCACCGTGACGTACGTGGTTTATACGTGATGGGCGAAAATCCAGTGCTCAGTGATCCAAACCAAGCGCACGTGATTGAAGGACTTGAAGCGTTGGATTTCCTAGTGGTTCAAGATATTTTCTTAACCGAAACGGCACAGTATGCTGATGTGGTTCTACCATCTTGCTCGTTTGCTGAAAAGTCTGGCCACTTCACTAATACTGAACGCCGTGTTCAACGTATTAATCCTGCGGTTAATCCTCCCGGTGAAGCGAAAGAAGATTGGGTGATTATTCAGATGCTCGCCAACGCAATGGGCGGCGGTTGGGACTACAACACCGTTGCCGATATCACCAATGAGATAGCTAGAGTAACTCCGCAATATGGTGGTTTACGTTGGGAGAATATTACCGTGAATGGTGTCCAGTGGCCGAGCAATAAGAACAACCCTGACGGCACTCGCATCATGCACCAGACCCAATTCACTCGCGGGCGTGGTCAAATGGAAGCAATCCCGTTTCGATACGCGGCGGAGCTGCCAGATTCAGAATACCCATTAGTGCTAACGACGGGTCGTGTGCTGGAGCAGTTCCATACCGGTACCATGACTCGTAAGACAAAAGGGTTAGATAACTTAGCTGGTCCGCGTGCAATGGTCAGTGTTCATGATGCTGAAGCGTTAGGGATCTCGAATGGTCAAATGTTAAAGGTATCGACACGACGTGGTGAAATTGAAATTGCTGCTTTTATCACGAAACGAATGCAAAAGGGTGTGGTGTTTATTCCATTCCATTTTGTCGAATCTCCGGTGAACCGCTTGACGACGACAGCGACGGATCCGCATGCCAAGATCCCAGAGTTTAAGGTAGCGGCTGTGCGTATTGACCCAATCCGCAAGCCCGAAATTGAAGCAACAGAGGCCTAGCTTAATACGCTAACTTAAACTTCAGATATTAAAAAGCCGCGTAACTCTCAGAGTTATGCGGCTTTTCTATTGAACTCGATTAGGTATCGAATTACTTACTCAGTCACTAAGCTTCACTTGGCTAGCTCTTAACTTAACTAGCTCTTCATTTAGTTTAGCTCGGTACAATCTCGCTACCGTGAACACCAAATTGCTTAGCCGCGTAGGCAACGCGCTCTGCAGCTTTTGGGTATTCAGCAGGTGTGCCTAGATTTTCAATATGATGCAAGCGAGGTAATAAACCTGCGCCGTTCGCAATCTGTATTGCTAATCCAGGACGAGCATTAAGCTCCAGTACCATAGGGCCTTCTTCTTGGTCCAAAACCATGTCGGTACCCATGTAGCCAAGACCTGTCATTTCCCAAGCGCTTGATGCAAGAGTCAGCAGTTTTTCCCAATGCGGCACTTGAAGTGCGGCTAACTCTTTCCCTGTATCTGGGTGGTGAGTTACTGGTTGGTCAAACTGAACTGCACGAACGGCTTTTCCGGTCGCGATGCAAATACCGACACCCACAGCACCTTGGTGCAAGTTTGCCTTGCCGTCAGAAGCTGAAGTAGAAAGACGCATCATCGCCATCACAGGGTAGCCTTTAAATACGATGATTCGTACATCTGGCACGCCTTCGTAACTGAAGCCTTCGAAACACTCATCAAACTTGATGAGGTTTTCAACTACAGCTACGTCGTTCTTACCACCTAGTGAGAAAAGACCGGCTAGAGCGTTACTGATGTGACGCTCTACGTCTTCTTCGTTAATGGTTGAACCCGATGGTTTGGTGTAAACCCCATCTTTATGAGAGATCACGACAAGGATGCCTTTACCGCCACTTCCTTGCGCTGGCTTAATCACAAAGCCAGGCCACTCTTTAACCATTTTATGGATTGTTTTTACTTCAGCTTGGTGACCAATTACGCCAATCAATTTTGGTACGGTTGCACCAGCCTGTTCAGCAATAATCTTAGTCTTAAGCTTGTCATCAACGAGTGGATACTTGGAACGATCATTATAGCGACCAATATAACTATGGTTACGCTTGTTCATTCCCATTATGCCTTTGTCTTTCAACTTAAACGGTGAAGTAAATTGATCAAACATAACTTAGTCCTCCGCTAGCGGTTTAAAGCGACGAAGCTCGGTTAGGCGGTAGCCTGTGTAGTTACCTAGTAGCAAGATGGTCGCTAGAATAACAAGCTGCAAACCAATAAAGTTGAACGTTAAGTGTTGAATGAACGGGTTAGTCATACCTAAGTAAACAAGTACCGCGGTAAATAGTGAGCCGCCACCTTGTAGTACAACTTCTTTCGCGCCTTCTTCTTCCCAAAGGATAGACATACGTTCGATAGTCCAAGACAAGATAATCATTGGGAAGAACGTAATCGATAGGCCTTCGGTGAGTCCGATTTTAAATGCGACTACAGTAAATATCGAGATAATCATAATTACCGTAATAATTACGGCGGATATCCTGGCCACGAGCAAGAGGTTGAGTTTGGATAAGTAACTTCGAATTACAAGACCAGTACCAACAATCAGTAGGAAGCCTACAATACCTGTCACCAACTGCGTTTGAACGAATGCCACGGCAATCAGAACGGGCATGAACGTACCAGAAGTCTTAAGACCGATGATAACTCGCAGGAACACAACGATAAGCGCACCAATTGGAATCAGCATGATGGTTTTAAACATCGCTTGCTCTTCTAACGGTAGGCTGTGGATCGACAGGTTCAACAGTTGGTCGGCAGAGACTTTACTGCTGGTTGCTTCTGTTGGTGAGATTTCCTGAGCAATCATCGAGAAGTGAACTTTACTGTTCTGGCCACCCACTACATCTAATAGAGAGACATTTGATTCGTCCCAGATGAGTAGGTTTGGTTGAACTTGTTGCTCGCTAGATTCAGGGGAGAATAGAACCCACTGGTTATTATCCCAAATTTGGTTCATGTGTTGGATTGATTGGCGACGACGTCCGTCTTCCAGTTCAATAACACCGACGACTTTGTTGTGGATTTTAGCGGCAGAAAGTAGCTTGTGTGTCGCTTCCACTTTGGTCATGTTATTCAGAATCAGCGCTGAGTTTTGGCTGTCTGGATCGTTAAGCGTTTTGATTAACTCACGAGTAAAGGTGATGTTGTCTGCTGAACGCTTGGTTGCTCTGTCAATCAAAGCAAGAGCTGCAGCTTCTTCCGGGCCGTCAAAGCTTGGTTGAGCCACTTCACCTTCTGGAGGTGTTGAGGTAACGTTCGCTTGGCTATCGACTAAGAACTGTGTCTTGTAGTAGATAGTCTGCGGGCCATCTGCGTGACGAATTGACCACTCAGCACGGCGACCTGAATCTGTGTTCAAGTATGAAATGCCGTAGCCTGGTGATGACGCTGACTCGCCGATAAGTGTAAAGTTAGACTGTGTGTGAGGTGCGGCTAGTGAAACTTTTGCTTCTTTGCCCACTGCATTGAATTCGATACGAGCTTCAATGTCCCAAACCTGATTAGTTTCGCCTGGAGTCCAGGGTACACCGTAGGTTGTATGTCTGAACATACTCAGTGTTATACCTGCTACGATGAGCAGGAAAATTGAGATATAAAATGGAATTCTTGACGTCATAGCTTACCCTACTATTGTTATTTAACTTCCGTTTGTACGTATTTTTTACTTACATCTACTAGCGCTATGTCTTTGATAAATTCGCGCCCTAGTAATACAGGGTGACTCATTTGAGAGCGATCCGCCAATGTAAATTGCGCTTTTTCATGGATTTTTCCAACTTTCACCCATAATTCAATCACAGCTCTACGTTCTGTCTGATCATTGGTTGATTGGCGGATTTTCACAAAACGTACAACAGGTGCTTCAATCCATTTCTGGTCTTCTGGTGATTGTGCTTTATCTGCTAAGTGGAACTTCACCCAGTCTTTACCGTTACGCTCGAATTCTTTGATGTCTACAGCGTTTAAAGAAGAGGTTGTTGCGCCGGTATCAACACGCGCATCAAAGCTTTGGTTGATAGAATCAATGGATACTTTTTCGATTCCGCCAAGGATGGTCGGTTGTGATGTAGGAGCGATAGGTGGGGTTGCTACTGCTACAGGTTCTTCTTCCTCTAGCTGTTCAATAACTTTGTGTTCCATGCTCGTTAGGTGAACATCTAATTGGCTAGAAAGGGTGATGATTTCGTCTTCTAAGCTTTCTATATAATCACTTTGATTACTGACTTGCAGTTCAAGGTTTTGAACCTTATTTGCGATGTTTGTCTCTGAGCGGGCAATAGCGTCGAGAGTTTCTTGGTGGTAGGCCGCACCGTTGGTGAGGGTACAGCCAGAGAGCAAACCAACCGCCACAATTGGCGATAATCGCTTAAACATAAAAAAAACCTTTGGAAATTAGAGAATAGTTCAGACTATTTAGAAGTTTAGCCTACAAAAAAGGATGCGTGAAGCATCCTAATGTAAGAGTCTGGTCATATTGAATCGCAATGTGAGCGCTGCGCCAGTTATCGCCAATTGAAATAGCTCACTTATTAAACATAAGTCAATTTTTGTTCAATTTACGCGCTTTTAAGTCAAAGTTTACTGCGACAGATGTGATGGCTTCATTGCTACTAAAAGCTATTATTCGGTGGTCACCAGAACAATAGCTTACGGACAATGAATTTACGGTTTTGTCGCCACAAGAACAGCACGTCTTGGCGCTGGGTGACCTTCAACTGTTTTACTTGGATCGTTCGGGTCTAAGTAATCTGGCAAAGAGTTATGTGTCATCCATTCTGTTGTGCGTTGTTCGCCAACCGTCGTAACATTTTCATCAACGATTCGAACGTCTTCAAAGCCAACTTGTTCAAGCCAGCGTTTCAATGCGCGAGCAGATGGGAAGAAGTACACGTTTCTCATTTGCGCGTAGCGGTCAACAGGCACAAGAACAGCGTTTTCGTCACCTTCAATCACTAACGTCTCAAGCACCAGCTCGCCACCAGATAACAATTGGTCTTTCAATTGGATCAAATGATCGAGCGGTGAACGGCGGTGGTAAAGCACACCCATGCTGAATACAGTGTCGTAAGCTTCCAGTTTTGGCAGCTGTTCAATACCTAAAGGTAAAAGGTGAGCGCGTTGGTCATCGCCCATCAGTTTACGGATAGCTTCAAACTGAACAAGGAAAAGGTGAGACGGGTCGATACCGACGGTCAAACGAGCACCTTCACCTAACATACGCCACATGTGGTAGCCATTACCGCAACCTACATCGAGTACTGAACGGTTTTTAAGCGGTGAGATATGTGGAAGTACACGGTCCCATTTCCAGTCGCTGCGCCATTCTGTATCGATATGAATGTCATGAACGGTATAAGGACCTTTACGCCAAGGGTGGAACGTCTTTAATAAGCTCTCTAGCTTTTTAAGTTCACCTGTTTGAAATGGTGTGCTGCTGCCGATAGTCACAGAGTTCTTTAAATCAACTTGATCAGGCACGCCTTGCGGGATCTTATTCAGTGCACGTAACCAACGGTCAAAGTCACCGTGCTCTGCATTTTGCCAATCCGTCAGCTGTTGAGGGAGAACATTGAGCCACGGCTGTAGGCGAGTGTCTTGGGCAATGAGTTGATAAAAATTGGCAAAATTAAACATAGTTTTTCACTGAGTTAATAGGATCAATAAACCCTAAAATAAAAATTAAATTTGTCATTCCCTACAGTGAGGGACGAACATGATAGGGAATCTCGGTTTATCGTACTTGATAGAGATCCCCAACTCGCTCGTTCCTCGCTCTTGAGGATGACGTTTTAGTGCGAGCTGATTGGTTATGTGCGCTATTTAATCGCGAACATCGAACCGAAGTTGAAGCATTGGAACCACACTTCGCTACTTGAGAAGCCAATCTTTTCAAAACGCTGCTTATGAACTGGAATCGAGTCTGGACGCATCACATTTTCGATAGCACTGCGTTTCTGGCTGACTTCAAGCTCGCTGTATCCGTTTGCACGCTTGAAATCATGGTGCAGATCGATAAGCAGTTCATTTGAACTTTTATCTTCGAACACAAACTTTTCAGACAGAATCAAAATGCCACCCGGACGCAATCCAGCATGGATCTTTTCAAGCAGCGCGTAGCGGTCGTCTGGTGATAAGAACTGTAAGGTGAAGTTCAACACAACAACTGAAGCGTCTTTGATCTCGATTTCACGGATATCAGCTTCGATGACTTCGACTGGCGTATCGCTTCGGTAGGCGTTTACATGCAGCTTACAGCGTTCAACCATGGCTTCCGAATTATCGACAGCAAAAATCGTACAGCCTTCTTGCTGGATGTGGCGGCGCATCGACAATGTAGCGGCGCCAAGAGAGCAACCCAAGTCGTAGATGTTTGAGTGTGGTTTTACGAAGCGTTCAGCCAACATGCCAATAGCAGAGATGATATTGCTATATCCAGGAACCGAGCGTTGAATCATATCTGGAAATACTTCAGCAACCCTTGCGTCAAAGGTGAAATCACCAATTTTATCAATGGGAGCGGAAAAGATATTGTCTTTGTTGCTCATTGCATTCTCTCTCGACAGTCAGCGTAATCGGCACAGAATTCGTACCAAATAAAAGGGGACGTATTTTACGTAAAAAAATCGCTTGTGTCACGAAAACTGAGATTGATGAAAGTGAACGCGTGTTAGTGGTTGTTTACTATCAAAACATCGAGATTTGATGGTCACCTTTTTGAGCAGGAAACTCTGCTAAATTAGGCAAGGTTATCTGTGTGTGTTCAGCAACTTGCGTCTGTAATTGCTTATAGATAGCAATCGCCAACTCAGGTGCGTGATTATTGTCTGGGGTGTGGATCATTAAATAAGGTTGTTTTCCTTCATTTAACCAAGTTGGTAATTTCGCGAACCAAGGTTTAAAGAATGCGAGATTGGGTTCCTGGTCTGGATGCCCAATAAAGCGAACCATCGGATTGTTTGCCGTCGCAATAGCATGAACCGGCACACGTGGTTTCTTTTGGTGTGCGTCGATCACCGCTTCTGTGGTTGGTGGTGCGGAGAAAACAGGGCGACTATCCATAATGATGCGATTGATCCCTTCTTCTATTAACCAATGATTGAAACGTTTTTCGGCATCGCCTTTATCAAAGAACCCAAGGTGACGAACTTCAACGCCAAGCTGCATGTCTTTTGGAAACAAGGTACAAAATTTTTGTAGTGCAGGGAGCATGCTGGGTTCGAAGCTATGGGGTAATTGAATCGTCCACTGACCAATGCGTCTGTGTAGGGGCGACATGGTGAGCAGAAATTCTTTGAGTTCGGCTTGGCAATGTTTTAAGTGCTGCTGGTGGGTGATGAACTTAGGCAGCTTAAACGTAAACTTAAAATCATCGTGACTCGCGGCTTTCCAGTTATTGACCGTTGAGACACTGGGTGTCGCATAGAAAGTCGTGTTGCCTTCGACGGTATGAAAAACTTGGGTGTACTTTTCCAAGCGCTCAGCAGGTTTTGTTCCTTTACCATAGAACTGACTTTGCCACTCAGAATGAGACCACATTGTTAATCCAAGTCTTAAAGGTAAAGTTTCCATCGTCATTACACCGTTAGTCGTTACGCCATTAGTCATCACAAAACGTTTTTAAGTTGAAACGAAAAACTACTGTACGAGACTTTTGCCGATTAAGGTACTTTCGAGATATAATTAGCGCAATTTTTTCGGTTTTGATGAATCTTTGCGCACTTGATGGGCTAAAAAGCAGCAAAGCCAGATAAAACACAATAAATTCGAATGTGGAAGGTCGATTTTAAGCGAGTTTCCGCGTATAAATGTTCCTTTGCTCTGTTGTGTGGAATGACCACTGACAGCTTGGAAACTAGTAAATAATTAAGAGATTGGGAAATTCATTATGCGTACCCATTACTGTGGTAACCTGAACAAGTCCCTGGCGGGACAAACTGTAGAATTGTGCGGCTGGGTAAACCGTCGCCGTGATTTAGGCGGTCTTATCTTTATCGATATGCGAGATCGTGAAGGCGTCGTTCAGGTTGTTGTCGATCCAGATATGAAAGATATCTTCCCGATCGCTAACCAACTGCGTAATGAATTCTGTATCAAATTTACTGGTGAAGTACGTGTTCGTCCTGACAGCCAAGTAAATAAAGATATGGCGACGGGTGAAGTTGAGCTTTACGCAACTGGCCTTGAGATCATCAACCGTTCAGAAGCGCTTCCACTGGATTTCAACCAAACGAACTCTGAAGAACAGCGTCTTAAGTACCGTTACATCGATCTTCGTCGTCCAGAAATGAGTGATCGTATTAAGCTTCGTGCACGTGCTTCTAGCTTCGTTCGTCGTTTCCTAGACGAGAACCTATTCCTAGACATCGAAACACCAGTACTAACTAAAGCGACACCTGAAGGCGCTCGTGACTACCTAGTACCAAGCCGTGTTCATAAAGGTAGCTTCTACGCACTTCCTCAATCTCCTCAGCTGTTCAAGCAACTGCTGATGATGTCTGGTTTTGACCGTTACTACCAAATCGTTAAATGTTTCCGTGATGAAGATTTACGTGCTGACCGTCAGCCTGAATTTACTCAGA
This sequence comes from Vibrio lentus, assembly GCF_002875945.1. GTDB lineage: Bacteria > Pseudomonadota > Gammaproteobacteria > Enterobacterales > Vibrionaceae > Vibrio > Vibrio apostichopi. The sequence continues at coordinate 52,595 of NZ_MCZK01000101.1, forward strand.
TCGATATCGAAACATCATTCCTGTCTTCTCAAGAAGTACGTAACATCACTGAAAAGCTGGTTCACGATATGTGGAAAGAGCTTCTAGATGTTGAACTGGGTCAATTCCCAGTAATGCCATTCTCTGAAGCGATTCGTCGTTTCGGTTCTGATAAGCCAGATCTACGTAACCCACTAGAACTAGTAGACGTTGCTGACTTACTGAAAGATGTTGAGTTCAAAGTATTCTCTGGTCCTGCGAACGACGAAAAAGGTCGCGTAGCCGTAATCCGTGTACCGGGTGGCGCTAAGCTAACTCGTAAGCAAATCGACGGTTACGCAGAGCACGTAGGTATCTACGGCGCGAAAGGTCTAGCTTGGATGAAGGTTAACGACCGTGCTGCTGGCATGGAAGGTATCCAATCTCCAGTTGCTAAGTTCCTAAACGAAGACGTAATCAACGGTCTTCTTGAGCGCACTCAAGCTGAATCTGGCGATATCATCCTATTTGGTGCAGATAAAGCGAACATTGTTGCTGAAGCAATGGGCGCACTTCGTATCAAGCTAGGTGATGACTTAGAGCTAACAGACAAGAAAGCGTGGGCTCCACTTTGGGTTATTGATTTCCCTATGTTCGAAGAAGATGGCGAAGGCAACCTTCACGCAATGCACCACCCATTCACATCACCACTTGGTGTAAGCGCGGAAGAGCTAAAAGCAAATCCAGCTGCAGCTAACTCTGATGCATACGACATGGTAATCAACGGCTACGAAGTAGGCGGCGGTTCTGTACGTATCCACAGCGCAGAAATGCAAACGGCTGTATTCGGTATTCTAGGTATCGAAGCTAAAGAACAACAAGAGAAGTTCGGTTTCCTACTTGAAGCACTTAAGTACGGTACGCCACCGCACGCAGGTCTAGCATTCGGTCTTGACCGTTTAGCGATGCTTCTTTGTGGTACAGAGAACATCCGTGACGTTATCGCATTCCCGAAAACAACAGCTGCAGCATGTCTATTAACAGACGCGCCAAGCTTAGCAAACCCAGCATCACTGGAAGAGCTAGCAATCGCTGTTAACTTAGCGAAGAAAGAAGACTAATCAAACGATTAAGCTCAACTTTCTAATCAAGCAGTGAGTTTTCGATAGAGCTTAAGTCTTAGATAGCACTTAAGCTTTAAACAACACTTAGTTTTTGATAGAACTTTTTCTTTCGCAGAACAACGAAATGCCCGTTAATTTGACGGGCATTTTTTTTTGCGTTCGATATACTAAGCTCATAAAGCATGTATAAATAATCAGTATTTGAAGTTATGTCTATTATCTTAGGGATTGACCCTGGCTCTCGTATTACCGGCTATGGCGTCATTCGTCAAAATGGTCGCCATCTATATTACTTAGGTAGTGGTTGTATTCGTACTTCCGAAAAAGAACTGCCAGGTCGCTTAAAGCAAATCTATGCGGGCGTGAGTGAGATCATTACTCAGTTTCAGCCTGACGTATTCGCGATCGAACAAGTGTTCATGGCGAAGAATGCCGATTCAGCACTTAAACTTGGCCAAGCTCGTGGAAGTGCGATTGTAGCAGCAGTGAATGCTGATTTGCCTGTACATGAGTATGCGGCTCGTTTGATCAAACAAGCAGTGACAGGTAACGGTGGCGCTGATAAGTCTATGGTTCAGAATATGGTGATGAGCATGCTCAAACTACCCGCTAAGCCACAAGCCGATGCAGCCGATGCTCTAGGCGTAGCGATCACTCACGCTAACACCAACAAAACCTTGGTCGCACTCGCAGGCAAAGCAACAGGGGCAAGAAAAGGGCGTTACCGCTAAATCTCATTCTATTGTTAGTTCCTAACATTCTGCCTTTTAAACTTATACGATTGATGAGCCTCACGCCCTGTTTGGCTCATATCAACACAATACGCCGCTAAATCCTTGATGAAATGAGATCTTTCGAACATAACCCAGATAATAACATTGCGTATCATTTAACATGTTATTAACATTGGTCGGAGGTCTTACAAGTTAATCAAGGATGATCACTGATGAACCCAATCAAGCTGTGGCGCGCGCTGTTTCTACCCAAAAGTAACGGGTGGAGTAACAACGAAGTCAGACAAGCCGATATCTTATTACTCTTCACTTTTATCGCATTCTTCGTGGGCGTCTATAGCTTAATCAAGTGGACTAAGCATGAAGAGCAACTCTTGGTCGCCACATCTGTATTTCTTATCGTATTTGAACTGATCTCTGCACTGCTACTCCGTGTGACGAGTAAACCGAGCCTTGCACTTAACTTTGGCTTTGTCGGCATGGCTGTCCACGCGTTGAACATCATTTATCAAAGCGGTGGGGTTGTGGCTTCCACGCAAGCTTATTGGGTGCCTTTGTTAGTGGTCGCTTTTTTCTTATCAGGAACACGAATTGTGGCCTTGGTGTGGAGTGGCCTGGTTATCGGTGTGTCACTGGTGATGACCTCAGCACATCTCAATGGATTTGCATTTCCCCAGCTTGAGCTAACCCCTGATGCGGTAGTGGTAGAAACTTGGTCTGGCGTGATCATGCCGCTGGTGGTTATCTGCATTGCTCAAGCCTTTACCGCTAAGCAAAAAGAGGTGGCAATCGAAATGGCAGAGGAGGCGATTTCAGAAAGCCAACATGTTGCCAACCAAGCAACGCAAAGCGAAGGCCGACTCTCTATCGTGCTCGATCAAGCCAATTCGAATTCAGAGAGCCTACAAGGTGTTTCAGTTCATTTGGATCAGCAGTCACAAGACTTGCATACTCAAGTTGAAGTGCTAAACATCAACTGTGAATCTCAAGCGAGTGCTGCAGAAGAGATGAGTCAACAACTCCATCAAATGACTCAAGGCATCGAAGAGTCCAATTCATTTGTGGGTGAACTGAAAGAGCGCAGCGAAGCGGTGGGCACCAAAGCGCAAAAGAGCTCAGAGTCATTAGAAGCCTCAACAGATGCGATCAGTCAGATCATTCAAAGTAATCAAGAAATCATGAAAGTCGCTGATTTGATTACCTCGGTTGCTGAGCAAACCAACTTATTGGCACTCAATGCTGCAATCGAAGCAGCACGCGCAGGTGAACAGGGGCGAGGTTTTGCTGTGGTCGCGGATCAGGTGAGAGAGCTATCGGCGAAAAGCAGTCATTCGGCAATAGAGATTCGAACGTTGTTAGACCGCAGTAAAGAAGAAGTTGAACACGGCAGAGCGATCATCGAAACCACGGCGAGCGAGATGAACGGCATTATCTCAGAGGTGCAAACCATCTCAACAGATGTTAATCAGCTCACCAATATTATGGCAATGCAGATGGACTCCTTGAAAGAACTCGACCTGGCCAGTTCAGAAGTGGCTCAAAGCGTGGCGGAAACTAAATCGGTGTCAGGTTTAGTCGCTAATTATGGTTCTGAGCTAACAGGTCATGTTACTTCGGTTAAAGAACTGGTTGCGAGCTTGAACAGCGTGGTCTCGCAAGCTAAGCAAGCCTAAATAATTCACTTCAAAAAACACAAAGAACTGGATAAGTATCCAGTTCTTTTATATTCTGTCCTTCAAATTAAATTCCATCAAGAGAGTGAATTGTGATCGGACGTCTCCGCGGTACATTAATAGAAAAACAGCCACCAGAATTATTGATTGAAGTCAGTGGTGTTGGTTATGAAGTCCAAATGCCAATGAGCTGTTTTTATGAGTTACCAAACGTAGGCGAAGAAGCAATTATCTACACTCATTTTGTAGTACGTGAAGATGCTCAGCTACTTTATGGTTTTAACACTGTTAAAGAGCGCGCCTTGTTCCGTGAAGTGATAAAAGCGAATGGTGTCGGCCCTAAACTTGGTCTTGGTATCCTTTCTGGAATGACGGCAAGCCAATTCGTTCAATGTGTTGAACGCGAAGATATCTCAACACTGGTTAAACTGCCGGGTGTTGGTAAGAAAACGGCAGAGCGTCTGGTTGTTGAAATGAAAGACCGCCTCAAAGGGTGGGGAGCAGGTGATCTGTTTACGCCTGCAACGGATGCAGCGCCAATGGACTCAATGCCAGCGGTTCACGATGCTGAAGAAGAAGCAGTAAGCGCACTACTTGCGTTGGGTTATAAACCGACTCAAGCCTCTAAAGTTGTTGCTCAAGTGGCTAAAGGTGGCATGACCAGCGAACAATTGATTCGCGAAGCACTGAAGTCGATGGTTTAATACCTCATATACTTGTTCTACAAAATAGACTCATTCACTTTGCCTTTACACAGAGTCAAGATGCGCAGAGTCAAGATGCGCAGAGTCAGCAATAGCAGAGTTAGGAATAACAGAATTTATGATTGAAGCCGATCGCCTGATTGCACCGGATAATCCGGTCTTTAAAGATGAAGATGTTATCGACCGTGCAATACGTCCAAAGGCGCTAGCCGACTATCAAGGTCAAGACCACGTTCGTAACCAGATGGAGATTTTCATTCAAGCCGCTCAAATGCGAAATGAAGCTCTGGATCATCTGTTGATTTTTGGCCCTCCCGGTTTGGGTAAAACCACGTTGGCGAACATTGTTGCCAATGAAATGGATGTGAGCATCCGCACGACTTCAGGTCCGGTTTTAGAAAAAGCGGGCGACTTGGCCGCGCTATTAACCAACCTCGAAGAAAACGATGTGCTTTTCATTGATGAGATCCACCGCTTAAGCCCTGTGGTTGAAGAGGTTCTGTATCCAGCAATGGAAGATTACCAACTGGATATCATGATTGGTGAAGGCCCAGCGGCTCGCTCTATCAAGATCGACCTTCCTCCTTTTACTCTGATTGGCGCAACCACTCGTGCTGGCTCACTGACATCGCCATTACGTGACCGTTTTGGTATTACTCAGCGTCTTGAGTACTACAAGGTTGAAGACCTTCAAAACATCGTTCAGCGCAGCGCAGATTGCCTTGGACTTTCATTGGAGTCGGATGGGGCATTAGAAATTGCTCGTCGCGCTCGTGGTACACCGCGTATCGCGAACCGTTTATTACGCCGTGTACGAGATTACGCGGAAGTGAAAGCTGATGGACATATTTGTCCAGACGTGGCGGATAAGGCACTCAACATGTTGGACGTTGATGCTAAAGGCTTTGACTACATGGATAGGAAGCTTCTACTTGCGATTATGGAGAAGTTTGGTGGTGGTCCGGTCGGTATCGACAACATGGCAGCCGCGATTGGTGAAGAAAAAGATACGATTGAAGATGTATTGGAACCGTATTTGATTCAGCAGGGCTATCTGCAAAGAACACCAAGAGGTCGAATTGCTACCGACAGAGCGTATTTACACTTCGGAATAGATAAGCCTTCTAATCGTTAACTTATTCATTTCTAAAGATCCCAGTTGCATAAGCGCTGGGATTTTTTGCTTTTTACTGAATAACAACTCTTTGAGCGAGTCGGTAAAAAGGTCGAAAAGGGCGCTTCAAAAATGAAAACTTTGATTGCAGGTTTGATTTGGGCAACAAAAAATGAAATAAGTTGTCATATTTTTTGTTAATACTTTATAGGTAGTTGTAATTCGTATGTTGAGGCGGTGCTGAGCTTTTGTCACAGATATCATGCGCTGTTATTAAGGCAAGCAGAATTGGTGTGATTTTAATCATAATTGTACAAAAATAACTCTAATTTGCTCGAATAAATTTGATACAAATCAACGCAGGGTTCTCCCATAAACCTTTTGAAACATACTGATTTTACCAGTAATATTAGCGCCAGCTATATTAGCTCATGCTTAACAATAATCTAACTATAACGGTACGTTTTTGCTACAAATTTCAATTTGTAATAACAATTATATAAATTGTTTTAACATGGATTTTTGCGGTGAATTATCACACAAGTGTCATTCAGCCGACACAAAGGAGTTACCATGATTGATGTTGTTGATCTGTCGCGATTGCAGTTTGCATTTACAGCGATGTATCACTTCCTATTTGTTCCACTGACCTTAGGTATGGCATTTCTTCTTGCCATTATGGAGTCAGTATATGTAATGACGGGCAAACAAATTTACAAGGACATGACCAAGTTCTGGGGTAAATTGTTTGGTATTAACTTTGCTCTTGGTGTAGCGACAGGCTTAACCATGGAGTTTCAGTTTGGTACAAACTGGTCTTACTATTCTCACTACGTTGGAGACATCTTCGGTGCTCCGCTAGCTATTGAAGCGCTTGTTGCATTCTTCCTAGAGTCTACTTTTGTTGGTCTTTTCTTCTTCGGTTGGGACAGATTGTCAAAGCGTCAGCACTTAGCGGTAACGTGGTTAGTAGCACTTGGCTCTAACTTCTCAGCGCTTTGGATCTTGGTAGCGAACGGCTGGATGCAAAACCCAGTGGGTGCGGAATTTAACTTTGAAACCATGCGTATGGAAATGGTGAGCTTTGCTGAAGTTGTACTAAACCCAGTAGCGCAAGTTAAATTCGTACACACAGTGGCGTCTGGTTACACAACGGGTGCAATGTTCATCCTTGGTATCAGCTCATACTACATTCTTAAAGGTCGTGACCTTGCCTTTGCTCGTCGCTCTTTTGCGATTGCAGCATCTTTCGGTATGGCGGCGATCCTGTCAGTAATCGTGCTAGGTGATGAATCTGGTTACGAGCTTGGTGAAGTTCAAAAAGTAAAGCTCGCTGCGGTAGAAGCAGAGTGGCACACTGAAGAAGCACCAGCTGCATTTACTGTTTTTGGTATTCCAAACCAAGAAACAATGAATACTGACTACGCAATTAAAATCCCTTACGTGATGGGTATCATCGCAACGCGTTCGCTTGATACTGAAGTAACGGGCCTGCGTGACTTACGTGATGATCACGTTGATCGTATCCGTACTGGTATGTACGCATACGAGCTGCTTGAAAAGCTACGTTCAGGTGACAAGTCTGAAGAAAACATTGCAGCGTTCGACGAAGTGAAAGGTGACCTAGGTTACGGTCTGCTTCTTAAGCGCTACACAGACGACGTTGTTGACGCAACAGAAGATCAAATCCAAATGGCTGCGGATGATTCTATCCCAACAGTTTGGCCTCTATTCTGGTCATTCCGTCTGATGGTTGCTTGTGGCTTCATCATGTTGTTTGTATTCGGTGCGGCGTTTGTTCAAACGTGTCGTCAGAAGATCGAACAGAAACCATGGATACTTAAAGCTGCGCTATTCTCAATCCCACTACCTTGGATTGCGATCGAAGCGGGTTGGTTCGTTGCTGAATTTGGTCGTCAACCATGGGCGGTTGGTGAAATCCTACCGGTTAACGTGGCTGCATCAGCACTAACTATTGAACAGCTTTGGACTTCACTATTCGCTATTCTGGCACTGTACACAGTGTTCTTAATTGCTGAAGTTTACCTAATGCTGAAATTCGCACGTAAAGGTCCAAGTAGCTTAAAGACAGGCCGTTACCACTTTGAACAAAACGATAACTCTGTTGAAGACAAAGTTAGCCGTTCAGTCGAAGTATAAGTGAGGGAATATTATGTTTGATTACGAAAGCTTACGACTTATTTGGTGGGTATTGATCGGTGTTCTACTGGTTGGTTTCGCCGTAACTGATGGCTTCGATATGGGTGTTGCAGCCCTTTCACCTGTTATCGGTAAGAGCGACACTGAACGTCGTATTATGCTAAACACGATTGCCCCTCACTGGGATGGTAACCAAGTTTGGCTTATCACTGCGGGTGGTGCATTGTTTGCTGCATGGCCACTGGTTTACGCGACATCTTTCTCTGGTTTCTACTTCGCAATGTATGCGACGTTAGCAGCGCTTTGGTTACGACCACTTGCTCTTGATTACCGTTCTAAGATTGAAGATCCAAAATGGCGTAAGACTTGGGACTACGCACTTTGCTTTAGTGGCACAGTTCCACCAATCATTTTCGGTGTGGCATTTGGTAACCTATTACAAGGTGTTCCATTCGAACTGAACGAATTCATGATGTCTAAGTACCATGGTACGTTCTTCGCTCTGCTAAACCCGTTTGCATTGCTTTGTGGTGTGTTGGCTCTGATGTTGTTCGTGATGCAAGGTGCAACATGGCTTCAAATGAAGACAACAGAAGAGCTGCACAGTCGCGCTCGTAACGTTGCTCAGATCACTGGCCTAATTGCTATTGCTCTATTCGTTATTGGTGGCTTCTGGGTTCAATCTATCGAAGGCTATGTAATTACAAGCACTATCGATACGTTTGCTGATTCAAACCCACTAAACAAAGAAGTATCACTTCAAGTTGGTGCTTGGATGACAAACTTCGAAACGTATCCAGCAATGTGGGCTGCACCGATTCTTGGTGTAGCAATGCCACTGCTTGCTGTGATTGCATCTCGCTTTGAGCGTGGTGGTTTCGCATTCTTGTTCTCAAGCCTATCTAACGCTGGTGTTATTTTAACGGCTGGTTTTGCAATGTTCCCATTCGTAATGCCATCTAGCCTGAACCCTAGCCATAGTTTGACTATGTGGGATTCAACAGCAAGTGAGCTAACGCTTGGTCTTATGACTGGAGTTGCGGCGGTAATGGTTCCTGTGATTCTGGGCTACACGACTTGGACATACTACAAAATGTTTGGTCGTCTAGATAAGAAACACATCGAAGATAACGACGTTTCAGCTTACTAAGCTAGAAGTTAAATAACTTAGGAGAAATTTTATGTGGTATTTCGCATGGATTTTGGGTGTACTTCTAGCATGTGCATTCGGCATCATCAATGCTCTTTGGCTTGAGCATTCAGAAATGATGGATAAAGACAGTGAGTAATCTCGCAGAGCAAGTTGCTAAATTACATCAACCAATGGATAAGACTCTGTTAAGAGCTTTATCCTTAATATTGGGTTTCATGCATGTTGGTTTAGTAATGTGGGATCCTGAAACGTATGCGGCAAGCATCGGTGGCTTTAACGCTATCATTGGGCCTATGTTCATCTGGGCTGTATGCTCGAGCATGGTTTATGGTATCGGTTTTAAACCAAGAGCTTGGATGTGGCAGTTATTATTCAGCCCTTACGTTTCACTCACGATTTTGCTCTATCTAACCGTGCTGCGCCTTATCTAAATGGGGTTGTGGACTAGGTTTATAACAAAGTAAACCTAGGTAGTTGTTGGGTTTTTAGCCAAAAAGAGGTCATCTTATACAGATGGCCTTTTTTTTCGTCTTTCAAATCAAATAAATCACTGCCATATGCTTTTAATGATAAAGAGTTAGGTTATAGTGAGATCTTTATCGTTTTGGGTTGTGGTAGCAAATTGCAGGGATTATTTAAGCCATTTACTTGGCCTGTGACAGTGTATTACGAAGACACCGATGCTGGTGGGGTGGTATATCATGCCAACTATCTTAAGTTCTTTGAGCGCGCTCGAACTGAGATGTTGCGCTCAATTGGCGTCTCTCAGCAAGTCTTGTTAGAACAAAATATCGGTTTCGTAGTCCGACATATGGACATTGATTTTATTCAAGGTGCGCGACTTGATGATTCTTTACAAGTCATTACAAATATTTACGAGTTGAAGCGAGCTACCTTGGTCTTCTGTCAAGAGATCGTAAATCCTGATGGCAAGGCATTGTGTAAAGCAATGGTTAAGGTAGCATGTATCGATAATCAAAAAATGAAACCCAAAGCAATGCCAACATTTATTCTCACGGAGCTAACGAATAGTGACTGCTGAAATCTCAATCTTAGGCCTAATATTAGAAGCTAGCTTACTAGTTAAGATGGTCATGCTGATTCTTATGGGCATGTCTGTTGTTTCTTGGGCAATGATCATAAAAAGAAGTAAAGTATTATCTCAAGCTTCTAAACAAACAGAAGTCTTTGAAGACAAATTTTGGTCTGGCGTTGATCTTGCTAAATTGTACCAAGAGAGTAATAAACGCAAAGACGAGCTTTCTGGTACTGAAGAAATCTTCTACGCAGGCTTCACCGAATTTGCTCGCCTTCGTAAATCTAATGCCACTTCTCCAGATTTCATTATGGAAGGCACAGGTCGCGCAATGCGCGTTGCGGTTGCCCGTGAAGTGGATGAGCTAGAAACCAATTTACCTTTCCTAGCGACCGTCGGTTCTATCAGTCCTTATATCGGCCTTTTTGGTACGGTATGGGGCATCATGCACTCATTCATCGCACTAGGCGAAGTGAAGCAGGCGACACTTGCTATGGTTGCACCTGGTATTGCAGAAGCACTGATTGCAACAGCAATGGGTCTATTTGCTGCTATTCCGGCTGTTATGGCTTACAACCGCTTCAGTAGCCGAGTAGGTAAACTCGAACATAACTACGCGACTTTCTCTGAAGAGTTCCACAGCATTCTTCACCGTCAAGCGATGGCTGGCAGGGAATAATAGATGGCTGGATACCAACCTAAAAAACGCAAAATGACGGCAGAGATTAACGTTGTACCTTACATCGACGTTATGCTGGTTTTGCTGATTATTTTTATGGTGACCTCACCGTTCGTCACACAAGGTGTTGATGTTGAATTGCCAAAGGCTTCAACGGCTAAGTCAGCTCAAGATTTACTGGGTGACGAGAACGCGAGCTTTATTATCGTTGAAGTGAACAAAGATGGTGAGCTTGGCTTGAGCGTTAACGATGAAGAGGTTCAACGAGGCCTGTCAATTGAAGACATTATTGTTCGGGTTAAAGCGGAATTGTCTCTGAATCCTAACTCTCCAGTGGCGGTCGGCGGTGATGCCGCAACGCCTTACGCTGAAGTTGTTTTATTACTTGATGAATTAAGCCGTGCAGGTGTGCCAAAGGTTGGCCTTTTAACGGATATAAGGGAATAGCTCCGTAGCATTCATGAAAGCGAATAATAAAAAATCCAATAATTTCAAAACGCCGCTTCTAATTTCAATCGGGCTGCATGTCATTCTATTCGTCGCTCTTATTTGGGGAGCAGACTTTACGATGTCAGAACCTAAGCCAACAGGGCAGATGGTTCAGGCGGTCGTGATTGACCCTCAGTTAGTTCGCAAGCAAGCTCAACAGATTCGTCAACAAAGAGAAGCTGCGGGTAAGAAAGAACAAGAACGGTTAGACAAGTTACGTCGCGAAAGCGAGCGACTTGAAAAGAATCGTAAAGCGGAAGAAGAAAACATCCGCAAGCTGAAAGAAAAACAAGCCAAAGAAGCGAAAGCGACGCGAGAAGCTGAAAAACGCCGAGTTGAAAAAGAGAAACAACGTAAAGTCGAAGAGGCTCGTTTAAAGACAGAACAAAAGAAAGCCGCGAAAGCAGAAGCTGATCGTAAGCTAAAAGAAGCCGCTGTGGTTAAGGCAGAGAAAGAACGCAAGGCTAAAGAAGCGGCTGTCGCCAAAGCTGAACAAGAACGCGTGGCAAAAGAAAAAGCCGCGAAAGAGGCAGCAGACAAAGCTCGTAAAGAAAAAGAAGCCGCTGAACGTGCTGAAAAGCAGCGTATAGCGAAAGAGAAAGAAGCGGCAGCAGCAGCGGAGAAAGCCCGTAAAGCAAAAGAAGCTGCAGCAAGAGCTGAAAAAGAGCGCAAGCAACAAGAGGCGGCATTGAACGATATCTTTGCTGGGCTTGAAACTGAGTCGACTCAAAACTCTTCGGCTAAACAACAATTTATTAGTGATGAAGCACAGCGTTACGGTGCGATTTATACTCAGCTCATTCAACAGAATTTATTGTTAGAAGACAGCTACAGAGGACGCTCATGTCGAGTGAACCTTAAGCTCATTCCTACGGGTTCGAATGCGATTCTGGGAAGCTTGAGTATTTTGGATGGAGACAGCCGTTTGTGCGCAGCAACCAAGCGTGCCGTGGCACAAGTGCAATCTTATCCATTGCCTAAAGACCCAGACATTGTGAAATCACTTAAAGACATCAACTTAACTGTATCACCAGAGTAAAAGGACGAACTTGTGTTAAAAAAACTATTACTGAGTTTTGTTTTCGTAATAGCGACAAGCAGCCAGTTTGCACATGCAGCGCTGGAGCTGGTTATTACAGACGGTATAAACTCTGCTAGACCTATCGCTATTGTACCTTTCCGCTGGGAAGGCGCAGAGCCACTACCACACGATGTATCAGCGGTTATTGCTTCTGACTTACAGCGCAGTGGTAAATTCAGCCCAGTTGCAACAAGCAAAATGCCTCAAACGCCTTACAGCGAAACAGAGGTCGACTTTGATGCTTGGACTAACTTAGGCGTAGATTCATTGCTAACCGGTAGCATTACTAAAAATGCTGAAGGGCAATACGTAGTCAACTATCAGTTGATCGACATTGTTCGTGGTCAACTGACCAAAGGACAAAGCCGTGCGCTGAGTGATGAAGGCCAACTGGTACTTTCTAAAGACCACGTTTTGTTCAACAAGAAAGCGACGGTTCAGGGCAAACGCTTAAGAGAGTACGCACACCGTATTTCTGATTTAGTGTATGAAGAACTGACTGGTGAGAAAGGCGCGTTTTTAACTCGTATTTCTTACGTGGTAGTGAACGACAAAGACAAATACCCATACCAGCTTCGTGTTGCTGATTACGATGGTTTCAATGAGCGTTTAGTACTTCGTTCTAAGCAACCTCTTATGTCACCAGCATGGTCTCCAGACGGTAAGAAACTTGCTTATGTAAGCTTCCAAAATGGCCAAGCTGAAATATTCATTATGAATATTTACACAGGTGAACGTGAGAAGGTGACGTCATACCCTCGTCACAATGGCGCGCCAAGATTCTCTCCAGACGGTAAAACATTGGCATTGGTATTGTCGAAAACAGGCAGCCTTCAAGTGTACACACTTGACCTTGCTAGCCGTAAGCTGACTCAAATTACCCGCGGACGTTCTAATAATACCGAACCGTTCTGGCACCCAGATGGCAAGTCTCTTATTTTCACGTCGGATCGCGGTGGTAAACCTCAGATTTATAATGTAAATTTGTCCAATAATTCGACTTCTCGTATTACTTGGCAAGGTAGCCAAAACTTAGGTGGCCAGATTACTCCTGATGGTCGATTCCTTATCATGGTGAATCGTAGCAACTCAGGCTTTAACTTGGCTAAGCAAGATTTGGAAACCGGTGCAGTTCAGGTGCTAACAAAAACTCTGTTAGATGAATCTCCAAGCATTGCACCGAATGGAGGTATGGTTATCTATAGCTCTATCTACAACAAAACAAACGTATTATCGATGGTTTCTATCGATGGTCGTTTCAAAGCTAGATTACCGGCAACCAACGGACGCGTAAGAGCGCCTGCATGGTCACCGTTCCTCTAGTTAAAGTGATACATTCTTTTAGCTATTGATAGTGTTAACTATTGTGGCAATTAACTATCTATAGCACTTAGTCGCTGTAGAAACTAAGTTTGATAACGTAAGGAAAAAAAGATGCAACTTAACAAAGTTCTTAAAGGCTTGATGATTGCACTACCAGTGATGGCAGTAACGGCATGTAGCTCAACTGATGAAGCAACATCTGCAACTTCAGGTACTGAAAGCAACCAAACAACTTCAGGTTCAGAAGGCAACGTAGACACAACTGTTGTAACGCCAATTGATGCTAACGCTCAACTGTCTGAGCAAGAGCTTAAAGAGCAAGCGCTACGCGAAACTCAAACAATCTACTTTGCATTCGATAACTCTACTATCGCTGGCGACTACGAAGAAATTCTAGCAGCTCACGCAGCTTACCTAAGCAATAACGTTGACATGAACGTTACTATCGAAGGTCACGCTGACGAACGCGGTACTCCTGAGTACAACATCGCACTTGGTGAGCGTCGTGCACAAGCTGTAGCGAAATACCTACAAGCTCTAGGTGTTCAAGCAGACCAAATCTCTATCGTAAGCTACGGTGAAGAGAAGCCACTTCTTCTAGGTCAATCTGAAGATGTGTACGCTAAAAACCGTCGCGCAGTACTAGTTTACTAATTTTAGTAGGCTATATAATTGAGGAATTGCCTCATGTTCAGTAACACAAAGCGAGTCATTTTGCTTTCGTTACTGGCAAGTGCAGCGAACATCGCGTTCGCTGCACCAGCTCCAGTATCCGATCTCAATAGCACCGCAACCAATTCATCATCTTCCTCTCGAGCAGCGTCTGCATCTAACGAATCAGATATTGAGCGTTTAGAACGCCTGCTTCAAAATCGCAACCTCGTTCAGCTTCAAATGCAACAGCAAATCGACGACATGGCACTGGAGATCAGTGAACTTCGTGGTGAGCTGGAACGAAACAGTTACGATATGAAGCAAATGCTAGAGCGCCAACGTGAACTGTTCATTGAACTGGATCGTGTAAGAGGCGAGGTGAAAGCAGCAGGAACAGCAACGGTAGCAGTGGCAGCGAGCGAAGGCTCTAAAGATGCTTCTGGTACGTTCAGTACTGATGTCGATGAGCAAACCGCTTATCAAAATGCTGTAGATATGATTCTAAAGCAACGAGACTACACGGGTGCTATCGCAGCATTCCAAAAGTTTCAAAAAGACTTCCCAGATTCAACCTTCACACCTAACTCACATTACTGGTTAGGTCAGCTTTATTTCGCTAAGAAGCAAGATAAAGAAGCCGTGAAGAGCTTTGCCGCTGTTGTGTCGTACAAAGACTCAAACAAGCGAGCAGATGCGCTGGTTAAGCTTGGTGACATAGCTGCGCGCAATAATAACGCGACGCAAGCTAAGAAATATTACCAACAAGTCGTGACCGAGTACCCAAACAGTGCTTCGGCAAAAGTGGCTAAAACCCACTTATAAACAAATAGAGGTGCTCAGGTACCTCTTTTTTATATCTATTTACTTCCTCCATATTTACTTAGCCGCTTTGTGACGCCAATGCATCACCTTGTTTATGCGTTTTAAGTATTAGCTAGACACCGCTTGCAACCAATCCTTTTTGATCCTCATCGCTGTCCTGTGTAGAATACTCTAATCCTCGGAAGAAGTTGCGTAGAGCAAGAGCAATGAGTCATATACTAGATAAAATCGATACAGTTTACCCGTTTCCGCCGAAGCCAGTTCCATTGAGCGACGCTCAGAAACAGGCCCACATCGCGAACATCAAAAAACTACTTCAAGAAAAATATGCAGTTCTAATTGCACACTACTACACAGATCCTGAAATTCAGGCTCTGGCTGAAGAAACTGGTGGTTTCGTTGGCGATTCTTTAGAAATGGCTAAGTTCGGTAACCGTCATTCAGCAAGCACTTTGATCATCGCTGGTGTTCGTTTTATGGGCGAGTCTGCGAAGATTCTTACGCCTGAAAAACGCATTCTAATGCCAACGCTTGAAGCTGAATGTTCACTTGATCTTGGTTGTCCTGCTGACAAATTTACAGAATTTTGTGATGCTCACCCTGACCACACCGTGGTTGTATACGCGAACACCTCTGCCGCTGTTAAAGCTCGTGCAGACTGGGTGGTTACGTCGAGCATCGCTTTAGAAATCGTTGAAAGCCTAGATGCTGAAGGTAAACCTATTATTTGGGGGCCAGACCGTCACCTAGGTTCTTACATCGCAAATCAAACTGGCGCTGACATGTTGCTTTGGCAAGGTGAGTGTATCGTTCATGATGAATTCTCAGCGGATGCTTTGAAGAAAATGAAATCGGTCTACCCAGAAGCGGCTATTTTGGTGCACCCAGAATCACCAGCAAGTGTTGTTGAACTGGCTGATGCGGTAGGCTCAACAAGCCAACTGATCAAGAAAGCGAAAGAGCTCCCTCATCCACAGATGATTGTCGCGACTGACAAAGGTATCTTCTTCAAGATGCAGCAATTAGTTCCTGAAAAAGAACTGATTGAAGCCCCAACAGCGGGTGCTGGTGCTACTTGTCGTAGCTGCGCACACTGTCCTTGGATGGCAATGAACGGCCTTGAAGCGATTGAAAACGCACTTGAGCATGGTGGTAAGCAACACGAAATTTTCGTTTCTGACGAACTACGTGTTAAGTCTCTTATCCCATTGAACCGCATGCTAGATTTTGCTGAACAGCTTAACCTACAGGTTAAAGGCAACGCTTAATTTCGTTGTCGTGATGATATAAGCAGTCCAGCTTAATCACTGTTTTGCTTTCACCATCAAGAAAAAAACCAGCCGAGTGCTGGTTTTTTTGTATCTGAATATTGGCTATCGATATCAATGTTGATCTTATGTATCTTTTTCTGATGATACATCTTGTTGATATCGCGTATTTTTTCTAGCATGTAAATAAGATAGAAGGATTAGAGGCTCGAATGATAATCTGGTTACAACTCAAACGCTGGATCAAAGCGAATATCTTTGTTTTGAATGGCAAAAATTTACTATTCACGTTTCTAGGCTACATATTTTTGTCGTGGTCGATGCTGTACGTTGCTGGTGAAACGGATTTAACCAACTCAATCACAACATTTGCCTATTATCTAGTCGTGACAGCGTCAACCGTTGGTTACGGAGACCTTTCACCGACAACGGATGCAGGTCGATGGATTGTAATCCTATTTGTTATTCCAGGTGGACTGAGCCTTTTCGCAGCTTTACTCGGTAAGGTTGCAACCGAAGGTGTTGAATATTGGCGAGCAGGCTTGCTAGGAAAAAGGAGAGTTAGAGTGGACAACCACATTTTGATGCTTGGGTGGAATGAGCAAAGAACCATTCATCTCATTCGCATGTTGCAGCATGAAGAAACGGGCAAGCGACCAATCGTATTATGTACTCGTTCAGATATTGAGAATCCGTTACCTGGCGAAATCAATTTCGTCAAAGTGAATAGCTACACTGATGGCAAAGAGATGGAGAAAACGGGCATTGAGTCAGCCAGTTGTATTCTGATTGATAACCCGGAAGATGACATCACCTTATCTGCGGCGCTCTACTGTGCGAACCGAAACCCGAAGGCCCACCTTTTGGTTTACTTTAAAGATGAAGCATTGAGCGACCTGCTACACAAGCATTGTCCTAATTCAGAATGTATTCCTGCTGTTGGTGCGGAAATGTTGGCCAAAGCTGCTGTCGATCCTGGTTCTAGTGCGCTTCACCAAGAGCTATTGAGTTCCACAAGAGGCATGACACAGTATTCAACGTACTTCCCTGAAAACTCTGAGCCTGTCACCGTTGCGCCTATTTTCTCTGTGTTTAAAGAGAAATATCAAGCAACGTTGATCGCGATTGATACGGGTAGTGGTATTGAACTTAACCCAGAACTTGATCAAGTTGTCAGCAGTGGGACTAAGTTGTTTTATATTGCCGATGAACGTATCGATCATTTTGATTGGAAAGGCTTTTAAGCTAACACCGTTCCTTCAGATCTAGAAAAGGCCTCATCGTGAGGCCTTTTTGTTATCGTTTGATCGAGCTAAGCAAGTTGAGCTTAATTCTTTTGCACTGCTTATCTAGCTTATTGAGCTTCTGCTAGTGCGATACCACGCTGAGTTAGTCCACAAAGCATCACAGGAACCGCGTTGAAGATCTCTTCGAATTGCTCTAGGCCTTCAATGCCTTGTTCTGCAAGCGTTGCAATTGACGTTTCTGGATCGTAAAGCATACTTAGAGAAAGTAATACACCCCCGACAAGTGCGTTGTCTTCGCTCTCTTCAGGCATCAGTGTTTCCCAGTCATCACGGGCGATCTGCCAGCCTTGAAGTAAGCCTTCACAGAAATCACGGGCAGCAGTGTTCACCACTTCTGCATCATCCAATTGGCAAGCTTCAGGCCAAACCCAAGTACCTTCGATTAGCTCAGGGCGTGTTTTATTCCAAAGCGTGATGATAACTTCAATGTAGCTTTCAAGTTGTTCACCGTCTGTAAATGGAGCAACTTCTTCGCCACCCCAAAGGAACGGTAGCCACTCATGCGGTGTTAACACATTAGGCGCCGCTGCCATTGCAGTGACAAATCCCATGGTTTTGTGTTCTGTGATTAGCTTTCCTTCCAACTCTGGAAGCGCAAGAATATCTTGTAAGGTCAAAGTGAGGTACCGTAAAAGGGAACATATTTGCGCTTATAGTACCAATGAACTTGTGCCAATCAAGCTTCAATCTAAAAAGGCTTGATGTCGTTGGTGATAAACACTAGGTTTAACAGAAAAGAAAACAACAAAAAAAATTATGCAGATACGGTCATCTCTTAAGAAAAAAAGCATGGTAGCGCTTGGTTTATACCTTGCAATGTTTATTGCCATTGTCGGCAGTGTGACGTATTACGTCGTAGAATCCCCTGTGCGTGCCAAGTTACAACAAAACCTCGACTTGCGTACAGAGTTGTTATCTTCATTGATTACAGAGCCACTCAGCAGTTCTCAAGGCTTTGTTGATAGTTTAGTTGGTTTTGCTCAGGCACATCGTAATGGTGAGGATGTCATCCCGCTGTTTAAGTCGATGTTGGCGGCGAGCGATGACACGATCGTCAGCGCGGGCATTTGGCCAGAACCTTACGTCTTAGATTCTAAGAAGCTGCTTAACAGTTATTTTTTCAACAAAGCTGACGATGGCACTATTGACCAGCTGTTTTCTTACAACAACCCTAAAAACGCCCCTTATCACGAAGAGTATTGGTATACGTCTGTTGTCGACGAGCCTCAAGGAACCATCTCGTGGAGCGATGTGTATATCGACCCATACACTCACGTTCGAATGATCACGGCTTCTTCCCCTTATTATTACGACGGAACCTTTGCTGGGATTGCGACAGTAGATCTCTCTCTTGAAGAGTTATTGGGTTTCATTAAAAACCACGCAGAAGAGTACAACCTCGGTATTACGTTGAGAGATAAACTCAACCAAGTCTTGGTGTCTCATAACTTCAATCTCGTTGAAGGGATCTACATCAGTAGCAGCCAATTTGGCGAGTTCGGTTGGCAAGTAGACGTGGTTAACTCAAAGTCACGTGTGGCAGATGAAGTCTTTCGCCAAGTGATGAGTATCGAGGGTGGTATTGTGCCGCTATTACTACTGTGTGTAATGGCCGGTTACTACTTGTTGAATCGCTATTTGATTAGCCCGATAACAACCATTGCCGCTAAGGTCGATGGATCTAAAGCGGGTGAGATCATCGATGTTGATTACTCCAGTGATGATGAAATCGGTCACTTGATTAAAACCTTCAACGAAAAGACCATTTACCTCGAAGCGGAAAAGGTCAAAGCTCAGGCATCAACCAATGCTAAAACTGCTTTCCTCGCGACCCTGTCACATGAAATCCGTACGCCAATGAATGGTGTATTGGGTACCGCTCAAATCCTGCTCAAAACGCCTCTAAATTCTGAACAAGAGAAGCATCTTAAGAGCTTGTACGATTCGGGCGATCATATGATGACTTTGCTCAATGAAATATTGGATTACTCAAAGATCGAGCAGGGCAGGTTAGATCTCGATGAGACTCGATTCCCGCTTGATTCGATCATCGGCAGTATTAACAGCGTCTACTACACATTGTCATCCGAGAAAGGACTTCAATTTAAAGTGTATTCTGAGGTGCCTTCTGGCCGTTGGTACTTCTCGGACAAAGCACGCCTGCGTCAAATCTTGTTTAATCTACTGAACAATGCCGTGAAGTTCACTTCTAGAGGCTTTGTTGAGGTGTACCTGAAAGAAATTGTAGAAGGGAGCGACAC
This sequence comes from Vibrio lentus, assembly GCF_002875945.1. Classification (GTDB taxonomy): domain Bacteria; phylum Pseudomonadota; class Gammaproteobacteria; order Enterobacterales; family Vibrionaceae; genus Vibrio; species Vibrio apostichopi. Next base: position 72,135 of record NZ_MCZK01000101.1, read on the forward strand.
CTACCTCAGTATTCGAGTTCGCGATACCGGAATTGGTATCTCTAAAGAAGCCCAAAAGCGTATCTTTAAGCCTTTTGAACAAGCTGAGTCGTCGACCACAAGACGCTTTGGCGGTACTGGCCTTGGCTTGGCGATTGTGAAGAAGATTGCTCAGCTCATGGATGGCAGTATTACCGTTACCAGTGAAGAGGGCATAGGTACAAGCTTCGATGTTCGATTGAAGATACAACCTTGTCAGCCTGGCGAGATCGAGAGTTTGCCACATAAGAAGTTGGATTACTCTGGCTTGAAAGTGTTGATTGTTGAAGATAACCGAACCAATACCGTCATCATCGAAACCTTCATGAGCAGTAAAGGGTTCACGTGTAAAAGTGTAGAAAATGGTGAGCTTGCCATACAAGCCGTCGTTGCTGAGCACTTTGATTTGGTGTTGATGGATAACCATATGCCAGTGATGGATGGTGTGGAATCAACAACCGCGATTCGCGCTCTAATTGGCGATGTTTCATCTGTCTTGATATTTGGTTGTACTGCTGATGTCTTCAAAGAGACTCGTGAACGTATGCTCGGCGCTGGTGTGGATTACATTATTGCAAAACCAATCGATGAGCGAGAGCTTGATGACGCCTTATTCCGTTATTCAAACAAGCTTTACCAGTTCCACGAGGAAGAGGGCGATAATGAACAAAGTGACAGTGCTAATCGCGACAACAACCATGATCAAGCTATTCATGAAAGAGAAAGTCATGGAATAGCAAAACATGGAATAGAGAAACACGAATTAAACTGGCATAACGGAAATGCTCCCAAAGCACATCCTCATGGGGAAAAAAGCCAAAGTCGTTCGTTGCCTAAACCTGATCTGCGAAACAAAGACAATACAGAAGAACTCCTGGTCACGCTCTACGTGGCGCTCGAAGACAATAATCTAGAGTTGATTCAATTTGCATTAGAGAGCCTGCGTGTTCACGTTAAGCCTATGAACAATGCTGAACTGACCTATCAAGTTGATAAGGCACTTGAACAGGTTTCTTTGGGAGAGCTCCCTTCTCAAGATGTCATCAATATCATTACTGTAAATCTACCAATGGCCTAGATGTTGTTTAATTACAGAAAGTAAATGACGAATTGTCTATTATTTGACCTTGGTGTGATTTTTTGGTGGAAGTGACTGCTTTTTAAATGGTTTTTGGTTGTTAATTTACAACTTGATTTTTAATTTGGAATGTATGACTGCTAATCTTATGATTTAATAGCGACATTATCTGGTAGGGTGTAAATACACCTTATTTATATGTTACTAAATCACTCAATAGGCAGTGATATATTTTAGGTTTAGCATCAATGAAGTCTCGTGGTCCATTTTGTATCCGTAACGCAGCGGCGGATACATTTGCTATGGTAGTTTTCTGTTTTATCTCTGGCATGATCGTAGAAGTGTTTATTTCAGGTATGACGTTTGAGCAATCTCTTGCTTCTCGAACGTTATCTATTCCAGTAAACATTGCTATCGCTTGGCCTTATGGCGTTTTTCGTGATTGGTTTTTGCGTAATGGTGCAAAGCTTTCACAAAGTTCGTTGATGAAGAATATATCTGACCTTTTAGCTTACGTGTTGTTCCAGTCGCCTGTGTATGCCGGTATTTTATTGGCTGTTGGTGCTTCAAGCGACCAGATCGTTACCGCTGTAACCAGTAACGCTGTTATCTCATGTGGTATGGGCGTGTTGTACGGTTACTTCTTAGATATGTGCCGTAAATGGTTTAGAGTTCCGGGCTACTATCAACAAGCTTAAGAAAAGCAACAAGCGTAAGTACAACGATAGAATGAAATTTGGTTTGTTTTTGATCTAATGAGTTAATTTGTAATCGAACAAGCCGAAAAAGGCACTTTTTTTGAGAATGCCCCTTGACCAAAGCAAGCAGAATCAATAAAGTAGCGCCTCGTTGAGTGACAAGCTCAACACACAATTTGTGGAAGGATGGCTGAGTGGCTTAAGGCGCTCGCCTGGAAAGCGAGTATACGTTTATAGCGTATCTGGGGTTCAAATCCCCATCCTTCCACCACTATTCAAAACCCTAGCAGAAATGCTGGGGTTTTCTCGTTTTAGAGCCTCTATATTTCACGTCATCTACATACATCCGAGTATGAGTTTCTTAAATCATTTCTTGATAGTCATTTCCTCTATTTATACTGACTCAAATTGATCCATATTAGCTGTTTTTGTCACCGATAAACGCTTGATTTTTTGGTCTGGATCTAGATGATTAAGGGTAAGCAACATTATGAATAACCTTACCATTAGGAATCTATTACCCCATGACAGAAACCCTCGTTTCTCCAATGCTCTCCTTTACCATCGCGATCTCTTTACTGTTTATCGGTAAAGGTTTGATCGAGCGATCTGAAGTATTAAGAAAGTATTCACTGCCAGAGCCTGTGATCGGTGGCTTTGTTTGTGCGGCTACCGTAGCAGCGCTTTACTATATTTTTGAAATCCAAATCACTTTTAGCCTAGATGTCAGAGATTTTTTGCTCCTCTACTTTTTTGCTGGCATCGGACTTCAAGCGGATATTAAAACGCTGATCAAGGGTGGGCGACCGCTGTTCATTCTGTTATTTCTTGCCGCTGTCTTTATCGTGTTACAAAACGTGGCCGGGATGGCCGTAGCTTCGGGCTTTGGCATGGATCCTAAAGCGGGCTTGTTGTCGGGCTCAGTGAGCTTAATCGGCGGCGTAGGTACAACGTTGGCGTGGGCGCCAATGTTCGTTGAAGAGTTTGGTATTTCGAACGCGCTAGAGCTCGGTGTGGCGTCAAACACGGTTGGCTTAATTGCGGCGTGTGTGATTGGTGGTCCAATTGCAAACTACCTACTTAATAAACACAAGATCAGCCCGTCTAATGAAGAAGACGTGACGGTTGGTGCGTACCAAGAAAGCGAAACACGCACTGAATTGAGTCACTACGGCGTGTTGTGGGCATGGCTGATTTTAAACCTCACTCTGATGCTTGGTTACAGCCTGAGTGAAGTTATTGATTCGATGGGCTTAAAACTTCCGTTATTCGTAAGCTGTTTAATCGCCGGTATCTTGATCGGAAATATTGGTCGAGCACTGTTTAAGAAGCGCCGCACGCAAGAGAAAATAGCTCAAGGCCGCAAAGGCTTAGCGATGATCTCTGACATCTGCTTAGGTATGTTCTTGACCATGGCCTTGATGGGGCTGCGTATTTGGGATCTTGACGGGCTGTTTGGTTATATTTCCGTTGTAATGAGTATCCAGATTTTGCTTTCGCTGCTGTTTACCATCTTTGTCGTTTATTACTTGATGGGAAGAAACTATGACTCGGTGGTGATATGTTCGGGCTTCGGTGGCATCACTCTGGGTTCGACTGCTACAGCGATAGTCAACATGACTGCCGTGACGCATCGTTATGGCGCAAGCCCACAAGCTTTCATCGTGGTGCCATTAGTGTGTGGTTTCTTTGTCGACTTGATTAACGCACTGGTGATTAGCTTTTTTGTCGGGATGTAAGTGTATTTGTTATTTCTAACATAAAAGTAAAAATCCCTACCAACTTTGTTGATAGGGATTTTTTGATTGTCCGTAGGTAACCTTTTATTTATTTGGGTATTCAATCCAACTAGAACCATCGAGAGTGATGTAGTACTTTCCATCTACCTCCATCACTGTCGACCCCGAGTTTTGTGCCACTAGAGGTGTTTCTGGCAGGTTTTCAGCTAGTTTAGCCGGGGTGAATTGGCGGCGACTATAGATATCGTCTTCTAAAATATTGGCAACCAATTGTGAAAGCGCTAGATAGCTTGAAGGTGCTTTAACATGCTCGGTTTCACCATTACGCTCAATATTTTCTCCAAAAATTTTAATGCCAACCGGGGTATGTACAATGGCAGGAGCGGGTATTTCTCTCATACCTTGTATTTGCATTCTATCACCACGCATACCTGCTCCGTGTTCTGGTACGAGAGCAACGACGATATTGCGTTTCGACGCTTCAAGTTGCTTGAAAAAACCGTAAAGGTCATCAAGTAGGTTCTTCAAACGTTTTTTATAACTGATCATTGAAGTACTGGATTTTGAATTGATGATTCTATTGCCATCATGCAATGATATTGAATTATACAGTGCGACTACTTTTTCGTCGCTGCTATTGAGCCTCTGCTGTAGCCAGTTATCTAGGACTTGTTTGTCTCTGAATATCGATGAGCCATCAAATGACTTTTGGTAAGGTTTAAATCCTTCTTGAGACATGAGGTCTGTTTGTAAGTCCCCATCCTTCTTTATTAGCTCGAGGAAGCTGTCGAATACACCGTTATGGTTCATTAACAGGTTCTCTTCAAACCCCAGATTTTTCAAGTTATCAAACAGGTAGCATTGGTTTGATGGCGCTGATGCGAACAGTTGGCTGTGTTCTTGCTGTCCGCAGCTCGCTCTTAAGAGTCGAATAACAGCAGGGCCACTGTACGAGGTGCCAGCACTGAAGTTATCGAACATGATGTCGAACTCTTTAAACAATGGATGATTTGCTAATCCAGCAATCTCTATATCGTCCCATGCAACAGAGCAGATACTTAAGAACAGCAAATCAAACGGTGCATCTGCATTAGTGTCCTGACTAAACGAGACAGAGCGAGACGCTTCTTTTTCGAAAAAGTCGGCTGTCATTTTGTTGAGGGACTGATCGTTTATTTCAGCAATTTGCGGTTGTTCTGGACGTTGCTCTGTAGGAGCATTCTCTTGTGGTAAATCTGAACTAACAACAACTTGAGCAGAAGAGTCGGTATTGTCCGGCAGGCTGACATAAAGCATGGCTATCACTACAAAGACTGAGATGCGCAAAAATTTACTTAGAATGAAGTAACCCGCACATAGTGTGAATAAGCCAACGAGAGTTTCGATTGAAACAAATCTACCCATAAGCTCAATAAGGTATCCGATCTCAAACTGGATCAATTGTCCCGCTTGTGCCCAAAGCCTATCCAGTGGTGGAAGGTAAGAGTCATAATGTAATAGCCAAGCTGCTATCACTATAGCTATTAGGTGGCGAAATGCGTTGATCGGTTTCACTGTCACTGGGAGCAGTATAAATAGTAATAAAGCGAAGTTTTCAACTGGGTGGAAGTCAATTGTCCCTTGAGCGAAAAGGGCTACTTTTGCGATAAAATAGATATTCCACCAACCTAAACTTAGGTTTGCATAAATGGAATCCTTAACATGAGGTTTCATTATTTAAGCTTCTTATTTTTAGTGATAATCACATCTTGTTCGAAATATCGTGAACGAGTGAGATGACGTTGATAAAAGCGTTTACCAAGCTCAATAGCATCGCGCAGGAAGTACCCTAGTAGCATCCCGATAGAGATACTGATGCTTGCCGTAAGCAGAAAATCGTTAATGTTCATATATTTCCCTTAGAGGCGATGACTGTTTTTATGGCGAATAGGGGAGGTATGTCAGCAATGGGTTGAGAAATATCTGAAAATATTTTCTGTTCTGTGGTTAGTTTCGATACTTCAGGTGAGATTGCAGTTTGATCTTCTATGATGTTCTGCAGTTCGGCTTCGATATCATGTTGAGTGTCATAGGTTTGAACCGTATGGAACAGATCGCGAATAGGAAACTCGAAGATGTTATTCAGCGCAACATTGATATCGTTATGACGGATAGCACTAAAAAGAACATACAGGGCATTATTACAGGCGGTGACAATATCTCCGTCTCGGCGAATATGGCAAAGTCGCAAGCATTCCTCTGGGGTCATTCCGGGTAATAGATTAAGCTTGATCAGTGCAAATCGAATGCTTGAGCGTGATGACATTGCAATAACATCGCTACAATAATTAGTGAACTCTTTGTTGAGTAAATAGCCTTTGTTGCCGAACTTAAGATCATATTTGAGCAGTGATTCAACATTTATAGGTAAGGATCGAGTCGACACCTGGCCTTGTATGGCCTCGACCTGAGTCATAAAGCGCATGTGAGGAACTTGAACTGGACAGATCAAATTGACTCCTGCCCGCAGTAGAAATTTTTCATCTGTATATCGCAGACACTGGTTGGTCTCACGAATAACTATTTTTAACTGATTACCCGCTTTAGCTCGCAACCTGTAACAGTCGATAGCTAGCTGCCTGACTTCACTTTGATCGCCACAACTAAAGATCACGGTTGATGCTCTTGGACTATCAATCATGCTCAATAGTGTTTGATTGTCATTGGCTAAATGCACGCTTTTGGGTGCCTTAACGCCCTCACCTAAAACTTCTTTACTGACATAAATCCGATCGCTGTCTGCTCTGTCTTCAGTAGTGCCTGCTGAGTTTAGGCTCTGATTCAAAGTGGCTTCCAATTGATGGCTGTTTGAGCTTGTTAGAATATATTCACTATCTGACTTAACCCCATGTTTGTTCGACCAAAAATCAACGAGGTAATTATAAGTTGACTCGTCTATTGGTGTCATAGTAGCTAACCCAGCTATATATCGGTTATTCGTGAGCAGTTTAGGTTTTAATATGGATGTTGCAAGGTTCCCATAAATACACAAACTGATGGCTAGGTTTTTGTTAATGGACAACTTTTCGATGTTTCGTAGAAACTCATTAATTTCATTGTCATTACAATGAGCGAGTAAGGAGTCATGAATAAATAAAATATAAGTAGAACCTGCCTTTATATTTACCCTGTGAATATCTCTGGATAGCAAAATAGGGTTAATGGTTTTCTTTGGCTGATGGTTATTAACAAAATACATTTGATCTAGTGATGTATTGGCTAAGTTATTGATCTTTGAGGTGACTTCGTCAGTGATACCAGTCAAGAATGTTTCTTTGTCTGTGAAGATTGTAAGTGATGTGTTGCCTTGATTTTTTAGTAAGTTGAATAAGGAATCAATTGCTAGTCGCTTATGAGTAAACAAATTGACGTATACAGATTCATACTCTCTTTCACTGGTGGTCACCGGTAATCCATGAATCGAGTGCATAAAGTTCCTTAAGTTCAGTGGTTTATTTATCAGCTGGTAAATAGAATATAACGAAGGGAGTTATACTTTAAAGCTACGCAACTAATTTATGACAATAAAATGACGTAGATATTTTAATCAAGTTTGATCGAAAATTAAAATAGAGATATTATAATTTTTCAAAAAGTCATGTATCACACCGTATACTATAGTCATTGTGAATGAATCTTTCCGTGCTATTGATTTTAAATATAGATATTTAATAAGCAGTTACAACTTGGCTTTAAATTATTCATTACTCAATACCTAAGAAGACACCATTTATTAAATGGAACGAGTGCGAATCAAGGTTCCACGGTTCATTTTTTAAATTCTACTAAGATTCTGCGCATAGGTTCGTGCGTTAAATTGTTATCAGCGTAATGGATACAGACTTAAGGAATTGACAGGAACGTCTTTACCTCTGTGTTTTTGTGCTTTTATTTTGGAAATATCGAGTGGCTGAACCAGCAAAAGACATTAATTCGATCTACGCTTCATATAACTTAACTGAACATCAGTATATCGAAATGACAGAGAATGAGTCTTATACACAAGTGAAAAGTAAGTGGTTAATATTTCAATCAAAGCGAGTCAACGATACCGAACATTTTGTTGGTAAAAAGCAGACAGGTTTAGAAGCGAAAGCGATATGAAACGTCTCGTTTTTGTTAGCTTGCGCGGTGGTTGTGGTTCTACGACTATTACTGCGAATCTGTCTCAGGCTTTAGTGAAGATCAATAAGCAGGTACTGGCGATAGATGCTTCACCTGAGAATTTAATGAGGCTCCATCTAGGCCTCATTAATGACGAGCACGATGGATGGGCAGCAAAAGTGTTGCACAATCTTTCCTTATTTGAAGCTGGCTATCAGAGCCCACAAGGCGCGGTGTTCCTTCCCTTCGGTCAGTTATCCTCCAAACAACAGAATCAATTCGAACAGAATAGAGCTCAGTTCCTGAACTCATTAGTTGAAACCACGTTAAATGCGAGCGAAGAGCAGGGTGAACAGTGGCAATTGTTCCATTCGCAGCTTTCTGATCTAAACAACCTATTGGCCGACGGCGCTATTGATGCAATAGATGCGGTATTTCTTACAATTACGGCCGATGCACTTAGCTATAGTGCACTTCAATCGTGGATTCAAAATCATCCACTCTTTCATGACTTAGTCGCTGTGGGAAAACTCCGAATTCTCATTAGTCACTATCAACCAGAAACTGAAGTAGGGCGTGATTTTATGTTGGTTTTGAAAAAAGAGTACGGTCGAATATTAGTGCCAGTACTGATCCATCGTGATACTGCCTTACTGGACTGTGTTGCTAACCTTACTACTGTTCAGCATTTTTCCCCGATTAGTCAGGCTGCTAAAGATTTTCAGTCTCTCGCTTTCTGGTGCGTTTCAACGTTTTCATCTAAGCAATCCCAGGGCTAACTTATGCGTAGCCTGAATTTGATTTTCCAGCGTTGGATAACCGATCAATTTAAATCCCAGAAGGTTGCCTATGAGCAATTCTGGAATTGCAGTGGTACAAGAGCTGGTGAGTTTATTTTGTCGGTTTGGTTTTCTTTGAGTTTTGTCTTTTTGAAACCAGTTATTGCGGGTATACCTACATGGAAGCTGCCTTTACATTTGTACCCTCATATCAACTTCGCTGCTCCGAGATTAGTTGATCCTGTTAGGTTTATGATTCAAACGCTGTGGCTTGTTTTTTTTAAGCAGACCCCTTGTGTTCTTGTGTCTAAGAAAGTGACTAAAGCTTTAAGTCAAGTCTCGGCTTGGCTTAAAAAAGTCTTTTATATACCGCTTGATCAAATATCTAAATTGGTTGTTTGGCTAGAGAAAACAGCGGATCAAACCAATGGTTCAGAAATACGCGAGCGAATGAAAGAAAGTAAATTAGCGATGTTTTTAAACTACACGCTGCTTTTCTTTGTTGTTTTTATCGCGTTGCTCTGTTTTACCGTCCCTTTCGGTTATCAGGCTCAAACTGTATTTATATTGTTACTCTGGGCTCTGGCCATGATGGTTCGTCGTATGCCAGGGCGTTTTCCAACCATGTTGCTCATTATTCTTTCTGTTACGGCCTCGTGTCGTTACTTGTGGTGGCGTTATTCGTCCACTCTAAATTGGGACGACCCGATAGCTTTGATTCTTGGTAGCATTTTGTTGTTGGCTGAAACCTATTCTTGGATCGTGCTATTACTGGGCTACTTTCAGAATATTTGGCCTTTAAGTCGAAAGCCTGTTTCTATGCCCAAAGACCATTCAAGTTGGCCTACTATCGATTTGATGATTCCAACTTATAACGAAGATTTGGACGTTGTTAAAGCAACCGTTTATGCGTCGCTTGGCGTTGACTGGCCAAAAGATAAATTAAACATTCATATCCTTGATGATGGTAAGCGCGACAGCTTTCGAGACTTTGCTAAGAGTGTCGGAGTTAACTATATCCGTCGTCCTACTAATGAACATGCCAAAGCTGGCAACATCAATTACGCATTAGAGCGTACTAGTGGTGAGTATGTCGCAATCTTCGATTGTGACCATATTCCTACGCGTGCTTTCTTTCAATTGACGATGGGAATGTTCCTTAAAGATCCTAAGCTTGCGTTGATACAAACACCTCACCATTTCTTTTCTCCTGACCCATTTGAGCGCAACTTATCGAACTTTCGAAATGTGCCTAATGAAGGGAACTTGTTTTATGGTTTGATTCAAGATGGCAACGACCTATGGGACGCGACTTTTTTCTGTGGTTCTTGTGCTGTTTTAAGGCGTGAACCGTTAGAAGAGGTTGGGGGTATTGCGGTTGAGACGGTGACAGAAGATGCGCACACCTCTCTTAGAATGCACCGTCTTGGCTATCGTTCAGCGTATTTAAAGCAACCCATTTCGGCGGGCTTGGCTACTGAAACCTTATCTGCACACGTTGGTCAACGTATCCGTTGGGCTCGAGGTATGGCTCAGATATTCCGTGTAGATAACCCCCTAAAAGGAAAAGGGCTCAAGCTGTCACAACGACTCTGCTATCTAAATGCGATGATGCATTTCTTGTCCGGTATCCCAAGGATAGTGTTTCTAATTGCACCTCTAGCCTTTTTAATTTTGCACTCATATGTAATTTACGCTCCGGCGTTAGCCATTATTCTCTATGTATTACCACACATGGTGCATGCCAGCATGACTAATTCGAGAATGCAGGGTGACCATCGTTACTCTTTTTGGGGGGAAGTCTACGAGACAGTTCTAGCTTGGTATATCGCAAGACCAACTACTGTTGCATTGTTTGCTCCTCATAAAGGTACTTTTAACGTAACGGCTAAAGGCGGCTTAGTTGAAAAATCTCACTACGACTGGGTGATCTCTAGGCCTTATCTCGTCCTCGTTGCACTGAATATTCTAGGGGCTGGCGTGGGTTTCTACCGTTTAGGGTGGGGGCCGAATGATGAGGTCGGTACAGTCATTGTGAATCTTGTTTGGACTTTATATAACCTCTTGATCTTGGGCGCCGCGGTTGCCGTAGCGGTTGAGGCAAAACAAGTCCGTAAAGACCATCGAGTAGAAGTCTCGATGCCGGTTGCTGTAAAGCTTAATACAGGGCATCTAATTCAAGCGGAAATGAAAGACTTCTCTCTAGGTGGGATTAGAGTAGAGATTGATGGTGTTGAGGATAGAACCTGTGAGCATTTGCTTGGCCAGTGTTTAGAAGTCGTACTCAAACGTGGTGGACAAGAGTTCGTTTTCCCAATGACCGTTGCCTATGCTTCTAAAGGTATATTTGGTCTTCAGTTGGAGCAACTGTCTCACCAGCAACAAATTCAATATGTCCAATGTACATTCGCCCGAGCTGATACATGGGCGAAATGGCAGCAAGGGTATCAGTCAGATAAACCGCTATCGAGTATGCGAGCAGTACTTCAGGTAGGATTTAACGGCTATAAACGTTTATTGAAGCACAGCCCTAGATTCATAAGGGATAGTGTGGATATTTTTTCAAAGTGTTTCGAATTTATTTGGTCACTAAGACCACGCTATGTCCCAATCAGGACCCAAAGTCATGCTAAATAATAAAACAATAACAGCGTTAGCTGCACTCTCCATCGCGTGTTTGTCGGGCAATGTTGCCGCACAAAATATCAATCAATATCAGTCAGAAATATCTGCTAAGGCGTTACACGGAGATAATGAAAGCGCCGCAGTAGTTAAACGCGTCATTCCATTTAGTCAACTTGGCTATACAGGCTCGATTGCGATTCAAGGAAGTGAGGCAAGTGCTTACGTCGGGTTCGGTTCGCGACTTGATGAAGTCGTTTCAAAGGCGACTTTGTACTTTGATATCACTCCATCCCCAGCACTTCTTTCATTGGTTTCACACGTAAAAGTGTATTTGAACAATGAACTGATGGGAGTGACTTCTATTGTTGAGGGGCAGCAAGGGCAAAAGTTGAGTTTGTCTATGCCATTAGATACACGTTATTTCAGCAATTATAATCAAATACGCTTTGAGCTGATTGGCAATACAAAAACAGATTGTGCAAATCCAAATGATTCGAGCATTTGGGCTGAGATAAGTCAAAGTAGTCGAATTGAAATGTTCGTTCAGAAAACCTTGATCAAGAGTGATTTGAGCTTGTTACCAGCACCGTTTTTTGATGTCCGTGATTTCAGTCAATTAGATTTACCTGTGGTTATTGGCGATCAATACGACCTTGATGATATCAAAGCTGCTGGTGTACTCAGTTCGTATTTTGGTGCATTAGCGAGTTGGCGTGGAGCACAATTTCCGTTGAGCTTGGATACTTTGCCAGACCGTAATGCAGTGGTGTTTATCACTAATGATAACAAACCCGATTTCTTACGAGACTTTCCCGACACCGATGGTCCTTACTTACAAGTTATTACTCATCCGACTAATCCTTACGTGAAACTTCTTTTAGTCGTTGGGCGTGACAGTGATGACCTGAATACGGCAGTGCAAGGTTTGGCGTTAGGCAACCAAATCTTGACTGGACCAATCGCGAAGATTAATGAAGTTAAACAGATAAAGCCACGAGTGCCTTATGATTCGCCTAATTGGGTGAGTACCGATCGTCCTGTGGCTCTATCTGAGCTCGTGGAACAAAAAAGTGCACTCCAAGTTGAAGGGCGTACACCTCCGCCGATCAGTGTTAGCCTGCGTTTGCCACCGGACCTCTTCACTTGGCAGAGTCGTGGTATACCGATGGACTTAAACTATCGCTATTCTCCACCAACCGACGATCACTCGGGATCTCGTTTGACGTTGAGTATTAATGATCAGTTTATTCAAGCATTCAACTTAACGACAGAAGGGCAAGGTGGTGATTCTAACCGTGTTCGAGTCCCGCTCCTTGATGATAGTTTTTTGAGTTCGGACGACCGAGTAAGAATCCCAGCATTTAAAGTAGGTAGTAAGAACCAAATCGACTTTGAATTTGGCTTTGCTTCGGTGACGGATGGACAATGCCAAGTTACTCAACCTAGTAAGCAGTATGCGGTCGTTGATGGTGATTCAACTATCGATTTTAGTGGCTTCCCTCACTACATCGAGATGCCTAATATGCGTGCATTTGCGACATCTGGCTTCCCATATACACGGATGGCTGATTTGTCGGAAACTGCGGTAATTCTACCGAAGCATGCGCCGATAGAAGCACTGCAAACTTTTCTTAATGTTATGGGTTCATTAGGCAGCGACTCTGGTTATCCGGGTGTTCAGGTAATGGTGACCGATCAATGGGATCGTGAATCTTTGGCAGACAAAGACATATTAAGTATTGGCGTTGCTAGCGAGCTTCAAGAGGCTGGCTATGACCCAGAGCAACTTAATCTTGTAATTGAAGCCGGACAGCGTCAAATTCGATTGCCAAGTAAAAATGAGCAACAGCTTGGGATGAACTGGATGAACCCTTCGAATGCTAAACAAGACGCCACAGATTATGTTTCAGTTGAGGCTAATGGGTCATTTGCAGCGATTTATGGAATGGAGTCACCATTTACAAGCAATCGTAGTTTGGTATCGATCATGGCATCGCACCCATCTGATTTTGCGTCAATAGATAGTGCTTTAAGTGATTCCGGTAAAGTGCAACATATGTTTGGCTCCCTGATTACGCTCAGGAACGATGAAGTCGCAAGTTACAATGTAGGTGCTCACTACTATGTTGGTGAGTTGCCTGTTTGGCAGTTAATTTGGTATCACTTTTCTAGTCACCCGATTCTTATTGCCTGTTTTGCCGCGTTGATGATGGTTATTGTAACTATAGTGCTGTGGAGAGTATTGCGTCAGGTCGCAGCCAAGCGTCTAGAGAAAACGGAGGAGGATGAACAATGAAAAAGCTAATCTTATTGATATCGCTATTGCTATCTCCTCAGCTTATGGCTGCTACGTGTGAGTGGCCTCAATGGAACAGTTTTAAATCGATATATATTGATAGTGGACGAGTAATTGATGGTAGTGATGAGCGCTTAATTACCACGTCTGAAGGTCAGTCTTATGCTTTGTTTTTTGCGTTGGTTGCTAATGATCAAGAAGCATTTGAGCAAGTATTGAATTGGACTCAAACAAATTTAGCGGGTGGCGACTTAACTGCAAGGTTACCCGCTTGGCTGTGGGGAAAGAGAGTCGATGGTCAATTTGGCATACTCGATGCAAACCCTGCATCAGATTCTGACTTGTGGATTGCTTATGCGTTGGGTGAGGCGGGGCGCTTGTGGGATAACTATTACTATCAATCTTTAGGGCATTTATTAGCAGCTCGTATATTGAGAGAAGAGTCGGTTCAACTTGCTGATGTTGGCACTATTTTACTTCCAGCGCCTAAGGGATTTGATCTCGGTGATGATGGCTATCGTTTGAACCCTAGCTATGTTCCTTTACAGCTGATTGACCGTATGCAGGAACTCTACCCACAATACTCGTGGGATTCAATGTACCAATCAAGTGCTCTAATGCTTGATCAAACATTGGCGAAAGGTTTTAGCCCTGACTGGGTAACTTTAAACGAAAAACAATTTACCGAAGATAAAGTCACGGGCTCTGTTGGGAGTTATAACGCAATTCGCACTTATTTGTGGGCGGGTATGCTCAATGAACAGAATCAACATAAAGCACAACTTGTTAATAGAATGCAGCCATTTGCTTCAGCGATTAAACGGTTGGGAGCACCACCACGTGAGGTTGATACAGTAACCGGCAAGTATTCTCAAAAAGGAAGCGCAGGGTTTTCAGCCGCCGCATTACCATTACTTGCTTCGATGGACAATTCAGAACTACTTGTAGCACAGGCTACTCGGGCTAAAAATGAAGTAGTGACTGGTAAAAACAACCATTACTATGACAACGTCTTGAGCTTGTTTGGTCTTGGTTGGCACAATGAGCGTTTTAGATTTGGCGAACATGGAGAGTTGCAACCAGCATGGAGTAAGCAATGTCAGTAAGAGTAGGTTCTTATTGGCTAGTACCCCTTGCTATTGTGGTGAGTGGTCTTTTTTCTGTCGGTACGGCTAAGGCGATAGGCGTGAATTCAGCGCCTCTATCCAAGGCTCAGCTCGATCTTGTTTATCAACCTGTGCAACTTGTTCAGTTTTCTTCTTCACTTGCTAGAGTTGATTCTGTGGAATGGCTAGTCAACCAACTAAAGCTTGCTGATGCTATCGGTCGCGACGATATTGTAGAAAGTACTCTACAGAGGTTGTTTGCTATTGAAAGAGCCAACCTATCAGGGCTTTATTATCAAGCAACGATGTTCTTGAAGCGTAAGCAGCCGGAACTGGCTGAGCAAAGTTATCAGCGCTTAAAAGATATCGCCCCAGATTCCTCACAAGCACGCTCTTTGTCTTCAATAATGGCCATTCAAGGTGAAAAAAGAGGCGATTATCAGCGAGCTAAGTTATTGGCTAAATCTGGCCGCTACACAGAAGCTATTAAAGCTTACCAAATCATTTTCCCTAACGGTATGCCTTCAGCTGCTCTTAAACTTGAATACCTGCAACTGCAAGCCAACTTAGATGGTAACTGGCGTCAAGTGAAGATTGGACTTGAACGTCTGAATGCTGACTACCCAGGAGTTCCTCAATTTCAGCTTGCATTGGCCAATCATATACGCAAAGACAATCCGAGCGATCCTTGGATTTTGGATACTTATCGACAACTAGCGTTGGCACCTGTTGTGGGAACGAGCGCGGCTACTTCTTGGTTAAGAGCCTTAGAGCAACTGCCCATATCAAAATCAGTGACCGAGCAATACGCAATTCTTGCGAGTTACTATCCTTCAGATTTAGAGATTCAAAAAGCAAATCAAACGGCGAAGGAACGATGGAAACTAGAACAGGAATTACGTAAAGATCCTACTTACCTTGCAAAGCTGAAGGGGTTAGAACTCCTCGAATTAGGCAAAACAAATCAAGCTGAAGCTCAGTTGCGCTATGCGCTCACTACTCGTCCTAAAGATCCAGAGATTTTAGGGGGGATGGGTAAGGTTTACCTGCGCAAGGGACAACAAGAAAAAGCACTAGAGTATTTTAAGCAAGCTCAACAATTGGACAAAAATCCAGATACCTCATCCAAATGGGCTACGCTGGTTGAAACATCTCAGTATTGGGCATATTTAGATCAAGGTGATCTCCAGTTAGCAAAAGGCGAACGAGGCAAAGCTGAAAGTCTCTACCGTAAGGCGTTAGTACTTGATAAAACACAGCCATATGCATTTGTTGCACTCGGTGCTCTCTATCTCGAGCAGAAAAAATATTCGTCGGCAGATAAAGCATATTCCCAGGCTTTAGCACTAGATAAATTGAATGGTTCAGCATTGCGGGGGAGACTTGATGTTAAGATCAATCAAGGGGATTGGGATGGATCTCGAGAAGTCGCAAATAGCTACTCATCAACTCAGCAGCAAGTTGTTGAAGATAAGATTAGTAGTATCGATTCTGAGATCATTCTTATTCGCTTAAGAAACGCAATTGCTAACAATGATGATAAAGCTATGGTTGAGTCAGTCGAAGCTCTTATCCAATTAAACCCTAGTTCTCCTTGGCTTAGATTGGACATCGCTGGCGTTGTTCGTTCTATGGGAAATAAGCCTCGTGCGGATCAGTTGATGGAAGATTGGGCAAAAGATGCCTCTGATCCTGAAATGAAGTTTGCTTATGCACTTTATCTTGCACAGAGTTTGAGAGTTAATCGAGCTATAGCTGAACTGGAAAGTATCCCAAAGCAACAAGTAACCAGCTCAATGCAGAGAACCCTTACCCGGTTAAAACTAGACTCTAAGCTCCAAGGTATTGAAACGCGCTATCAAGAATCCCCTTTAGCAGTCTCGGATCTGTTGAAGGGATTAGAAGTACAGTATCAAGGTCAGGTTCAGCCTTTGTCTCGCATTGCCGGGGCTTGGATTGACGTTGGTGAATCACCAGAAGCTGAGAGAATCTACCGTAGCATCGAACCTTCTTCATTTATTTCTACCGATGAGCAACTGGCTTATGGTGGGCTGATGGTAAGTTTAATTAAATTTGAAGATTTTGATGATTGGTTTGACGAACTAACCCCTAGTTTTGAAGCTCAAGATTTTAGTGCGTCAGAGTTTTTGCAGTTTGATGAACTAAGAACACGCTGTATTTTGGCTGAGGCCGACTTAATGCTAGAAAATGAAAGCTTAGATCGGTCTTTAGAGCTTTACAGTAGGGTATTGTCAGAATCTGAACCTTACAAAACCCAAGCTCAAATTGGAATGTTACGTGTCAGCGCATTAAATGGAGATACAGAGGTCTATAACCAATATCATCCCATCTTAAAGCAAAAGGCTGACTTCTTAACGGCATCACAATTGATGACCACGGCGAGTATATTTAATCAGCAAGGACACGTAGATGATGCGAATCAGCTCAACGCATTACTCGATAGCAAAGCAGATGCGGGTGTGCTCGAATACCGAGACGGTATGGCAATTGCGATGGAAAATGAACAGTGGCTATTAGCTGAAGATAGAGCCTATCAAGCACTGAACAGTGACCGAATAGAGAAAGCAGAACAACAAAGCCCTGCAGAAACGACGACTCCTACGTTGCGAGAGTTGTACAATAATAGTGATGATTATTGGTTAACACGTAATGTGAAATCGGATCTAGATACATTACATGACCGTAGTGATGGCCACATACTTATTGGTTGGGATTACAGTGCTCGTGATGGTCAAAATCAATCGAATCAAGTCCCGATTGAAGCTAGATTGCCAATTGAAGAGTGGGACGGTCATTTGTTACTTAGAGCAGACTATGTATCAATAGATTCCGGAGAGCTCGAATATTATGAAAAATCATCGAATTCATCAGGCGAACAGTTCCAAGATAGCTCATCGGGTTTAGCTTTGGGGGTTGGTTGGCAAGCTAAAAACTGGAGTGCTGATATCGGTACTACACCAGTAGGTTTTGACCACACGACTTGGGTTGGGGGTGTCAGTGTTGATGGTGACTTAGGACAGTTTGGCTGGACTGCAGTTGCCTCTCGTCGTCCAGAAACGAGCAGTACACTCTCTTACGCGGGAATGTCAGTTCCTTCCGGTACTTCCGATATAGAAGGAACTAAGTGGGGTGGAGTTGTAAGAACGGGAGTCAAGTTTAATACCAGTTGGGATATTGGGGGGCCTTATGGTTTTTGGAGCAGCCTTCAATATCACACGCTAACGGGTGAAAATGTCGAGGATAACAATCGACTTGGCGTTCTTGGTGGTGCTTATTACAAGTTGATCTCTACTGATCACGAGCGTTTGAGTATCGGAACAAACCTGATTTATCTTGGGTATGATAAAAACCTTGGTGAGTACTCGCTTGGCCATGGTGGCTATTACAGCCCGCAAAGTTATCTGTCGATTTCGTTACCCGTCAATTACTACGGTCGATACGACAACACTTGGTCATATTTATTAAGTGGCTCTATTTCCAATTCATGGACGCAAGAAGACGCGCCTTATCTGAGCCCAAATGGTACGTCTGAATCGGGTGGGGGTTTTGGTTCATCTTTTCAAGCGGCTGTTGAAAAACGCGTGAGTAAGCGTTGGTATTTAGGTGCATTACTGGATTTACAGCGCTCGGAGTTTTACACACCAAACCATTTTATGCTCTATGCCAAATATACATTCAATGATCGTTGGCAGCCTATTGAATTCCCACCGGCGACACCGATTCTGTATAGTGATTTTTATTAGAATCAATGGCTAGGAATCAAGGTGACTTTAATGAGTCGCCTTGATTTCGAATAGAATACTTTACGAATAAAGGCCTCATATTAAGTTCCTTCTATCAGCCTTATTGTTAGCTCTGAAGGCAGCTGATTGTTATTGGTATATATGCAGTCAAACTGCTCCAGTGACGCCACCTTTAGCGCAGCAAAGCGTCCCCATTTACTGGCATCTGCAACAAGCCAACTTTCACGGCTGTTCTTAATAATTGACTTGGATAGGTCAGCTTCAACTTGCTCATGTTCCATGGCGAAATGGCTGTCTGTTACTGAGCCACAACCACAAATACCAATGTCGGCTTCAAAATCGGAAAAGAAGTGGACTACGCTACTTCCTACCATGTCTTGGTGTTCTCTTCGAAATAAGCCGCCCGCTAAGTACACTTCAATCTGCTCGTTTGCTTCGAGGATTCGAGCGACTTGTAGGTTATTGGTGATCACTCGTAATGCTGGCTTTGCCAATAAATACTGTGCGATACGAGTGACAGTTGTGCCAATGCCCATCATTACCGTTGAACCTTCAGGAATTGCGTCTGCAACCGCCATGGCGATACTGTCTTTCATTTCTGATTCAACGCCAGCGCGGAATCGATAACTTGTGTTGGTCAGCGTTGTCGGTAAGCTCACGCCTCCGTGAACTCTTCGCGCTAAACCTTGCTCGCATAAGTCGTTTACGTCACGACGAATGGTTTGAGTAGTGACCGAAAATAGCTCTGCTAGATGATCGATCTGCACATCTTGATTTGCTTTAAGCGTCGCGAGTATTTGTTTTTGGCGGTGGTTCAATTCCATAGAAGCTCACTAAAATTTATTGGGTACGTCGGTGATGATGTTATCGACACCAAGGTTGAAATATTTAGCCGCCAATTGAGGATCGTTTAGTGTCCATATTTTAAGAACTACGCCTGAGTCTTTGATCGCTTTCGCTGTTTTCTCATCAAGGATTCGGTGGTCAATATGAATGCTGTAAAGGTCGAGTGATTGAAGTGACTCTAGGCTGAAATCATTCCAAACCTCGCAGATAAACCCTCGTCTAACTTCGGGCATTAACTCTTGGCATAGACTTAATGCCTCTTTTTTGAAGCTTGAGATTAACAGTTTTTCACTAGGGAAGTCCTTTTGCTTTATCAGAGCAACAACTTGGTCGACTAAAGGTTTTATTGCCTTATCGTCATATATCTTGATCTCGAGATTCAGAGTAAGACCGAGTTCTAGGCACTTGTCTAGCGCTTCACTCAACATCGGAATCGAGGTTCCTATAAACTCACTACCAAACCAACTGCCAGCGTCTAACGCCTTGAGCGCAGTGAGATCTAAGTCTGCAATATTCCCAGTCCCATTAGTACAACGGTTCACCGCTTTATCATGAAAAACCATAGGGATACCGTCGGCACTGAGTTGGGCATCAATTTCAATCCATGTAGCACCAGCTTTCGCTGCTTGTTCAATACTCACTAACGTATTTTCTGGTGCTAAAGAAGCGGCACCGCGGTGGCCTGTGATCATAATTCAATCTCGATGTTCATTTGAAAATTCAGGAAACAGTAGCTCTACTTTATTACAGATTTATTATCTATCCGCTATATCTACTTATTTTAAATGAGAGCTAGCTTAAAGGTGTTGTACAGAGTTTATACAATAGTGAGACCTTATACTCACAATGTTCAAACCGGTAAGATTAATGTTCATATGAATGTAATAATTCACTTACATACTCTACGAAAACTTAATAACACCCTCTATATTTAGAAAACGATAGCCACGAAAAGGTGATAAAAAATGAAAAAGCTATTAGGTACAGTAATTATGGCGGCAACGCTGCTTGTTGGTTGTGGTGAAGCTGACAAGGCTGGTTCTGAAGCTAAAGATGAGCCGATCAATATCAACATGAGCCTTGTGTTCACTCAAAACGAGCTGTTAACCCAAGAACTCATTAAAGCGACCGATAAAATACGCGAAAGAACCGAAGGTTCAGTAAATATTAAAGTTTTCCCAGGTGGTCAATTACCGGTTTATAAAGACAACTTGGAGCAAGTGGTTAACGGCGCAAACTGGATCGCTGTAGAAGATTTGACTTACCTAGGTGATTACGTACCTGATTTTGCAGCACTGGCTGGCCCAATGTTGTACAACACGTATGATGAATATTTAGCGATGATGGATACAGAATTTGTCGCGGGCTTGAAAGCTAAAGCTGAAGAGAAAGGCATTAAAGTATTGAATGCAGACTACATGTTTGGCTTCCGTCACATGATCACCAATAAAGAGATTGTGAACTCTGAAGACATGAAAGGGATGCGTATTCGTGTTCCACAAAGTCAGTTGTTCATTAGCACACTTTCAGCAATGGGCGCGGCTCCAGCTTCTCTGCCATTCCCAGAAACCTATGCAGGTGTTCAACAAGGTGTTGTTGACGGCCTTGAAGGTTCGATTTTAACGATGTACTCAACCAAAATCTATGAAGTAGCGAAGAATATGTCTTTGACTAAACACTTCCTAGGCACGGTTGGTATCTACATTTCACCGACTCTTTGGGACAAGTTTACGCCAGAGCAACAGCAAATCATCAATGAAGAGCTAGAAGCGGGCGCTGAATCTAATACTGCAGAGCTGGTTAAGCTTGATGTTGAATACACGCAGAAACTTGAAGAGCTAGGCGTTACGTTTAATGAAGTTAACTCTGACGAGTTTAATGAGTTGACGGCTGATGTGTACAACCAGTTCCCAACATGGAGCGAAGGTATACACGCAACGATCATGAAAGAGTTGGAAACGATTCGAGCTGCACAGTAATTGTGCGAATGTAGATTAATTTGTTAATGAAGACGGCCTGATTTCCTTCAGGCCGTTTTATTCCTGAAGTAACCGACGTGATGTTGGGTATTTCATTGGAGAAGTCTTTTGTTTTTATTGAAAAATATTGAAGAAATCCTCGCCTCTATTGCTATTTCGATTACCGTTTTAGTGGTCATAATAAACGTTGTTTTGCGTTATGGGTTTGGATTTGTTGTCCCTTGGAGCGAAGAACTCTCGGTTATTTGCTTCATATGGGCTGTCTATTTAGGCATTAGTTCCTGCTATAAACACAAGCTTCACATGGGGGTTGATGTGGTGGTCGCCATGCTGCCAGAAAAAGCAAAAATCCCGTTTAGGTTATGTGTTTCCTTCTTCCTACTGGCTCTGAACATCTTGATGGCTGTTCTGAGTTATCAATACCTGATGTTATCCAACAAGGTAACGCCAGTGATGGGCATGTCATATTTTGCTATCAATGGTGTGTTGTTACTTTGTTTTTCATTGATGGCAATCCATACGGTTCGATTCATCGTCAGCGATATCGCTTCTCTAAAGCGCTCTTTTAAGTAGGTACGATTAATGGAAAGCTATCTTCCAATCCTCATTCTTTTTGTTCTGTTTCTATTGAATATACCCATTGCGTTTTCATTGATCGCATCGGCAATGGTGTACTTTCTTTTTATTAATGACTCGATTCCCGTCAGCTTGGTAATGCAGCGCTTTATTAGCTCAACAGAGTCATTTCCATTGTTGGCCATTCCGTTCTTTATCATGGTTGGTTCGGTGATGAATTATGCAGGGATCAGTAAAAGCTTGTTGGCGTTTGCGGACTCAATGATTGGTCATAAAACGGGTGGTCTGGCGCAGGTTAATGTGGCGTTGAGTACGTTAATGGGCGGTATTTCAGGCTCTGCGAATGCGGATGCTGCAATGCAATCGAAGATTCTTGCACCTGAAATGACCAAGCGTGGCTATGATCTGCCATTCACAGCGGCTGTAACAGCGGCATCATCAAGTATCAGCCCTGTTATTCCACCGGGTATTAACTTAATAATTTTTGCGTTGTTAGCGAATGTCTCCGTTCATCAGATGTTTATTGCGGGATATGTGCCTGCATTTTTGATGGCTTTGTCGCTGATGGTGACTATTGCGTTCATCGCTCGCAAGCGTCGTTACAAGCCTTCTCGTTCTGAGCCTGCGTCTGCCAAAGAGCGCTTTCATTACTTCCTTAAAGCGATTCCCGCACTGCTGATTCCTTTCGGTATTATTCTGGGTATGCGTTTTGGTTTGTTTACACCGACAGAAGCGGGCGCAATCGCAGTATTGCTTTGTGCGATTATTGGCATTTTTGTTTATCGTCAACTTGGCCTAAGACATATCCCATTAATCATGCGTGAAACGGTGCAGGGTACGAGTAGTGTGATGTTCATTATTATCGGAGCGATGGTCTTCGGTTACTACATGACGCTTGAGCAAATCCCGCACAATGTTGCTTCTGCTTTGATTGAGCTTACCGACAACAAGTTAGTCTTACTGTTGTTGATTAATGTGTTGTTGCTAGTGGTCGGCATGTTCATTGAAGGTGGCGCCGCGATGATCATCTTAACGCCATTGCTGCTTCCGGCCGTGCTTAACTTAGGCGTAAACCCAGTTCACTTCGGCATTATCGTGATCGTTAATATTATGATTGGTGGTGTGACGCCACCGTTCGGTTCGATGATGTTTACCGTATGTTCCATCTTGAAGGTTCGTATGGTCGACTTTGTAAAAGAAGTAGTGCCTTTGCTACTCGCTTTATTGTCGGTGTTGATGTTGCTGACTTTCTCTGAAAGTTTAGTGATGTTTTTACCGAATTTACTTTAACACTAATAAGTTAGTTTATATTTGAGGGTGTAGAAATGAATTCGGTAACGAATGATTTAGACCAAAATTGGAAAAGCATTGATTGGGTACTGACGGATGTCGACGATACTTTAACTTGGCAAGGACAGTTGCCACCAGAAACATTGGTGGCCTTGAAAGCGCTAAGAGATGCGGGAAAAAAGGTTGTGGCTGTAACGGGTGCCTGCGCTGGTTGGTGTGATCATATCGCGCAGCTGTGGCCTGTTGATGCAGTTCTTGGCGAGAATGGTGCGTTTATTATGGAAAAGAAAAATGGTTATCTGACATTGCGTTCTGATATCCCTTTGCCAAAAATTAGTGCAAATCAGAGTAAGCTCAAAGAACAAGTATTAGCTATTTTGAGCGATTACCCAGAGCTCAGTTTAACGCTGGATCAGTCTTATCGCTTGTGTGAGGTTGCGATCGATATCGGTCAAAATCGTCCTAAAGTCGACGATGCCATTATTGAAGAAATCGTTTCTAAGATTCATGCGTTAGGCGCGCATGCGACAGCAAGCTCTATTCACATTAATGCTTGGTATGGTGAGCACTCTAAGAAAGCGACATCGACTGCTTTTCTCAAGGAGAAGGGGCTATCTGACCAAGAGATTGTCGAGCGTAGTTGCTATGTCGGCGACTCGATGAACGACCAATATATGTTTGAAATTTTGCCCTTCAGTGTTGGTGTAGCGAACATTGAACACTATTGGACCAAGTTATCGCATCATCCGGTTGTTGTTATGAAGAAACCCGGCGGATATGGTTTTGCTGAGTTCACTGATAAATTATTGGCGTTGAAATAGTCGTTATTCATTTTTAGTCAGCAAACAGTAATCATCAATCATCAATCAGCAGTGCAAAGGCGATAACGAAAGTTGTCGCCTTTGTCTTATTTGGAACAGGAAAAACATACTGAATAGCTGAGCAACCATAGTCTTGAAGTGACTCGGTGCACAAGTTGATGAGCGCAAACCCTATCTCATCAAATTGGAATATCGGTTAATGCCGAATTTATGAGACGCTTGCTCTGAGTGTCACTTGAATCACAAGGAAGTTGAATGCATCACTTTAATATCCGCGCGCTGGAATACCTTAATGCTTTATCGAAATACGGGTCGTTACGTAAGGCGTCGAAGATGTTGAATGTTGATCCTGCAGCAGTGAGTCGTATGTTGTCTCAACTTGAAGATCAGGTTGAGATGAAGGTGTGGGAGCGCAATAACCGCCAATCCTATTTAACGGAAGCGGGAAACGAGTTGTTGAATCACTATCGCACCATTATAAGAGGTGAGGCGGCAGTATTAACTCAATTGACCAAGCTTAAAAATCTGACCGGTGGTAGCGTCAGTATTGCGATAGGTGAAGGGTTTATCACTAATCTAGTGTCTGAGCCGATGCAGACCTTTATGACCCGTTATCCAGACATCAACTTGTCGATAGAAATAGCCGGTGCTCTTGATGCGGTTAAGATGCTTGAAGATCAGCAGATCGATTTTGCTATCACTTACGCAGCAGCACCGCATCCGAAACTACGAACGCATGTAGAACGCAGTCACCCACTAGAACTTATCGCTCCGAAAGGGCACTTTCTGACAATGAAAGAGACACCTGTGACGCTGCAAGAAATCAAAGATGTGTCGCTGGCTTTAATAGACACTTCGACTGGCATGGGACGACTAGTGAAACACGCAGAGCAAATGTCGCATTTTAATCTCCAACCTAAATTACAAACTAACTCGGTTACTGCACTGACTAATTTTGTCGTCGCGGGGCTTGGCGTCACTTTTATGCCTAAGCTGACGGTTCTCGAAGAGATAGAATCAGGCCGTATAGAAGTCGTGCCGACTGAGATCGAGGTATTATCTAAAGCGACCGTTAAGGTGCAATCTTTGAAAGGGAGAGAGCTAAGTATTCAAGCTGAAACCTTCCTTGATTTCTTAATGGAGAACACGTCTTTTTTACGTAGCGATGCCCACGCTATTGTTTTGTAATCTCGGGTATTTCTTTTAATCATACAGTGATGACTTTTTATCAACGCTAACTGTATTGTTAAGTCAATGTCTGCCCAATAAAGTGTCCGAAAGTTACAAGAATGTTGCGTGACATAAAAGGTGGATGCAATGGAAGTTATCGTTATTGGTAGTGGTGTTATTGGGTTGACCAGCGCATGGTATTTGGCGAAAGAGGGTCACTCGGTGACGGTTATCGATCGTCAAGATAGCAGTGGTAAGGAAACCAGTTTTGCAAATGCTGGCCAAATCTCTTACGGCTATTCATCGCCATGGGCTGCCCCCGGTATCCCTTTAAAAGCGATGAAGTGGCTCACCCAAGAACATGCGCCATTAAAAGTGAAACCGTCACTTTCCCCTGAATTGGCTTCTTGGGCGACTAAGATGCTCGCCAACTGCAATGAAGCCAAATACGCACAGAATAAATCTCGTATGTTGAGAGTGGCAAATTACAGTCGTGATTGTCTGACCCACCTGAGAACCAGTGAAGAACTGGCTTATGAGGGCAGGCAGAAAGGTACGTTGCAAGTGTTTCGAAGCGAGAAGCAATTGGATTTCATTCAGCAAGATATGAAGCTGCTTAAAGAGAGCGGAATTGAGCATTCGTTGTTTGATGTTGAGCAGTGCTTATCCACCGAACCGGGTTTAGCAGACGTTAAAGATAAGCTGGTGGGTGGCCTGTATTTACCACACGATGAAACCGGTGATTGTCATCAGTTCTGTTTAACCTTGACTGAAAAAGCAAAACAGCTTGGTGTTAGGTTTGTGTTTGATACTGAAGTGGTGAGGCTTAATCAGCAGAATCAGACCATTGAGAGTATCACCACAACCCAAGGTGAATTCAAAGCAGACGCTTACGTGGTTGCTTCGGGCAGTTATTCTCGTGAGCTGCTGAAGCAAGTCGACTTGTCTATCCCGGTTTATCCAGTCAAAGGTTATTCATTAACACTACCGATCGTTAATGCTGATAAATCACCAACCTCGACTGTTATGGATGAAACCTACAAGGTAGCGATGACTCGTTTCGATGATCGAATTCGTATTGCAGGGACGGCAGAGCTTGCTGGTTTTGATTACCTCATTCCTGAAAAACGTAAAGCCACGATTGATATGGTGATAAAAGATCTTTTCCCACAAGCAGGGGATTTTTCTAAGGCAGAATATTGGACAGGACTACGACCGATGACGCCAGATGGCACACCTATCATAGGAAAGACACCAATTAAGAATCTGTTTACCAATACTGGTCACGGAACCTTGGGTTGGACGATGGCATGTGGTTCAGGAAAGCTACTAGCGAGTGTGGTCAGTGACTCTGATTGCGATATAAAAGCAGACGACTTGAGTATCCATCGTTACATGTAGTTCATCCAAATACTTGGTCATACGAATCAGCCCATGTTTATCATTAAGCATGGGCTGATTTGGTTTTAGTGTTGCTGCTTATCTGGTGGTGGTTTCTAACACATGAGTGAAGCGATCCCAGGATTTTTGGTCGGCTTCATTTTGATAGTTATTTGAGCCAAACACAGTAAACGCATGTGGAGCGCCACTGTAGGTGATCATTTCATGTGGAACTTTGGTCGTTTCAAGTTCAGCTGCAAGGCTCCCAAAGTCTTCCATTGAAATCATCGAATCTGCTGTGCCATGGAATACGACGACAGGCGCTTTGGTCTGAGAGTAATCTTGGCCTTTCGGTGTTGATAAACCACCATGGAAAGTGACATAAGCTTTCGAAGGGATGCCCGCACGCGCGGCTTCTAAAACAGCAGCGCCGCCAAAACAATAGCCCATCATCACGTTGTTATCTAAGTTACCGCCAAGCCTCTTAGCTTCCACTGCTCCTGCATTGAGTAGTGCGCGCATTTTTTCTCTGTCTTTATACAACTCGCCCGTGTGTTGTTTTTTATCTTTCACTTCGGTTGGGCGGATACCTTTGCCAAACAGGTCGATGGCGAACACGTTGTAGCCGAGTTCGTTGAGCATCTCAGAACGTTTCTTTTCGTAATCGGTTAAGCCGTCCCAATCATGTACTAACAATACTAAAGGAGCCTGATCACTGGCTTCACTCCAATAACCTTCGTAATCCATACCGTCGACTTGATAAGTGACGTTTTCTCCCGAAATTGCAGAGAAGGGCAGCAAAACTGAAAACAAGCCTAGCGTAGTGAGTGTTCGCATGCGTTATTCCTTTCGATGACAGTGACGTTCCAATCGAAAGTATAGATAACGCGATGATTCTCGCCAGATTTCCGTCTCTAATTTGAATTGTAACGGTGGAGGTAAAGAATAAAGGGGAATGCTCAAAACAGCCATCGTGATGAAGTACGATGGCTGTTTGGCGTTGTTTTCAGAAAACGAAAATTCAAATAACTTGAGTTAGAAATAAGAAGAACAGTTACCAAGAAGCGTTGGTCGTGCTGCTGCACATATCTGGATATTTACGCTGATAGCGCGGCAACATCGATTCATTGCCTAGGATTCCACCTTGATGGATATAGATAATGGTTTTGGTTGGGTTGTCATTTTGCCATTGTGCTAAGCATTGCCACATCAATGGGTCGTAAAGTAGGTCAAACTCGATGTCGGTTTGCTCTTGTAGATCCAACCAAGTTTGATAATCCTGTTGATACAATTTTCCAAAGTGATGCTTAGCTTTGAGCGGTAATATCTGTGGGTGGTCGGTTTCACCTAGCTCATTAAATTGCTGCGTAAGATAGTCACTGCCACCGACACAAGCGCAGGTTAATACAGGGATGTTGTGCAACTTTAAATGCTTATGAAGATACAGCGATGTGCTGCCTGTACCAGCGGGCAGGGCAACCACAAAATCGTGCTTGTTTTCGAAGCGAGTCCAGCTGAGTATCTCCATCGCCAGTTGCTTCACACCATATTCAGAAAGCTGAGAGCGGCCGCCTTCTGGCAAAACAATACAGTGGGAGTCTGGTTGCCTTACTTGATCGATATACTCTTGTGGATGAAGTTCCGAGCCCATCTCTTTGGTTGAGATAACCTTAGCTCCAAGGTCAATCGCACCACGGTAATTACCTATAGGACGTTCTTGTAGCCATTGAGGAAGGTGGTCGACGTAAAACTCAAGCGTCCAACCTTTAATCTTTGCGAGTGCGGAGAGTGAGAACAGAGAGTTCGCCTGAGCAGAACCATAGCTGATCAAGGTGGTGGTTTCTGGGTGCTCATCTTCCAACAGCTTCATGAATTTTCTGGCTTTGTTGCCGCAAAAGTGGGAGTGAAGCTGGTCGTCACGCTTTAAGAAAAAGGTGTGGTCGTTGTATTGATGCTGAGTTACAGGGCTATTATTTAGTTTCATCGCACTTAGACAAAATGCTGACTAAAGAGCCAGCATTTTTAAATCAAATAGGACCAATGAGTATCTAGTAGCGAGCGAGCGCTGTAAACCAACTAAATCAAGTTTTCGGTGGATATTGAGCTTAGTACTACGAGTTTGTCTGCTCTGATATGGACAAGGGTGAATCGGTTTGAAAGGCGATTTTCGCGGTGCAACCACCACAGCTGCGATTGAACAATTCAAAGTCCCAATGGAAGCGCTGACACAGGTCATCGACAATCAACAAGCCTAGCCCATGACCATTTGGGTTGTATTGTTCCTGAAGGCCTTCGCCTTGGTCCTCAATCACAAGATTGTCTTGGGAGAGAGTGATGGTTACTGTGCCACTATTAGTTGCTGCAATCGCATTTCTCAACAAGTTGCCGACCAACATATTCATGATTGCGCTGGTGGCTTGAATGGTGGGTTCTGATTGAACTTGTAAGGTTATCTCTACTTCCTTCTCGTCTGCTTGTAACGAGTTTTTCGAAACGATTGTCTCTAGCTCTTGCTGACTAAATAAGCGTAGCGGAGCATCGTCACTGTTTCTTTCATAGCGCACTAAACCAAGCAGGGCATCGACCATTTCAGACATCTGAACAATGGCGTCATCGATTCGCTCAACCTGGCGAGATTGAAACTCAGTTGTTTCACTGCGAAGGAGTAGCTTATTCGCTCCGCGAGCAACAGTCAGCGGTGTTCTCAGTTCATGGCTTGAATAGCGTGCAAAGGCTTGTTCGCGCTTGAGTAGGGAATTGATTTCTCGACGATACTGATTGAGTTGATCGGTCAGTTGGCGAAATTCCACCGCCGCATCGTCACTCACTCCAAACTCTTCGTTGAGATTAAGCTTATTGGATTCGAGTTGCTCAGATAAGGAATTGAAGGGTTCAATCAACCGCTTTGATAATCGATAAAGCAGTGCACCAAAGCTAAAAATCAGAATTGAGAGTAGAGTCAGTACAAAGGTGGTCGCATACACCAATTCGTAAATATCAAATTCAACTCGGTCTATTTCGGACAACAGGATGATCGGATGGGTTTGACCTTCATCAGAATACTCACCGACATACACCATGCGTGAGTCTGGTTCTTCTCCGACCTCACCAACAAAGCTCTCTTTGCCTTCAATGTACTTCAAGTATTCGGGAGGTAAGAATGAAATATCGTTGTAGGCAATGGTCAGGTCATCAATTCTTAACTCGCCACTCTCACCGGCTTGGAATAAGCCAACCGCGTAGTTGCGGTCGATCAGGATACGCCTTTCGCCAACTCGATCTTCCGACAAGTACAGTGCGGCGACAAACACCACATAGACGAATGCAGATACAATCACGGCCATTAACCCAAAGAAAACCGCTAAGCGGCCAGTTAGAGTTTTAGTGCTTGTCAGAACGTTTAAGATCAATTCGATGACTCCAGACGGAATCCTACTTTAGGCACAGTAATCAACATTTGGGTGTCGAAGGGCTTGTCGAGTTGATTACGCAATTGATAGATGTGACTGCGTAACACATCGTTGTTGGGCTCGTCTTCTTCCCAGAGCTTGTATGAGATATCTTCGCGAGTCACTACTTCAGGTGCGCTTTGGCAAAGCATCTCAAGTATGGTGTAAGTGGTTGGGTTTAGCGCAAGAAGCTTGTCTTGGCGGTAAGCTTTACGAGTTTTTTGGTCGATGGTGAGTTCACCAAACTGAAGCTTAGAAGAGGCGACTTTTCCGCGGTAACGACGAACCAGCGCATTCATTCTTGCCTCTAGAATATCCAAATCGAAAGGCTTGGTGAGGTAATCATCGGCACCGTGTTCAAAGCCTTTTAGCATATCTTCGCGGCTATCTAAGGCCGTCAGCATCAAAATAGGTGTCGCGTTGCCTTGGTCTCTCAGTTTATTACAAACCGTTAGGCCGTCCATTCTTGGCAACATCAGATCCAATATGATGATATCAAATGAGTTTTCCAACGCGAGTTGTAGGCCAAGTTCACCGTTGTCCGCGTAATCGAGTTCCATGCCAATACACTCAAAATAATCAAACAAGACACCTGCAATTTCACGGTTATCTTCGACTAATAGAACTCGTTTCATTTTGATTCTCATACAGAAATAGACAGTAACATTATCCTGAGTGAGCGTGAAAAATATGTCAATAACATAACTTTCACTTATGGGAGGGTAGATTGGCTTCAGATTAAAAAATAGAAGAACGTATTATGTCTGAACTTCATATTAGCCGCCCTAAGATATCCACATCGCAGATTAACCCTGCGGTATCTCTGTCTATCATTGTGCCTTTCTACGATGAACAAGAGGTGTTGGAAGAGTTTCACTCTCGCCTCACTAAGGTTCTCGATAGCTTACCGATCACGAGCGAGATTGTTTATGTCGACGATGGCAGCAAAGACAACAGCTTGGACTTGGTGAGTTCATTCACTTCAATCAATAGCTCAATTTCTGTTATTGGTTTAAGCCGTAATTTTGGGAAAGAGTCAGCCATGAGTGCTGGCCTTGAGCATTGTCGTGGACAAGCCGTAATCCTATTAGATGCTGATTTACAAGATCCACCGGAGCTGATTCCGCAAATGATCGCGAAATGGCGCGAAGGCTACGACGTGGTCAATATGCAGCGCAGCCAGCGTGACGGTGAAACCTGGCTTAAGAAGTTTTCAGCGGCGAGCTTTTACAAGGTCATGAACGTGGCTGCGAAAATCGATGTTCCTGAGAATGTGGGTGACTTCAGACTGCTGAGCCGTGAAGTCGTCGACCATATCAATCAACTTCCAGAACGTAACCGTTACATGAAAGGCATTTTTTCATGGCCTGGTTTCAGACAAGCGACACTCCAATTTAAGCGTGATGCTCGCTTCTGCGGTGAAACGAAATGGAACTATCTCAAGCTCATCGGATTGGCGATGGATGGCATTACTTCGTTCTCGATTCGCCCGCTGCGCATTGCTACCGCATTGGGTGGCTTAGTCGCGCTGACTGCTTTTGTGTATGGCATGGTTATCGTTTTCAAAACCATCATGTTTGGTGAGCCTATCACGGGTTATCCGTCAATGATGGTTGTACAGCTTGCCCTTGGCGGCATCCAACTTTTGAGTATTGGTTTAATGGGAGAGTACATAGGTCGTATTTTCATTGAAACCAAGAATCGTCCTTTGTATCTGATCCAATCGGTGGTCGATACACCTGCATTAAAAACACATTTTAAATTAGAGGAGTCAGCATGAGCCTGAACCGAACGCACCTATGGTACTTGTTGGCTTTTGCATTGGTTCTAAGGCTTTTATCTCTGGCGACTTACCCGTTAATGGACACCACAGAAGCGCGCTATGGCGAAATGGCTCGTTTAATGGTGGAAACAGGGAATTGGTTAACGCCTCAGTTTGACTATGGCATTCCTTTCTGGGGTAAGCCGCCGCTGTTTACATGGATGAGTGCTGCAGGTATTGAGTTGTTCGGCTTGAGTGAATTTGCCGTTCGTGCACCTCATTGGTTAGCGGGTGTCGTAACGATTTTGTTGACGGCTTACATGGCGAAGCGAACTGGCCAAAGTGCGTTGGTTGCCGCGGTAGTGTTGGCGACATGCGGTATTTTCTCTATTGCTGCGGGTGCTGTGATGACAGACATCGCGTTAACCTTGGCGATGACCATTGCCATGTTAGGTTTCTATCTATGTTGGCTAGGAGGAGAGGGTCGGAAAGGTGAAGGAAGTCCGAAGGCCAATAGAAATTGGGGTTATGTTGGCTTTATTGGTTTAGCGCTAGGTTTACTTGCAAAAGGGCCGGTAGCGATTGTCATTATGGGTATCGCAGTTTTCCCTTGGTTGGTATTACAACATGGGTTCTTTGGTGCTTTCAAAGCGCTTTGGCAACGTTTCCCATTGTTGTCTGGCTTAGGTGTGATGTTAGCGATCGCGCTGCCGTGGTACATCATGGCAGAAATGGCGACACCGGGTTTTATTGATTACTTTATTGTTGGTGAACACTTTAAGCGTTTTGTAGTGAGTGGCTGGGAAGGCGATCTTTACGGCTCCGCTCACGATGAAACACGAGGCATGATCTGGGTATTCTGGATTCAAGCCGCAGCGCCTTGGTCGATTGTATTACCTATACTAGCGCTTGTTCGCCGTAAGAAAATTGCAGAAATTAATACTGAAAATCGCGGCTTGTTTTCATTCCTTGTGTGCTGGCTGATTTCGCCTCTGATCCTTTTCACTATGGCGGGCAACATTCTCCCAGCATACGTCCTACCGGGTATTCCAGCCCTTGGTTTGTTGGTTGCTATACTTGTGGTGGAAAAAGATAAGAAGTGGTTCTCGAGCGTGGCTTTAGTTCTGCCAGTCTTATTGATGATTGCGATGGTTTACCTGAATCTAGGTAAGGCGAACGAGAAAAGTGACCGTATCATCTTCGAGCAGATTACCGATTCATCACCGAGTTTTTATGTAGGAAAACGACCGTTCTCAGGGCAATTTTATAGCCATGGGCAAGCGAAGAAGTTACTTGATATCGAGCAACTCGACGGCATCGACAAGTTCTACTTGATTGGAAAAAGAGCGGAAGTGGAAACCAAGATTAAAGACAACGCGTTGACGTGTATTTTGGAGCCGACGGTGAAAATAAAGCGCGCTTTATTCAGTTGTCATAGCCAAGATATCAAACCAAATTTGTCGTTGAGTCACATTCGAAGTGAAAGTGATGTTCAGTGTTAACTCAGGGCTGCGAATGATCAATAACAAGCTTCAGAGACACAGCCAAAGGCTTCAGTCCCATCACAAGATGGTTCGGTTCGCAGTGGTTGGTGTTGGCGGGTTTGTTGTTGATTGCTTTGTATTTGCATTGCTCCATTACGTTATTGGGTTGCCTTTAATGACGGCGAGAATTGGCTCCTTCATTGCTGCAGCAACGACAACCTGGTTTGGTAATCGTGTGCTGACCTTTGGGTTCAAAGGGCAGGGTAGTTGGTCTGAAAAACTGATTCAGTGGCAAAAGTTCATGTTGTCAGCATCGATATCGGCAGTACCTAATTTACTGTGTTTTAAGCTGATGACGGAATTACTGCCAGCGTTTACTGGGGCTGTGTTTATCGCAATGGCCGTTGGTATTTTGGTTGGTATGGTGACTAACTATCTGTTTAGTCAGTATTGGGTCTTTACCCGCTAAAAAAGAAAAAGAAAGAGAAAGGCAAGTCATCCAATGACTTGCCTTTTTTATTGAACATTGATTATTTAGACGATTGGCAATTCTAACTCTGTTCTTTGCCTTCGTTCGCTTGTGTTGTTTGAGCCTGCTTTGTTTGAGCCGCTTTTAACTGCCAGTTCTTTATCCCGTAGCAGACTAAACCCAAACACAACCCCCAAAATGCGCTGCCAACTCCCGCAAAGTTAATCCCAGAAGCCGTCAGCAAAAAGGTGAGCAATGCCGCTTCTCTATGTGTGTCGTCAGCAAGTGCTGTCGTGAGGCTGTTCGCAAGTGTTGGCAATAAGGCCAATCCAGCAATGGTTATAATGATGGCTTGCGGAACCGATGAAAACAGAGAAACAAAAGTTGTGCCTAATACTCCCGCCAACAGATAGAAACCGCCCATCGCTAGTGCTGCCTTGTAACGACTTTTCGGATTTGGGTCTGCGTTCGGGCTCATGCATATTGCCCCTGTTAGCGCTGCCAAGTTAAACGCAAAACCACCAAAGGGAGCGAGCAATAAACCGGTAATGCCTGTCGTGGTGATAATTCGTGACGCTGGTGGGTTGTAACCATTGGCTTTCAATACGGCGAACCCAGGCAGGTTTTGTGATGCCATTGTCACCACAAATAACGGAATCCCGACACTCAACAGAGACGCTATATCAAAATCGGGCGTGATAAACATAGGTTGAGTCAGCGTTAAATCTACATCTGACAAATCGAGTTTTCCGGCAACGCCACTCATTATGACGGCAAGCAGTAAGATAAAAGGAATCAACAAATTACCAAACTTAGGCTTAGCAAAAATATACGCAGCTAACATAGTGCCGATGATAATGGCCTCTTGAGACAGGGAGGTGAAAATTCCAATTCCAAACATCCACAACACACCAGCCAGCATCGCAGAGGCAATTGATGTGGGTATTCGTTTAAGCAGCGTGTCAAAGATGCCAGTTAGACCTGTAATCGTGATCAGCAGTGAACTAAACAGGAAGATAGCCACGGCCTGCTCTACGGTGAGCCCATCCAACGAGGTGATAAGTAGCGCAGCACCCGGTGTCGACCATGCCGTCACTACTGGTTGCTTATATCTCCACGATAGCAGAATCGTCGACGCGCCCATGCCAATTCCGAGCGCCCAAAACCATGAAGCAATCTGCTGCTGGCTGGCTCCCGCACTGGTCGCTGCTTGGAAGATGATCGCTGCCGCACTCGCATAACCGATAAATACCGCAATAAAACCAGTACTGATGTGAGAAAACTTAATCTGACCCATACTAACCACTCTCGTTGTGCGTTATAACATACATAGGACTTAACTTAGCACCTGTGCGTTATAGCGCACAAGTGTTATTTGTTTAAATTTTGTTCGTGATAAAGTTAAGCACGAGCAAACTTAAATAGGTAGATAAACGAAAACATGCCGAAGAACATGAATGTGGAAACTCGCTTTAATGTAAAAGAGAGTTTGAGTGACCAAAACGACGTACAAGTCAGCCACAACCTAAAGCGAATTCGTAAAGAGAAAGGGTGGAGCCTCGACGCGACTGCCAAAGCGACTGGTGTAAGCAAAGCGATGCTAGGACAGATTGAACGTGGTGAATCGAGTCCAACCGTCGCGAAGCTATGGCAAATCGCCACTGGCCTGAACGTTTCATTCTCGAGTTTGATTCTATCTTGCTCTAGTGATGAACTGGTGAGCTTGTTCCGAGACGCCAATGAATTGCGTGATGAAAGCTTGAATGAGGGCTTCTCGGTTAGTGTTGTTTTTCCGTTTGAACCCTCTGTAGGCTTTGAGGTATATGAGTTGGGATTAGCGGAAAACTATGAGCACTTTTCTGGACCACACAGTACCGGAGTGATTGAACATATATTGTGTATCTCAGGTCGTATGGCGGTGTTCTTTGACGATAGCTGGTATGAATTGAGCCCGGGACAAGCGGTGCGCTTTAATGCTGAACAGCCCCATGGCTATAAAAACATAGGCACAGAGAAAGCGGTTTTCCACGACATTATCCATTATCCCGACCAATGGCAGCGTTCATAGGCCCATTGATCCACAGGTTGATAGGTTTATTGATTGAAAGCATTTGAAAATTTTCCAGACACAAAAAAGCGCAGCTAGATAGCTGCGCTTTGTATTTTTACGATAGTGAAGTAAATCGGGTCGCTATATTAACGCTGTGTTGCGCGCTGGCGATTCTTTCCGTTACTTGCAGGTTTACCACTTTGACCATTGCCCGCTTTGCTGCGGTTTGGCTTGCCATTTCCGCCGCCGTTGCCTTGTGATTGCTGACTAGCAGGGGCTTTTTTGATGAAGCCAGTCGCTGGTTTATTACCATTCCCGTTCTGCTTTCCGTTGCCCTGATTGCCGTTGCTTTGGCTACCTGTTGGCTTCTTACCACCCGGTTTAGGCTTATTGCCACCAGGCTTAGAATGGTTACGTGGGCTTTCGCCGCCAAGACCCGGTTGAGCTTTACTGTGCTTAGTTGCGAAACGTTGTGAGCCGTGACGACCAGATTTACGACGCTGTGCCGGTGTCTGAGCTTCAAAATCCTCTTCTGGTACCAAGCAGTTCGCTTTGTCACCAATTAGGTGCTTTTTGCCCATGCTGATCAGTGCTTCACGGATGATTTTCCAGTTTTCTGGATCGTGGTAACGAAGCAATGCTTTATGCAGACGACGTTGACGATCGCCTTTAGGCACCGGAACATCTTCACGTTTTTTGTATTTCACGCGCTTCAGAGGGTTGGTCTCTGAGTAGTACATCGACGTAGCATTACACATTGGCGATGGGTAGAAGTTCTGTACTTGGTCACACTCGTAGTTATGCTTTTTCAGCCACAACGCAAGGTTAAGCATGTCTTCATCTTCCGTGCCCGGGTGAGCAGAGATGAAGTAAGGAATTAGATACTGTTTCTTACCCGCTTCAGCGCTGTACTTCTCGAACATCTCTTTGAAACGATCGTAAGTGCCCATGCCCGGCTTCATCATCAGATCCAGAGGGCCTTTTTCAGTATGCTCTGGAGCAATCTTCAAGTAACCACCAACGTGGTGAGTCACAAGCTCACGTACGTATTCTGGAGATTCAATCGCAAGATCATAACGAACGCCTGATGCGATCATTACTTTCTTGATGCCCGGAACTTTTCTCGCTGAGCGGTAAAGGTCAATAGTGTGCTGGTGGTCTGTGTTCAGTTTCTCACAGATTTTAGGGAACACACATGATGGGCGACGACAGTTAATTTCAGCTTTAGGATCAGAACAACCTAAGCGATACATGTTCGCAGTTGGGCCACCCAAGTCAGAAATGGTACCGGTAAAGCCAGGTACTTTATCTTTAATATCTTCGATTTCATCCAAGATTGATTCTTTCGAACGGTTCTGAATGATTCGTCCTTCGTGCTCTGTGATTGAACAGAAAGAACAACCACCAAAACAACCACGCATGATGTTAACCGAGGTTTTGATCATGTCGTATGCAGGGATCTTTGCTTTGCCATACATTGGGTGAGGAACACGCTTGTACGCAAGGCCAAACACATAATCCATCTCTTCAGTTGCAAGAGGAATTGGCGCTTGGTTTACCCAAAGCTCGCGGTCACCGTGTCGTTGAATAAGAGCACGACCTGAATACGGGTTAGTTTCTAGGTGCAGAATACGGCTAGCATGAGCGTAAAGAATACGGTCGTTATTGAGTTTTTCGAAACCAGGGATACGAACCGCGGTTGTTTTTGCATCGTGACGAGAAGGGCGAATCGTAATTGGTTGCGCCTTTACTTCTTCTTTTTCGTCTTTCTTGGTATCACACTGCGTTTCTACTTCGTATGGGTTAACCGGAACATAAGCTTTGTTCGGTTTTTCGATACGAGAAGAATCGATAATTTTGTAACCTTCAGGCGCTGCAGGCAGGTTGATTGCAGTACCGCGAATGTTTGTCAGCGTTGACATGTCTTCGCCGTCAGCAATGCGATGTGCTACTTCAACCAGTGCACGCTCAGCGTTACCGAAAAGAAGGATGTCTGCTTTTGCATCAAACAATACAGAGCGACGAACTTTATCAGACCAGTAGTCGTAGTGCGCAACGCGACGTAAACTCGCTTCAATACCACCAAGAACGATTGGCGTGCCTTTGTAGGCTTCACGACAACGTTGAGAATAAATCAGAGTTGCACGGTCAGGACGCTTACCACCTTCATTGTTTGGTGTGTAGGCATCGTCGTGACGAAGTTTGCGATCAGAGGTGTAGCGGTTGATCATGGAATCCATGTTACCCGCAGTGATGCCGAAGAATAGGTTAGGTCGACCCAGTTCCATGAAGGCATCTTTACTGTCCCACTTTGGTTGGGCAATGATGCCCACGCGGAAACCTTGAGCTTCAAGCAAACGGCCAATGATAGCCATACCAAAGCTCGGGTGATCGACATAAGCGTCACCAGTTACAATAATAATGTCACAGCTATCCCATCCAAGAGCATCCATCTCCTTTCTACTGGTAGGTAAAAAGGGTGCTGTTCCGTAGCACTCGGCCCAGTATTTTTTGTGTTCATGAATAGGAGTGATATCGCTGTACATATTTCAACCTCTGATTTTTGAGGCGGGAATTATAGCGGCATGAGCCTAGACTAGCCAGTAGAACATGCCCTTGTTAGTTCTGATGTCTTTCGCCATTTTGCAGATAATGCTGACAAAAGAACCATACAACAGCATAGTTGAAGCCTTGAATAACGTCGCTAATTTGTGATTTTGATTAGTGTTCGCAGCAGTTTTTGATATTATTCGCGAAAATAAGTCTGAATAAGTAGATCCACAATGGTCGAATCATTATTAGTACAATTTGCTCCCATGCTATTAGGAGCCCAACTGATCTTAACTTTAATCTTAGTGAAGGGTGATATTTGCCCTGGCCAACGTGGCCGTATTCACAAGATGTTACCTGCGATTGGCGTGCTTTGGCTTGCTGTTGCTTCATTAAGAATTGAAGCGTTTCTGATCGTATTCGCTATCTTCTATTTCTATTCTCAAGTTCAAACTAAGAAGACGCGTGATTCAGGTCCTATCTGGGTGATGTATCTTGCGTGTGGTTTGGCGCTGTCATACGTTGCTATTCAAGCAAGCGAACAGGTAAACCCAGTTGGTATTATTGCGACTGTGTTGCTGGTGGCTTTACTGGGTGCTTCTTTCGGACATTTACTGCTGACTATCGCAAGAACGCGCTTACAAGCATTTCACCGCGTTCTGCCTGTTGTGGGCGTATTGAGTGGCATGCTGGTGGTGTTGGCGACCGTGATTAACGTTTATTCACTGTCTGAAGCGCAACTAGAACCTGTTATTTCAACCTTGTTGTTTAGCTTTGCTTTGCTTATCTCTTCTATCGTGGTTTGGTGTTGGCATTTGCTGTTTGTCAAAACACCTGAGAAGCTGCAATTAACGATAGCATTGCTGATGTTATTAGCATCAGTGATTGGCTTAACACCTGTTTGGGCGTTGTAAGAGGTTGTCGAACTCTCGAAACTTTTAGTTGATAAAATCCGTTGTAGCGAAAGAAGTGTGATCTGTTTTTAAGCATGCGACTGGTAAGCGTTCTAAACTTAATTCTAATCGTGTGTTCGTTAGGAGTTCAGGATGGATTTAAGCAACGTCAAAGGTTTCGATAGCATTATCTTGCTCGGGATCGTCAACGAAAAGCTTCGTTTGGAATGTGATAGCTTTGAAGAGCTGGTCAGCATGTATGAAATGGATATAGAAAGTGTCGTCGGTAAGCTGGATATGCTTGGCTATCAATATGATCCATTGACGAATCAGTTCAAGTCTTATCCAAGATAAACATCGAGTTGGCGCATCATTGTTCGTGTTCAATTAAGTATCGTCTACTACTAGTTGATACTGAATAGATACTGAGAAAAAAGTCACAGATTATCTGTGACTTTTTTGTTTCTGGCGCTTGCTTTTGAAGCTTGCATCTAATGTTGAGCGCAGGCTCATTCCACTCAACAATCAATACCGTTAAACGACTTCAATGCCATCTAGGTGACTCTTACTCTGCTGTCTTGCCGTGCTAAAGAAAGCCTGCAGATAACGTTTGTCTTTCTCAGAGTTTCTTACCGCCGCAAACAGTCGTCTTGAAAGGCCGTTGCCCAATGGTTTACTGGCGATTAACCCTTGTCTTGAAAACTCGCTGATCGCCCAGTTAGGTAAGGCTGCAACACCTAGACCGGCTGATACCATTTGCACCAACATTAATGTGTTGTCTGCCTGTTTCCATTTCTTCGGCTCTACACCTGCCGGTTGCAAAAAGTGCTTCACAACATCGAGGCGCTGTTTTTGAACCGGATAAGAGAGCATCGTGATATCGCTAAGATCTTGTGGTTCGATGCTTGGCTTTTCTGCCAAAGGTGAGTTGATGGCGGTGATCAAACGCATTTCGAAATCAAAGAGCGGTTCGTAATGGACCTCTGAACGCGGTTGAATGTCCGAGGTGATCACCAAGTCCAATTCCCCAGCCATCAAAGCCGGTAAAGGTTCAAAACCAAAGCCTGATGAGAAATCGAGCGTCACGCTTGGCCAAGCAACTTGGTACTCCTTCAAAGCAGGCATTAACCATTGGAAGCAAGAGTGACATTCGATCGCCATGTGCAATCGACCATTCACATCCTCTTTCAGGCTCGCGAGTTCATTCTCTGCTTTGGCAATTTTTGGTTGTATCTCATCTGCGAGCTTAAGCAAGATCTCCCCCTCAGAGGTGAATTTTACGGGCCTAGTTTTACGCAGGAAAAGCTGACCGCCAATACGAGCCTCAAGGTCTTTCAATTGGTGAGAAAGCGCCGACTGAGTCAGATGAAGAGAAGTCGCAGTGGCTGTAAGCGAGCCGCTGTCTCTCAAGGTGGTCAATGTTCGAAGGTGTTTAAGCTCTATCATGAGTATTCCTCATATTCCCTAAGCCAATTCAATATTTCTTAATAATCACCCTACGGTGTTTTTGATGCTTTGTAAACGTCTAGATGTCCAGATGGATTTAAACTGTTCATCTTTGGACGATTCAAGATGAATATTATTAATAAACAAGATGAATATTTGGACGTTGTCCATAGATCGGATTAGGGCGATAGTTTAGCCATCCAGACGCCTTTGTGAAAAAGTAAAATCATCAAAGGTAGTCTGACCGGAAATTAAAATTATCGAATAAGGAACAGACTCATGACGACAACAACGCATATTCTTGGTTACCCACGCATCGGCGAAAAACGCGAACTTAAGTTCTCACTAGAGAAATACTGGCGTGGTGAGATTGACCAATCAGAACTTAAGCTGCTCGGCAGCGAGCTAAGAAATCGTAACTGGAATGTACAAGCCGACGCGAATCTAAGCTTTGCAACTGCGGGCGACTTCGCATGGTACGACCATGTTCTGACAACGACATTACTTCTAGGCCACGTGCCAAAGCGTCATGCTGGTGGTTCCGACGGTGAAAAAGCCTTTCCAGATTTAGATACTTTGTTCCGCGTTGGTCGTGGTCAATCTCAAACTCAAATACAATCTCAAACGCAGGCAACCTGTTGTGGTGGTAAGCATGGTTTGGAAAGTGGCACAAAAGATAACTCAGCAGCGTCTGACATGACCAAGTGGTTCAACACTAACTACCACTATATTGTTCCTGAATTCAGTAAAGATGATTCGTTCGAGGTGAGTTGGCCACAGCTGTTTGACGAAGTGAACGAAGCAATAAAAGCAGGACACAAGGTTAAGCCTGTACTTCTCGGCCCACTGTCTTACTTGTACCTAGGCAAAGAAGTGGAAGAGGGCTTTGACCGCTTAACCCTGTTGCCTCGCCTTCTTACTGCCTACCAAGCGATTTTGGCTAAACTATCCAAGTTGGGTGTTGAGTGGGTGCAAATCGACGAACCTATCCTTTCTCTGGAACTTGAAAAGCGTTGGGCTGATTCATT
Organism: Vibrio lentus; assembly: GCF_002875945.1. Classification (GTDB taxonomy): domain Bacteria; phylum Pseudomonadota; class Gammaproteobacteria; order Enterobacterales; family Vibrionaceae; genus Vibrio; species Vibrio apostichopi. The sequence goes on from NZ_MCZK01000101.1 coordinate 113,574, forward strand.
CAAGTTGGCTTATCAAGTGATTCAAAGCGATGTCAAACTGCTGCTTACCACTTACTTTGATTCAGTGACTGACACGTTAGATAAAATCGTAGAACTGCCCGTCAACGGTTTACACATCGACTTGGCTGCAGCACCGCAGCAACTTGATGAGGTGGTGAACAAGTTACCGGAAGATTGGGTGCTTTCTGCAGGGGCGATTAACGGTCGCAATGTGTGGCGTGCTGATTTGGCCGCGCAGTTGGAGCTACTACAGCCAGTGAAAGAGAAGCTAGGAGACAAACTGTGGGTGGCAAGTTCATGCTCGCTGCTGCACAGCCCAGTAGATTTGGAGTTAGAAGATTCGCTCAGTGAAGAAGTGAAGAGTTGGTTTGCTTTCGCGAAACAGAAAGTCACCGAGGTGAGTTTATTGGGAGCTGCGTTAGACGGCGATCAAAATGCCATTTTAGCTTGTGAGACGTACAGCCAGCCAATTGTTGCTCGTAAGAGCGCGACTCATGTCAACAAGCCTCAGGTACAAGCTCGCCTTAATACCATCACTAAAGCGTTAGCTGAGCGAAGTGCACCTTATGCAGAACGAGCGGCGCATCAGTCTGAAGTTCTCGGCTTACCGTTGTTACCAACCACAACGATCGGTTCTTTCCCACAAACCGGTGAGATTCGTGTTCAACGTAGCGCCTACCGCACTGGTCAATTGAGTGAAGCGGAATACACCACCGCACTAAAAGGTCACATCGCGGATGCGGTCAAACGTCAAGAAGCACTCGATTTGGATGTGCTTGTGCATGGTGAAGCCGAGCGTAATGACATGGTGGAATACTTTGCAGAAAATCTAGCAGGCTTCCAAACCACCAAATTTGGTTGGGTACAAAGCTATGGTTCTCGCTGTGTAAAACCTGCGATTGTGGTTGCAGATATCGAACGTGAAAAACCAATGACGGTGGTATGGTCGACCTATGCTCAATCTCTGACGTCAAAGCAGATGAAAGGGATGCTCACAGGGCCTGTCACTATCTTGTGTTGGACATTCCCACGTGAAGACATCTCACGCAAAGAGATCACCAATCAATTAGCGTTTGCGCTGCGTGATGAAGTGTCGGATTTACAAGACGCTGGTATCAACATTATTCAAATCGATGAGCCTGCTATTCGTGAAGGCCTGCCGCTGAAAAAACGCGACCATGCCGAATACTTAGAGTGGGCAGTCGATGCTTTTAAGATTTCAGCAGCGAGTGCCAAGCCAGAGACTCAGATCCATACACACATGTGTTACAGCGAGTTCAACGAGATCATTGATTCAGTGGCTGCGCTAGACGCCGATGTGATCACTATTGAAACCTCTCGCTCGAACATGGAACTGCTGAAAGCGTTTGAAGAGTTCAACTACCCGAATGCGATTGGCCCAGGTGTTTACGATATTCACTCACCAAACATTCCATCAGAAGAGTGGATTGTTGATTTGCTGAAGAAGGCGGCAGAGAAAATCCCGGCAGAACGTTTGTGGGCAAACCCAGATTGTGGCCTTAAGACGCGTAACTGGGCAGAGACAGAAGCCGCACTGACCAATCTTGTATCGGCGACTAAGACACTGCGTAAAGAGTGGGAATCGGCAGGAGTTTAAGTTTAGCTAACGTTAGGGTTTGATTACTCTCAAAAAACAAAGGCCTCGCAAATGCGAGGCCTTTCTGCTTGATGCTTGTTCGAATCTCGAATTTAGCTGCTGCTTTGGCAAGTATCTTTGCTGATCAGCTTCTCAACCATCAATTGTCCGCGAGTGTTGCGAATCTTGATGTTGTAAGCCAAACCCATGTCGAGGTTTGCTCTGACTTCAGAGTTGGTGCAGTAGCTATTCACACTCATGTCTACAACTTGGTTCAAAGGCTTAGCACCTTTAGCGTCTTGGTTGTAGATCATCATGATCTCGATAACGGTGTTTTTTGCCAGTACACGCATAACTGACAGTGGGCCATACTCAATTGGCAGGCCAGCAGATAAAACGCCAGCACGATGTTGTGCCATCATTTCAAGCTGTCTTTGTTGGTCTTGCTCACTTGAAGCACAGCCTGCAAGCAGAGCTAAAGCCAGTGAGCCAATAATCCATTTTTTCACGTTAAAATACTTTCTTGAATGGTTTTACGATGACATTTTGGTAGACACCAGCATCAATGTACGGGTCTGCGTCAGCCCATGCTTGTGCGTCTTCTAAAGAATTGAACTCAACAATTACAGTTGAACCTGTGAAACCCGCTTCACCAGGGTTATCTGAATCGATAGCTGGCATTGGGCCTGCTGTTAGAAGCCGACCTTCATCGTGAAGTGTTTGTAGGCGTTCTAGATGTTGTGGGCGAACACTTAGGCGTTTTTCTAATGAGTTTTCGACGTCTTGAGAAAAAATCACGTACCACATGTTGAGATATCCTTATGTTACTTCACTGAATTAGAGCGATTAAATTATTTATCTGGTTAATTTACGCGAACTAATAGGTATTGGAAGAGCTAATGATAAGAAATTGTGAAATGGTGCGGCAGAGTGAGAAGGTCTTTAGCATTTTTAATCGAAATGACTAAAGACCTTTTAGAGAGATAAGGTCGTCGAAGGACTATTTGTTGATTGGGCGAGGCTTACCGCTTTCGTCTACAGCAACGTAGTTGAATGTCGCGCCACAAACTTTATAACGATCGCCGATGCCGTGATCAAGTACCGGCTTAACCCATACTTCAAGGTCGATATTCATCGAGCTGCGGCCAATCTTGGTGCAGTCGCCATAAACACAGACCACATCGCCAACCGACACTGGCTGTTTGAATTCGATGCTTGATACTGACACGGTGACTATTTTTCCGTTTGAGATCTCTTTCGCCAATATTCCGCCAGCAAGGTCGAGCTGAGACATTATCCAACCACCGAATATTTGACCTGCTGCATTGGTATCAGAGGGCATCGCCAAGGTGCGAAGAAGTAAAGAACCAATCGGGTTCAAAGTTGATTGAATAGTCATTGTTGTACTCTTAATGGTATTGATTGTTTTGAATTTAAATAGATGTGTTTGCGGGACTCGCGGTGGTCATATTTTTAACGTATTCGCCGAACACAAACAATCAGTGGCCAATGATCACGAGTATCATTGGCCACTATTAAATCGCATGTTGATAATAATTGTATCAAAAAGGGGATGCGGACTCATCCCTAAGGGTTATTTCTCGTCGGTATTTTTACCTGAGAGCTCTTGTTGCTTATCGTTTTCTGGAGCTTGCTCTTTTGATTGAAGCTGGTCTTTTGGTAGATGCTTATAGATATAAACACCCGTTAACAAGGTGAACGCGAAGGTTGCAATGAGAAGGCCAAACACTTTGAAGTTGACCCACACATCCAAAGGCAGGTTGAAAGCAACGTAAACATTGAGGATCGCACACAATGTGAAGAACAGAGTCCAAGCCCAGTTGATCTTGCCCCATACCGCTTCAGGAAGAGAGATCTCTTTACCCAACATGCCTTTAATCGCTGATTTGCCCATTAGGTGACTTACAGTCAGGCCTATAGCGAACAGCGCATAAACGATGGTTACTTTCCATTTTATGAAGTTGTCATCATGCAAAAAGATGGTCATGCCACCAAATACGGCAACCATCAAGAATGTGATGATCTGCATTTTTTCTACTTTCTTGTAGATAATGTACGTCAAAACGATTTGTACTGCGGAAGCAACAATCAATGCGCCTGTAGCTGTGTAGATGTCGTACATCTTATACAGCGCAAAGAATATAATGAGAGGAATGAAATCAAGGATTTGCTTCATGTGGCACTGAGTATCCAGTTAGTTGAGTTGCAGACAGTCTAACCAAAATTGCCTCGATGCTAAATAGCCCGAGACAATTGGCTGCAAAACTAATGGTGTGTAACTCCTGTTACCGCATGGACGATGTTTGGTAGCGAGGTATCAATTTCTTGATGTCTTCAAGATAGCCCTCACTTTTCAAACTGTCTAAGGTGTTTTCAAGCTCTTGCTCACTCATCGCAAAACACGTCGATTTACCTGTCGTTAGGTCAAGGTACTCGTGGTATTCACGCTCAGTGAAGTGGCCAATTCTATCGATTAATAAGGTTTTAATTCCATGGTGAATTAAGCCGTAGTATGTATGTCTTTGTAAGGTCATAGCCTATCCTCCGTGACAAGCTGCAGTTATATCTTTGCAACCTGCTGTATATTGGTTGGGTTATCTATGACAAAGCAATTCGAATGCCATTTTGTCCGTTGGAATAGAGCTTCTGAGATAAAAAGTTGAATTAATTTTCTTTTCAACTAGTTAAAGGAATGTACGTTCTATTCTCTAAAAACCAATACGTAGTTGGCGCAAAATAGTTTTATTTTGAGAATGGTAAAATTCTCATTATGACTAACGACTGAAGCTTTAATGTTTTTCAATTGGCAATTTGATAGCCGCTAACCGACTAGCCAATCGACTAAAGTTGATAGGGAAGGGTTTTGCCGGTTTTTAGGTTGCAGCAAAAAATACCCATTGCCAGAAAATATGCTTCCTTCACTAACCTTAATCAATCGACCCAAATCGATATCTTGCTTGGCGAGAGTGATGTCGCCTATCGCAATCCCAAAGCCCTGTATTGCGGCGTTCATCGCTTGATCGAGTGTCGCAAATTGCTGGTTTTTCTTGCTTGAAAGATCATGACTTCCAATATGCTCTAGCCAAAGTCGCCAATCACTTTGTTCGTTATTGGCATGTAGCCATGTGTATTGGGCAAGCTTGTGTGGTTTGATTAGAGAAGAAGAACCACTGGTAAGGTGACTCGGTTTAATGCTTTGCGCTTGGCAGACTGGCGCGAGTTGTTCGTTGAACAAGAGTTGGCTAACAATGGATTGTTGGCTTGGCTTCTTACCATAGGTGATGACGGCATCAAAAGGATCAAAGCTTGGTTCGAAAACGTGCTTGATGGTTGAGGTCAACTCAACATCAATTTCAGGAAAAGCTTGTTGGAATGACATCAGCTTAGGCAATAGCCAAGAGGTGATACAACTTGGTGCGTTGAGCTTGATCTTAGATGGAGAGCTGGCAACCTGATTAAGCGCTGATTGCAGTTGTTGAATGGTATCTTGAATCAGCGGAACCAGTTCTTCTCCCTTGGGGGTTAATGACAACCCACGAGCATGTCGGTAGAAAAGATCACACCCAAGACTCTCTTCAAACGACAGCACCTGACGGCTTACCGCACCTTGCGTGACATTGAGCTCATGTGCAGCACGTGTAAAGTTGAGATGCTTAGCTGTAGACAAGAACGCGAGCAGTGTTTTTGTTGAAGGGAGAGTTTTATTCATGCTTTACCTATGATTTTTTATCATGGCTATTATGTGATTATTTCGATTCATTTATCAATAGTGTTCTGTTTGAATGTAAATACTTAATCATCATTTGTGATTCAATATGTGTATAAGTCGCATATTTTGAATATGAAGGCAGTGGTGAAGGAATCGTAATTACATGAAAGGGATAGCTTCTTGACATCTTTTATTGATAGCTTAGTGCCTCAGGCTGTAAAAAAATTAATACCTTATCAATCGGCAAGAAGAATTGGCGGCGACGGGCGTGTCTGGCTAAATGCCAATGAACTGGAAAATACTTTGTTCGAGGGTGAGCAAGGTTACAACCGTTATCCTGATTTCTTACCGCAAGACATTGCCAAGGCTTATCAAGCCTATTGTGGAACTGACGCTGCAACCGTTGCGGTTCGTGGTGCTGATGAAGCGATTGATTTACTGATAAGAACCTTTTGCAAACCAGCACAAGACAATATCCTCATTTGTTCTCCGACTTATGCAATGTATGAGTTTTGCGCCGATGCACTGGCGATCGAGACTTTAGACTCGCCATTACAAGAAGACTTTAATCTTAATGTTGCCGATATTGTGCAGAAGTCTGAACTGGTTAATCTTGTCTTTCTGTGTTCACCGAACAACCCAACGGGTAATGTGATTCCAAAAGCCGACCTTATTGAGGTACTGGAAGGAACGGTGGGTAAATCGTTAATCGTGGTTGATGAGGCGTATATTGAGTTTGAACCTCAGACATCGGCTGTGAGCCTTATTGAGCGTTATCCGCATCTAGTCGTGATTCGTACTTTATCTAAAGCGTTTGGACTAGCTGCTGTGCGTTGTGGCTTTATTTTGGCTAGTTCCAACGTGATGCAATACGTATCGAAGCTGATTCCCCCATACCCGATGCCAGATTGTTCGTCTCAGATCGTCTTAAAAGCTTTGTCTGATGAGCGTGTTGCGGTGATGAAACAGGCGACCGCTAAACTGGTTGAGATTCGCAATCAGTTTGCAGCTGCGTTAACCCAGTTCGACTTCATTGAACATGTTTATCCGTCATCGACCAACTTTATTTTGCTACGTCAAAAATCGGGGCATGAACTGTTTAGCGTATTGACGAAAGATGGCATTGTGACGAGAAATCAGAGCCATGAGCCTGCTTTGCGTAATTGCGTACGTATCAGTATCGGCAGTCAAGAGAGTATGGCAGAAGTGATAGCGTCACTTTCACGCTACCAAACCGAATTAGAAAAGAATCAACAAGACAAACAAATTCAGCAATCTCAACATAAAGAAACTCAATCTCAACTCGATAAAAATCATATCTAGGATGGCAATGATGAAAAAGATAATACTAGGACTCGCTTGTGCGGCTGCTTTACTTGGTACCACAGTACAGGCAAAAGAAATCCGTTTGGCGTCAGACTTTACGTATCCGCCATTCAACTACAAAAACAGCGAAGGTAAACCTGTTGGGTTTGATATTGAAATAGCTGACGCCTTGTGTGAACAAGCGAAGTTGGATTGTACTTGGGTATCACAAAGCTGGGATTCGTTGATTCCAAGTCTATTGGCGAGAAAGTCAGATGTGATCATGGCTTCGATGCGTATTACCGAAGAGCGTAAGCGCAAAATCTTGTTCACCGATAAGTATTACCAAACACCAGCCGTATTTGTTGCTGCTAAAAGCGCAGAATTTAGTATAGATGAGGCCGGCTTAGCGGGTAAAACCATTGGTGTGCAGCAGGGCACGATTCACGACCGTTACGTCACTGATAAGTTTGGCGACATCGTAAACATCAAGCGTTACACAGGACAAGACGAAGTCTACCTTGATATGCAGAATGGTCGTTTAGATCTAACGTTTGGTAACTCCGATCAACTATCACTCGCTTTCTTAGACAAGAAAGAGGGAGAGGGTTTTGAATTCAAAGGCAAAGCAGTGACCGACAAAGCCTACATTGGCGAAGGCACGGCATTAGCGTTAAGAAAGCAGGATTCAAAGCTGGCGAAACAATTCAATACCGCCATCGAACAGATCAGAGCGAACGGTACTTACGACAAAATTGCTGCCAAGTACTTCACGTTTGATATTTATGGCGCTGATTTGTAATTCGTCTAACGCCTAAAACTGAATCACTAAAAATAAAAATCCGAGAGCTGTGAGGTTCTCGGATTTTTGTTACAAACAATTCGTCCTATCAAGTTTCTCTCTATTGCCTTTATCCCTGCTTATCCATTCTTTTTCCATACGTTTAGCCTAAAACTTTATCTCTACCACCTCAGAAATCACAGTTGACGACTCGCTTTTCAATCGATAAGACCTTCTTTGCTCGTGCTCCATAAACGAACTCTGGGTCTTAAAATAACACAAATGTGCAAATGTATTTTTTGCTAACAGATTGTTCTAAAAGCAGTTGGAAGTGCTCGAAATCCCCAAAAAATCCGAAGTTAGACTGCTTAATGGTTTAATTGGTGTCAAATATGATTGGTATCACAATCAATTCAGCTCTCCGGCGTATAGATGAACCTTAGCTCACAAAATATACACATAGTATTGTAATACAAAATGCATGAGGTAAGAATATTGTAATGAAGCGTTAAAGTCATGAGCGATATGCAATTGATTTTTAGATCTCTAGCTCGGTTCTAACGTGACATATACAACTGTACCTCTTACAAAAATGGATTCTGGAGAAGAACATGAAAAAACACCTACTGACGATTGCTGCGGCATCAATTCTCATGGCATTTGGAGCTCAAGCAAAAACTTTGACCCTAGGACATGCAATGTCATTAGAAAGCGCTGCTCACCAAGGCATGGTGATCATGGCTGATAAAGTTAAAGAAAAATCGAATGGTGACCTTACGATTAAGATCTTTCCAAACGGTCAATTAGGCTCTGAGCGTGATCAAGCTGAGCAAGTTGTTACTGGCGCGATTGATATGGCGAAAATCAATGGTGGATTAGCTGAATCTTTTGAACCAACGTTTAAGGTTAATGCACTGCCTTTCTTATTCCGTGATGTTCCACATATGAGAACGTTCATGCGAAGTGAAGCGGCACAAGAGATGCTGCTTTCAAGCGAAGGTAAAGGCTTCATTGGACTTACATTTTATGATTCAGGTACACGTAGCTTCTACGCTAAAAAAGCAATTAACTCGCCGGCCGATCTGGCGGGAATGAAAGTTCGAGTTCCTGGTTCTCCAACCATGATGGAAATGGTCAACCTATTAGGTGGTAAAGCAACACCTGTACCTTTCAATGAGGTATACACGGCACTGCAACAAGGCGTAATTGATGGTGCTGAAAACAATATTTCTAGCTTAGTTGAAATGAAACACAGTGAAGTTGCTAAATTTTATTCTATGGATCAGCACATGATGACACCAGATGTGATCATCATTTCAGAATATAAATGGGCCTCACTAACTGCAGAAGAACAAAAAATCTTAAAGGAAGCAGCAGCTGAGTCTCTTGAAGAGCAGATCAAAATCTGGGACGCAACAGATGACATGAACAAAGAGAAAGGAATGAAAGCAGGCGTAACGTTTGTTGAAGTTGATAAAGCCCCTTTCCGTGCAGCTGTTAAACCTATGATTGATGAAGCGAAAAAAGACCCTAAATTAGCTTCATTCATTGAAAAAATTGAAGTTCTTTAACCAGTATTAGTGAAAATATAATTTTGCCTTGGCTTTGCTAAGGCAAAATTTTTGAGGTATCACACCATGTTAGCAACTTTCAGAAACCTACTTGATAGGTTGATTCTTTTTGTCTCTTCTTTCGCATTAATGTTACTTGTCGTTACCGTCACTTGGCAGGTTTTTAGTCGTTATGTTTTGAATGACCCAAGTAACTGGACTGATGAACTTGCTCGTTATGCGATGGTATGGCTTGGCTTATTAGGAGCAAGCTATTTATTCGGTATCAGAGGACATTTGGCTATAACGTTATTGGATGGTTATCTTAAGGGTAAAGCACATATCGCATTGCACGTACTCATCAATACCATTTCTGGCGCATTTGTATTTTTAGCAATGCTTCAAGGTGGCATCGCCCTAATGGGAAGAACCACACAACAACTATCTCCAGCACTGCAATTACCGATGTCGACGGTTTATTCAATATTGCCGATTTCAGCCGTTATTATCCTCATCTATTTGGTCATGAATACGTTTGATCTTTTTTGTGAACCCAACAAAAAGTAAGTTATAAAAGGACTCTATATTATGGATTTGTCCATTGGTGTTTGGCTGCTAGGCCTCTTCTTATTCATGATCGCGATAAGCATGCCTATTGCGATTGCAATTGCTATGTCTTCTTTAACGATCATGTATTTCATCTTACCGTTTGAAGTCGCAAGTATTACTGCGGGTCAAAAAATTATTACCGGTATCGATAGTTTCAGTTTATTAGCAATCCCTTTCTTTATCCTCGCTGGTAACATAATGAATGTGGGTGGCATCGCGAGTCGACTCATCAATCTTGCAAAGCTCTTGGTTGGTTGGATCCCTGGCTCACTTTTTCACGTAAATATCTTTGCAAATATGATGTTTGGCGCTGTGTCAGGATCCGCCGTTGCTGCGGCTGCGGCGGTTGGTAAAACCTTAGGCCCTGAATTAGAAAAAGATGGTTATGATAAAAACTTAGCAACAGCAGTAAACGTTGCATCTTGCCCAGCAGGCTTGCTAATACCGCCGAGTAATTCATTGATCGTATTTTCAGTGGTATCGGGTGGAACATCCGTAGCGGCGTTGTTTATCGCCGGTTATGTCCCAGGTATTTTAATGGGTTTAAGTTGCATGGTCGTAGCCTATTTCATCGCTAAAAAGAAAGGCTACAAAACAAGTGCGAATGACGGCTTCACAACGAAAGATGTGCTGAATATTGTTTGGCAAGCAACACCAAGCTTAGGGCTTATTGTTGTTGTTATTGGCGGTATTATTGGCGGTATATTCACTGCTACAGAAGGGGCATGTATAGCGGTTCTTTACTCTTTTATATTGTCACTCTGTTACCGAACCCTCAAATGGGCGCACTTCCCGATAATTTGTAGAGAAACCGTTCAGGTCACTGGCACTATGTTGTTCTTGATTGGTGCTTCAACCATCATGTCATGGGCAATGGCTTTTACTGGTCTACCAACAATGATCAGCGATTGGATGCTCTCTATTTCAGATAATCCGATTATCATCTTTATTCTGATGAATCTGATTCTACTGATCGTGGGTATGTTTATGGACCTTACGCCCGCCGTATTGATCTTTACCCCTATCTTTATGCCGATTGCTGAGCATTTAGGCATGCATCCAATTCACTTTGCGATGATGATTATCTTCAACTTATGTATTGGCATTGCAACGCCACCCGTTGGCACGGCACTATTTGTAGGTTGTAGTGTCAGTGGCTCCAAAATTGAAAATGTTATTAGAAGTATCATGCCGTTTTGTGCCGTATTGATCGTCACATTATTGGCCATTACCTTCATTCCTGAAATTAGTTTAGCGCTGCCTCGTGCATTTGGTTTAATCAACTAATAACAGATAATAAATAGTGACAGTTCTATACGAAAAATGAACCATCGATTTTTTAAAAACAGCTGACTATTTAAACTAAAAAAACCGCCTTCAAATGAAGGCGGTTTTTATTTATTAAAAGACATTAATAACTAATCTGCTTAAATTTTAATTAAGCATGTTGTCTTTTGACTAAGCTTGCTGCTTTTGTAGCTCTGCTTCTTGTTCTTCGTCTTTGATTAGAGAATCAACGATTACTGCACATGCTGCATCACCAGTGATGTTTAGAGCAGTACGAATCATGTCGAAGATACGGTCTAGAGCGAACAACAGAGGTAGGCCTTCGATAGGGATACCTGCTGCTAGAAGAACTGCAACCACTAGGAAAGAAGGACCTGGAACACCCGCTTGACCAACAGCACCTAGCGTAGAGGTTACGATGATAGCAACGTAAGCACCCATAGACAGGTCGATGTTGAACAGTTGTGCGAAGAAGATAGCCACTAGGCCGTAGTAAATTGCGTTACCAGACATGTTGATCGTCGCGCCTAAAGGCAGAACGAATGAAGCGGTAGAGTTACGAACGCCAAGTTCTTTCTCTACTGTTTCCATTGTTACTGGTAGTGTCGCCATTGAAGAGGCTGTTGATAGTGCAACCGCTTGAGGCTTCTTCATTGCTACTAGGAACTTCTTCGCTGAAGTCTTAGTGAAGATTTGAATCATCAGTGGGTAAGCAACAAAGCCGAAGATAAGAATCGCAGCGATGTAAACAACGAACAGTTTGAACACAACCATAAGCGCGCCAAAACCAAACGTACCTACTGCTTCAGCCATTAGGCCGAATACGCCAAGTGGTGCAATGATCATAACTTTGTTGATCATCCATACCATAGCGTCAACGATAGCATTTACACCGTTGATGATAGGGTCACGTTTCTCTTTTGCTTGTTTAGAAATCGCAATACCAAAGAACAAGCAGAAAACGAGAATTTGCAGAATGTTTGCTTCATTCAATGATTGGAAAACGTTGGTAGGGATCATGCCAGTGATGGTTGCCCAGAACGTTGGAAGCTCGCCTTTCGCAGCGTATTCTGAAGAGAACATACCTTCAACGCCAGAAACATCGATACCGCGACCCGGTTCGAATACTTCACCCATTACAAGCGCTAGTGCTACAGCAAGTGCAGACGTTAGTGCAAAGTAACCCAGTGTTGTTACACCGACTTTACCTGCCGATGAGCTATTACCTAGACCTGCAGCTCCTGAAATTAGAGCAACCGCTACTAGAGGAATAACCAACATCTTGATCAAGTTGATGAAGATAGCACCCAGTGGAGCGAACATTGTTGCGCTGTCACCCATCATCGCGCCGACTACGGTACCGATGATCATTGCAATAACGACTTGAATGCCGATGTTGCTTAGTAAACTCTTTTCTTTTAACACTTCCATAACCTCTGTGCTACTAAATATAAAAATCCCAGAATTACTCACCAATGTACGATGTACCATTGGATAAATATTTCGCGAAGAGTTTTACACGTATCCTTTACATTTATCAATATGAGCGGAGGTGAAAGTCTCTTAAAAACCGGAGCTGAATCGCTATTAGGTGTTTTTTTATACTGGGCAAACGTTTGCCTTTGTTTTTGGTTGATGCGTTATTTGTTTAATTTATAAAAAGTTTGAACGGTGTTGTTTTATGAATGCTTTTGGTGGGGTTCTGTTAACTCATTTTTATTAACATTTAATCTTCATTGGCGAGTGCTTTTTATACAAGTTTAGGAAAAGAGAAGATGAGATGTTGGTTGTGCGAAATTTAGCCTGAACTATGCTTAAGGTATCTATTTATTACCAAGATGTTACCTCTACGCTTGAATAAAACGTCAATCTAGCATCTCAGTTGTAAGGAGAAGATGCATGACTTTTATATCAAAGTGCTTATTTGCGTTCCTTCTGCTATTTAGTTCTGCCTTAGCTCAGGCTGATGATGTTTGGGTTATTGAGATTAATGGTGGTATTGGACCTGCAACGAGTGACTACCTCACCAGAGAGATAGAACAAGCTCATGATGAGCAAGCTAAGCTCATCATATTGAAAATGAACACGCCCGGCGGTTTAGATACGTCGATGCGAGACATCATTAGAGCGATCACGACATCGCCTATTCCCGTTGCTACATGGGTGGGGCCTGCAGGCTCACGTGCTGCGAGCGCGGGGACGTATATCTTGCTAGCCAGCCACATTGCTTCAATGGCCCCCGGTACCAACTTAGGTGCAGCTACCCCAGTTTCTCTAGGTGGCGGTAAAGCGCCTTCAAATCCTTTATCCCCTCAAGATGACACCAACAAAGACGACGACACTTATGCAGAAAATGACGGTAATCAAGAACCACAAAACTCTGATCAGGTGAAAGCTACCACAGCGATGGAAAAGAAAGTCATTAACGATGCAGCGGCTTATATCGTAAGTTTGGCTAAGCTGCACAATCGTAATGAAGAGTGGGCAGAGAAGGCGGTAAGAGAAGCAGCAAGCTTGGATTCAGACAATGCGCTCACATTGAATGTGATTGATTTCATCGCGAGCGACCTACAGCAATTGGTTGAGTTGAGTAATGGACGCACCATCATAATCAATGGTGTCAGCCAGGAAATTCAGCTCAGTGAGGTGGCTTTTGTCGAGCGAGAGCAAGATTGGCGCTTCAGTTTGCTTTCGGTGATTACTAATCCAAATGTTGCTTACATTCTGATGCTCATCGGTATCTATGGCTTGCTCCTTGAGTTCTATAACCCCGGCGTCGGTTTACCGGGTGTATTAGGGGGTATTTGTTTGCTACTCGCCATGTATTCCTTACAAATGCTGCCTGTGAGTTACGCGGGCCTTGCCTTAATTCTATTGGGAATTGCCTTAATGGTGGCAGAGGCCTTTAGCCCGAGCTTTGGTATTTTCGGTTTGGGTGGCGTTGCCGCATTTACACTGGGCTCAATCATGCTGATGGACACTGAGGTACCGGGTTACCAAATCGCATTACCGTTAATTATTGGAATCAGTTTGTTCTCTGTCGCCTTTATCGTCGTAACAATATCAATGCTAGTCCGAGTGAGAAACAAACCAGTGACCACAGGGATGGAAGCGGTTGTCGGTGACACGGGCAAAGTGGTAAGCGGTTTCCCTGGCGCAGGTCGAGTATTGGTCGAAGGTGAGATCTGGCAAGCCAAATGCGCGAGTGAACTGCAAGCAGGGCAGATCATCAGAGTCACCAAGCTGACGGGGTTATCTTTGGATGTTGAAGCGCTGCCCGATGATACATCATCGAAATCTCGCTAGCGCGGACTGTTAGCGTGGAGTGCTAGTACAAACGTTATTGGATTATTAATTGCTTAGCCATCGTTACCATTAGGGGGCGGTTATGTTTATACACACTATAGGTATTGTCATTGTGCTCGTTATCTTGTTGATAGCCAGTATGTTCAAAGTGCTGCGCGAGTACGAGCGTGCAGTGGTGTTCTTCCTTGGGCGCTTTTACGGTGTGAAAGGGCCGGGGTTGATTATCATCATTCCTTTCATTCAACAAATCGTAAGAGTGGATCTTCGAACTATCGTGTTGGACGTACCGACGCAAGATTTGATCACACGCGATAACGTGTCGGTCAAGGTGAATGCCGTGGTCTATTTCCGAGTGCTGGATCCGAAGATGGCGATCAATAACGTAGAGAACTACCTCGAAGCGACCAGTCAACTGTCACAAACAACGCTGCGTTCGGTACTCGGTCAGCATGAGTTGGATGAGCTGTTGTCTGAGCGTGAAGAGCTTAATAGAGACTTACAAGCGATCTTGGATCAACATACCGATAATTGGGGGATCAAGATTGCCAATGTCGAGATTAAGCATGTTGATCTGGATGACAGCATGGTGCGAGCTCTTGCTAAACAAGCGGAAGCCGAACGTTCTCGTCGAGCTAAGGTAATACATGCGACTGGTGAGCTTGAAGCATCCTCTAAGTTGCGCGAAGCCGCGGAGGTGTTGAATCAAGCGCCTAACGCCATTCAATTGCGATATATGCAAACGCTAACCGAGGTGGCTAACGAAAGAACCTCTACCATCATCTTTCCAATGCCCATCGATCTAGTGGAGAAGATAACCGACCCGATCAAAGCGACACTCAATGAGGCTGCAATCAAGAAAGCGATGAAAGCCGATGAGTGATTGGCTCAAATGAAGAGCAATAAAAAAGGCTCCACAACTGTGGAGCCTTTTACTATTTGAATCGCTGGTTCTATTAAATGACCATTGATTACGAGCGTCTATTTAATGACCGTCGATTATTTCTGCGTAGCCGCTTTCATTGGCGTTACAAACTCCGCAAGTGCTTTAAGCATTGCTTCTGGTTGTTCAACGTTGTTTTCAATGATTTTCACAACGGCTGAGCCAGAGATAGCACCTGCAGCGCCCGCTACAATCGCTTCTTTCACTTGCTCAGGAGCCGAGATACCGAAACCAAGCAGTGCTGGTGGCGCATCGAACTTGTTCAAGCGGTCAAGCAGTGCCGTTACTGGCATGTTTGCTTTTGTTTCAGCACCTGTTACGCCTGAGCGAGAAAGTAGGTAAGTGTAACCACCACCTAACTCAGATACTGACTGAAGTGTTTCATCGCTTGCTGTTGGTGGAGCAATAAAGATTGGGTGAATACCAAACTTCTTCGCTGCAGCAACAAACTCACCGCTTTCGTTGGTTGGTACATCAGCAATCAATACTGAATCGATACCTGCTTTTGCGCAGCGTTCGTAAAAATTTTCTATACCACGTGCGTAAACCAAGTTCGCGTACATCAGTAGGCCGATTGGCAGTTCTGGGTATTTAGCGCGAATTTGACCAATAAGATCAAAACACACATCTGGCGTGACTTTGGAATCTAAAGCACGAATGTTCGCGCCTTGGATTGTTGGGCCATCAGCAAGTGGATCTGAGAATGGGATACCAAGCTCAAGTGCATCAGCACCCGCTTCAACGAGTGTTTCCATGATCTTAAGAGACTGCTCAGGGTTAGGATCGCCAACCGTTACGAATGGTACAAATGCGCCCTGATTCTTTTCAGCTAAGCGAGTGAAGAGTGATTGATAGCGATCCATTATAATGCTCCTTTCTCTTTAAGAATGTCGTGTACAGAGAAGATGTCTTTATCACCACGACCAGATAGATTAACCACTAATAGCTGTTCTTTCTCTGGGTCATCGTGAGCCATTTTAACAGCATGAGCCAAAGCATGAGATGACTCTAGCGCTGCGATAATACCTTCTTTACGTGCAATCAATTGGAACGCTTCTAGCGCTTCGTCATCGGTCACGTTGTCGTATTCAGCACGGCCAATCGCATTTAGGTGCGCGTGTTGAGGACCAACTGATGGGAAATCTAGACCCGCAGAAACAGAGTAAGACTCTTCTACTTGGCCGTTCTCATCTTGCATCAATGGTGCTTTCATACCAAAGAAGATACCGGTTTTACCGTGCTTAAGTGGCGCGCCGTGTTGGTCGGTATCAATACCTTTACCAGCAGGCTCTACACCGATTAGGCGAACAGACTCTTCTTCAATGAAGTCGGCGAACATACCGATAGCGTTTGAACCACCGCCGACACAAGCGATAACCGCATCTGGAAGGCGACCTTCACGAGCCAGGATTTGGTTCTTCGTTTCTTCACCAATCATGCGTTGGAAATCACGAACGATGGTTGGGAATGGGTGAGGGCCAGCCGCAGTACCCAATAGGTAGTGTGCATCTTCGTAAGTTGCAGACCAGTCACGTAGCGCTTCATTACATGCATCTTTTAGCGTTGAAGAACCTGAATGAACAGGGATAACCTCTGCGCCCATTAGTTTCATACGGAATACGTTCGGGCTTTGACGTTCAACGTCTTTAGCGCCCATGTAAACGCGACACTTAAGGCCTAGTAGAGCACAAGCTAGAGCGGTAGCAACGCCGTGTTGGCCTGCGCCTGTTTCAGCGATGATTTCTTGCTTACCCATACGTTTTGCTAGTAGTGCTTGGCCAAGTACTTGGTTTGTCTTGTGAGCACCGCCGTGAAGTAGATCTTCACGCTTTAGGTACAGTTTGGTTTTTGTACCTTTAGTTAGGTTACGAGCCAACGTTAGTGCCGTTGGACGACCTGCGTACTCTTGCAGAAGCGTCATGAATTCGCTGCGGAACTCAGGATCGGCTTGTGCATCGATAAACGCTTGTTCTAGTTGGTCTAGTGCTGGCACTAGGATCTGCGGTACGTATTGACCACCGTATTCACCAAAGTAGGCATCGAGTTTAGCCATTGTGTTATTCCTTCAATTCTATCGATGTGTATTCACACCAAGTCATTTAATCTGGTTTGAGCTTCGCAAAAGGCAAAGCCCACAAATATGTTTTTAGTTTCTGCTTTCTAGTTCTGGTTTCTAGGTTTTAAGTTCTAGAAGCCAGACTAGTAATTACGAATCGCTGCAAAAGCACGTTGCAGCTTGTCTGCGTCTTTTTTACCTGGAGCGGATTCAACACCAGAGTTTAGGTCTAATCCTAAACACCCCAACTTAGCCGCTTGGTTAGCATTTTCTGGGTTTAGCCCACCTGCTAACATGATTGCGCTTTGGTTGTTGATTAGGCTCCAATCGAACGCTCGGCCTGTACCGCCAGTTTGAGAACCCACTTTAGTATCTAGCAGGTGACGAGTCACGTTGCTTTTCAGTAATTCTGGTAGCGCGCTTTTAGCACCGTTTTCAGCGTCAGAAGCCACACCGTAAGCTTTCCAAATCTCAACGCTTTCAGGTAGTGATTGTTTCAACTCATCTACAAATGCTTGAGACTCATCACCGTGCAGTTGCACCGCAAACAAACCTAGCTCAGAAACCGTTTTTGCAACGTCAGTAACGCTATGGTTTTGGAACACGCCCACGTAGTTCAAAGGTGCGCCGCTCATGGTTAAACGAGCTGCTTCGATATCCACATGACGCTTAGATGCTTCAACGAAAATCAGACCACCGAATACTGCACCAGCTTGATAAGCCTTCGCTGCATCGTCAGAGTGAGTCAAACCACAGACCTTGTTTTCACCAAGCGTTACTTTACGTACCGCAAGTTCAAGGTTCTTTTCAGCCATGAGAGAGCTGCCGATAAGGAAGCCGTCTGCAAATGTTGAAAGGTCACGTACTTGCTGGTGGTTGTAGATACCCGACTCAGAAATGACAATCGCTTCTGGAGCGAGTTCGCGAATTAGCGGAGCCAATTCCTTAGTACGGTTCAAATCAGTCGAAAGGTCACGCAGGTTACGGTTATTAATACCGATCACTTTTGCTTCTAAAGCGACTGCGCGGTGAAGCTCTTCTTCGTTGCTGACTTCGGTAAGTACACCCATGTTTAGCGAGTGAGCGACTTCAGCAAGTGCTTGGTACTCTTCGTCATCCAATACCGATAGCATTAGCAAAATTGCGTCAGCTGAGTAGTGACGAGCTAGGTAAACTTGGTAAGTATCAACCATGAAGTCTTTGCACAGAATAGGTTGCTTAGCAATGCTGCGAACCTTAGGTAAAAACTCAAAGTCACCTTGGAAGTACTTCTCGTCGGTCAGAACTGATATTGCGTTGGCGTGGTTGTTGTACACCGATGCAATGTAGTCCAAATCAAACTCGTCACGGATCAAACCTTTTGACGGAGATGCCTTCTTACATTCAGTGATGAAAACCGTTTGTTCACCGCTCAGAGCATCATAAAAGCTGCGGTCTGTTGCGGTTAACGCCGATTTAAACTCATCCAATGGTTGAATTTGCTTACGCTCTGCAACCCATTGGTATTTATCACGAACGATTTTTGCTAGTACTTCCGCCATTTCAGCTTCTTTGACTGAAACGTGGGTCGACAGTTTATCGGTAGTCTGTGTCATGTTCTTTGTCTCGTCGTTCGTTAGGCGTGTGCAGCAAGCTTTTGTACAAGCTCGTACGCTTTGCCAGAGTTCATCGCGTCAATCGCTTGCTGTGCGTTGGCTTTTAGATCTTCGTGACCAAATAGACGCATCAGCAGAGCCACGTTGACGGCCACAGCGCCAACTTGAGCATCTGTGCCTTTACCCGTCAGGATATCCGTAGTGATGGCTTTGTTCTCTTCTGGCTCGCCGCCCTTGATTGCTTCAAGCGGGTGAGTGTTCAAACCAAAGTCAGCCGGTGTCACTGTGTACTCGTGAATTTTGCCATCTTTAATTTCAGCAACGATGGTCTCGCCGTGAATAGCGACTTCATCAAGGCCGCTACCGTGAACAACCGCAGCACGCTTCATACCCATTTTCAGCATGGTTTCCGCGATAGGGCGTACTAGCTCTTTGCTGTAAACACCCATTAACTCGATGTTAGGGCGAGCAGGGTTAATCAGTGGGCCAAGGATGTTGAAGATCGTGCGTGTTTTCATTGTTTGACGAACAGGCATCGCATGACGTACACCAACGTGATATTGCGGAGCAAATAGGAATGCTACGCCAAGTTCGTCGACTGCAGTGCGTGTGTCTTCTGCTGTCATCGCTAAATTAATGCCGAACGAATCCAGTAGGTCAGAAGAGCCTGATTTGCTCGATACACTGCGGTTGCCGTGCTTAGCTATTTTTAAGCCACACGCTGCTGCTACAAATGCAGAAGTCGTCGAAATATTAATGGTGTTATGACCGTCGCCACCTGTACCCACGATGTCAGCGAAATCGTAATCAGGACGTGGGAACGGGTTTGCATTGGCAAGCAGTGCTTTCGCCGCACCTGCGATCTCATCGGGCGTTTCGCCTTTGATTTTTAGTGCAGTCAGTGCCGAAGCCATCAAGATTGGATCGAGCTCACCCTTGATGATCACATCAAACAACTGTTGGCTTTCTTCTTGAGTAAGAGACTGCTGTTCGTAAAGTTTATTAATCTGTTCCATGATCGTTTCCTATTTCTCGTTCTTCTCAAGGGTAGAGCTTTTCTCTAGGTGAAGAGGTTTCTCAAGAGCCCATTCGATAGCGTTTGCTAGAAGCGTTGCACCGTAGGTCGTCATAATTGATTCAGGGTGGAATTGGAATCCACACACCCTGTCTTGTTCTTGAACTACAGACATCACCAAGTCATCGACTTCAGCTGTCACTGTTAGGCTATCGGATACATGTGTTGCAACCAAAGAGTGGTAGCGAGCAATAGCCAGTGGCGAAGGTAAGCCTTGGTAAGTTGCATGATTCTGGTGTTCCATCATCGACACCTTACCATGAATGATTTCGCCTGCGCCTGCAACGGTGCCGCCGTAGGCTTCAACAATCGCTTGGTGACCTAAGCAAATACCAATCATTGGCACTTTACCTTTTAGCAATTGAATCAGCTCTGGCATGCAGCCCGCGTCTGCTGGAGCGCCAGGGCCCGGTGAAAGCAGTGCAACCGGGTTATCTAATTCGTTGATCGCCGCTTCAACGACCTTTGCAGGAATGTTGTTACGGTAAATCTTCACGCTGTGACCTAATGAACGAAACTGGTCAACAAGGTTGTAGGTGAACGAGTCGAAGTTATCGATGAATACAATATCAGCCATGATTACGACTCCTTCTTACTTGTTAGGTTTTTAGTATGAGCTGCTTGAATCGCTGAGATAACCGCTTGAGCTTTGCCGCGAGTTTCATCTGCTTCTGCTTGTGGGTCTGAATCGAATACCACGCCCGCGCCAGCCTGCACTTGTGCAACGCCATCTTCAACGTAAGCTGAGCGAATTACGATACACGTATCTAACGTGCCTTCACCGGTTAGGTAACCCACCGCACCGCCGTAGCTACCACGACGTGTTTTCTCTACGTCACGGATAAGCTGCATTGCGCGGATTTTTGGTGCGCCTGTTAACGTACCCATGTTCATGCAAGCTTGGTAAGCGTGTAGGGCATCTAAGTCTTCACGTAGCTGACCAACAACACGAGAAACTAAGTGCATCACATGGCTGTAGCGATCCACTTTTAGCAAATCTGCTACGTGGCGAGTGCCTGCTTCTGCAATACGCGCCACATCGTTACGTGCTAGGTCGACCAGCATCATGTGTTCAGCGTTTTCTTTCTTGTCGGTACGCAGTTCAAGCTCGATACGGCTATCTAGGTCGAAATCGATTTGACCGTCAGGACGCTTACCGCGACGACGAGTACCCGCAATTGGGTAAATTTCGATTTGGTTGGTTTCAGTTTCGTACTTCAACGCGCTTTCTGGAGAAGCACCAAACAGAGTAAACAGCTCATCTTGCATATAGAACATGTAAGGGCTTGGGTTACTTTGCTTGAGTTCTTTGTAAGCCGCCAGTGGAGCAGGGCAAGGTAGCGTGAAGCGACGTGAAGGTACCACTTGGAATACATCGCCTTTTACTACGTACTCTTTTAGGTCACGAACCGTTTGGCAGAAGTCTTCATCTGAAACGCTTGGTACCGCGTCAACATTGTCGAGCGGCGTGACTTCTGTGATCGCCTTCAATGACTGACACTGTGTTTGAATGTCGGCTAGGCGCTCAGTCAGTTGCGCTTTAATGCTTTCATCTTGAGTGAACAAGCTTGCGTGAAGCAGACCTTCGTTCTCTTGGTGGTCGAAACGTAATAGTGTCTCAGCAACGTAGAAAACAAAGTCAGGGCAGTTGTTGGTTGCTTCAGCATCGCCTAGAGGTTCAAAGTTCGCCACGATGTCGTAAGCGAATAGGCCAGCCATGAATAACGCGTGCTTGTTATCCGCGTCTTGCTCAAAGCTGTGTTGAACCAAACGCAGTGCATCGAATGAAGACGCTTCTCTTAAACGTGAGTCTTCGTCTAATTCATTGCTTGGCTCGACAAACGTCAGCGTCAATACGTTATCCGTAAGGTCAGATTTGATCTCTGTTTTAACGTTTTGAGCTAGGTGTTCGATAAGCGCTTGACCATTTTGAGTCAACGCTTGAAAGGTTACTTCATGTCCGCGACATACGATGCGAACAGCAGAGTCGATAAGGAGTAGGCTTGTCAGGTTCTGTTTAGATTCAATCTCAGCAGATTCCAACAGCAGACTGTCTGTTTTGTTTTCACACAGAGTATGAAAAACACTGGTTGGATCTTGCGAGTAAGGAACGGAAGAATTGATGACCTCAATGGTTCCCAGCTTTTTGATTTCAATGGCCTTGTTCACAAGACCTCCTTTATGATTCTTTAAATTTCCTGCCGTACATAGTCGCATAAAGATACCGTTCACCCAATCTAGAATATGGTCAATTCGTTGATTTGTTAGTCAGTTGAATGTGAGATGTTCGACAAATTAAAAAGCCCGCTATGAAAGCGGGCTTAGTGATAACTTTTTTATAAACAAACTGTTTAATTAGAAGTACACGTTGGCCCACCAAGAACTTGTCCAAGTGCGCCACCAATTAAGCTCTGAACTTGCTTCTACTGAAGAAAGTTCTAAAACTTTATCTTTATGGTTTTGGTTAAATTCTTGTAACATAGTGAACCTATCAAATGTGATACTTCGTATTTGTGTACTAGTTAACTAGTTTTGCGCTTGCAGGTCAAGTGCGTTTACACAAATATAACGATAAAAATTGAAAACAATGAAAAAGAATATATGAGAATTGATCTACATAGTCATACAACAGCCTCAGATGGCCGACTTACTCCACCTGAACTGATTGACCGAGCGTTAGGCTTTAACATCGAAGCGTTAGCGATTACAGATCATGATACGACTGATGGGCTTGCAGAAGCACGCAGCTATATTGCTGATAACAATCTTCCTATTCAGTTGATTAACGGCATCGAGATCTCAACCGTTTGGCAAAACAAAGATATCCATATTGTTGGGTTAAACGTCGATCCTGAATCTCCAGAATTGAAAGCGTTAATTGAACAACAGAAGCAACACCGTGTCGGACGTGCTGAGATGATTGCTCAGCGACTCGAGAAAGCGACCCGTGAAGGCGTTTTGGAAGAAGTTAAGTTGATTGCTGGTGATGCACCAATTACTCGAGCGCACTTTGCGAAGTGGTTAGTCGACAACGGCTACGCGAAAACCATGCAGCAGGTGTTTAAAAAGTTTCTTACGCGCAACAACCCAGGTTATGTGCCGCCAACATGGTGCTCAATGAGTGATGCTGTAACGGCTATTCATGCGGCTGGTGGTCAAGCGGTATTAGCACACCCTGCGCGATATGGCCTTACAGCCAAGTGGGTTAAACGTCTGCTCGCTGCATTTGTTGAAGCAAATGGTGACGCCATGGAAGTGGCTCAACCTCAGCAAGCGCAACAAGAAAGACGCACACTTGCGGATTATGCTATACAATACAAACTATTAGCCTCCCAAGGCAGCGACTTCCATTACCCATCCCCATGGATGGAACTTGGACGTAATCTCTGGCTACCTTCTGGGGTCGAAGAAGTATGGAAAGATTGGGAGTTTCAAACGGTTTCACCATCTGAATAGTCTTTAGGTGAGCCAGCTCCTTCTGATGATAGAGTCGAGAGATTCGATAACGAGGATCAACAATGAGCCAGTTTTTTTATGTACACCCAGATAACCCACAAGCGCGCTTAATTACTCAAGCGGTTGCGATTATTCGCAATGGCGGCGTTGTGGTTTATCCAACAGATTCAGGTTACGCACTGGGTTGTCAGCTTGAGAATAAACAAGCACTCGAACGTATCTGTAAAATTCGTCGAATCGATGATAAGCACAATTTCACTTTGTTATGCCGTGACCTCTCTGAGTTGTCACTGTATGCACGAGTAGATAATGTGGCTTTCCGTCTGCTTAAGGCGCACACGCCAGGTGCTTACACGTTTATTTTCAAAGCAACAAAAGAAGTGCCAAAGCGTTTGATGAACGCTAAGCGTAAAACGATTGGTATTCGTGTACCAGACAACAAAATTGCCCTAGACCTTCTAGAAGCGATGGGTGAGCCTTTGATGTCGACCTCGCTAATCCTACAGGGTAACGAGACAACTGAATCGGATCCAGAAGAAATTCGCGACAGCCTAGAACATGCGGTTGATGTCATTTTGAATGGCGGCTACCTAGGTGAGCAACCTACTACAGTGATTGACTTCAGTGACGATGACGCGGTTGTTTTACGTCGTGGTGCCGGTGATCCAGCGCCGTTTGAATAATAGCGTTACTGATTAACAGTCTGTAACGAAACAGCAAACCTGCCAGAGTAAATAACAAGTGCTTTTTGGCAGGTTATTTGCGATAATACGCGACCGCGTTTTGGTCGCGAAAAATTCATTCGACGTCTGTGAAGACGACAATTAGGTAGAAAAGAGTAAATGAGCGAAAAATTACAGAAGGTTTTAGCGCGAGCTGGTCACGGTTCTCGTCGTGAACTAGAAGGTTTAATCAAATCTGGTCGTGTAAGTGTTAACGGTCAAGTTGCGAAATTGGGTGAGCGTCTTGAAGACGAGAACTCAGTGATCCGTATCGATGGCCACACAATTACAGGCAAAGCCTCTGAAGAAGTGGTTTGTCGTGTACTTGCTTACTACAAACCTGAAGGTGAGCTTTGTACTCGTCACGATCCTGAAGGTCGCCGTACTGTTTTCGATCGTCTACCTAAGATCCGTGGTTCTCGTTGGATTTCAGTTGGTCGTCTTGATGCAAACACATCAGGCCTACTGTTGTTCACAACCGATGGTGAACTAGCAAACCGCCTAATGCACCCAAGCCGTCAGGTTGAGCGTGAGTACCTAGTACGTGTATTTGGTGAAGTAACAGAGCAAAAAGTTAAGAACGTGACTCGTGGCGTTCAACTTGAAGATGGTATGGCTCGTTTCGAAGATGTGGTTTACGCTGGCGGTGAAGGTATGAACCATACTTTCTACGTAGCAATTAACGAAGGTCGTAACCGTGAGGTTCGTCGTCTTTGGGAATCACAAGAAACAACAGTAAGCCGCCTGAAACGTGTACGTTACGGTGATATCTACCTTGATAAGAAACTGCCTCGTGGCGGTTGGAAAGAGCTAGATCTTCAAGAAGTAAACTACTTGCGTGAGCTTGTTGAACTTCAGCCAGAAAAAGAGACATTGTTGGACCTTGATCCTGCAAACACTTCTCGTAAGCGTGAGCGTTCTCGTAGCCAGAAAATTCGTCGTGCTGTTAAGCGTCACGAAGAGCGCGCAAATGCTCCTAAAGGCCGTAGTAACCAGACTAAGCGTAAGAAGCCTGCAACTCGCGGTACTACAACACCTGATTCAGGTCGTAGTGCTCCAGCGACCAATGGTAAACCTCAGTCTACCAAAAAGCCTAAACTGAACAACGGACGCCCGGCTAAACCGGCTAAGCCAAGATCACGTAAGTAATTACGTGGATTCTGAAGCTTAATCCAATGTTTCGAATACAAAAAAACCTGCTAATTTAGCAGGTTTTTTTATGTCTTGAATATGGCGCAGTTCAAATCATGTGGAAGTGCTTAACTAGTTAGAAGTGATTAACTAGCTAGAAGTGCTTAGCCAGCTCGGCTGACTCGCTACGATTGATATTAGGTCACTTTCAAATGATTCGAGAAGTTGTCACCCTTCGCCATGCGGTCATACAAAATAACATTGACCGCAGCAGCAAGGTTCATGCAGCCATTAGTCGGAACGTAGATGGTTTCACGACAGAAGTCTGTGATCTCTTTTTTCAGAGTCCCATCTTCAGGGCCGAAGATATAAAAAGCACGAGGTGGGTGCTTATAATCAGGCAGAGGCTTAGCGCCTTCTATCAAATCAACCGCGATGGGCACGCAGCCAACAGGAATAATATCTTTAAGATCTTCAACACCAATTAATGGCAACTCAAGGTGCTTTTCTTTGGTGTCGGTATGAAATTGTCGAGCGTGGTCATAACGGGTACCAGTATAAAATACAGAGTTTGCTCCGTAGCAACCAGCAGCTCGCATTACTGAGCCAACATTTTCAGGGGTTTTGGGGTTTACTAATCCAACACAGGCATAGCCTTTGGATAGGGTATCTGTCTTTGCTTTGGTCATAATTTTGTAGAGTTGCAGTTTGGTAAAGTGATGAGGCTATGAAGTCGTAAGAAAACCAGCTCAGTACTCTGAGCTGGTTTAAGAAGAGCCTAGTCGCGTTTCCACAACATGTGACAGAACTTGTGTTCAGGGGCACGGCTGATCAGCAGACGAGCGAATACGTCATCTAAGACATCATCAGCTTCATTTACAAGACCAATGCGTACTTCAGCGTAGATCTCTTTGTCGACTTCAAAGCCAACATGTTCAACCCAATCGTCACCAGTTTCAACAAGTTCTGCAGCGCCACGATCTTCAAACTGAGCGGTGAATAAGATCACGTCTGCAGGTTCAAGATTATCAGCAGCCATCTCTAGAAAGATGTCGTATGCAGTGTCAATTGCGTCGTCGTAAGACATTAGGTCGTTAGCTTCGGTCATAATCAGTATCTTAGCTTGCGCGGTTCATGTATTTACGTTCAGCTGTGTTCACAACAACTTTGTCGCCAGTTGCAATGTACTCAGGAACTTGAACAGTAAGGCCTGTAGATAGACGAGCTGGCTTAGTACGAGCTGAAGCAGAAGCACCTTTGATTGAAGGGTCTGTCTCTTCGATTACTAGCTCAACTGAAGTTGGTAGTTCAAGAGTCGCTGCAGTACCGTCGATAAGAATCGCGTACATACCTTGCGTATCTTCGTTGATGAACAGCAGTTCGTCTTCGATCATTTCACCGTTGAAGATGAACTGTGTGTAATCTTCATTATCCATGAAGATGTACTCGTTGCCATCAACGTAAGAGAACATCACTGCACGTTTAGTTACGTCGATAGTTTCAACGATTTCGTCAGCCTTGTGACGAACCTCTGTTTTAACGCCAGTTGCTACATCGTGACCACGGAAGCGGTAAATCTTTTGACCACCACGGCCACCTGGTGTTGTTACTTCGATATCTTTAACTAGTACTGTTTTGCCATCAACATTGATCGCAAAACCTTTTTTAATCTCACTTGCTCTAGGCATTTTGTGTTTGTCCTTATTGGGTCTATCCGGTGATTATATCTCGTAGACGCTATAAATAGGAATAGCTTGAATCATAAAGTCACCTAAGCGATCATAGAGAGACAGTTAAATCATTATTTTATTTACCGAAACGACCTATGCAGCTACCTGTTATTGACCCAACACAGCCATTTCAACCTGAATTTCAACCTGTGGTTAACGATCTGATTACCTTTCTAAAAGGTGGGTTAGGTTCTAATCTGCACAGTGTCTATGTTTATGGCAGTGTGGCGCGTAAGCAAGCCGTTGTCGGTCGCTCGAATCTAGATGTGGTGGTGGTTACCCATCGTCCTTTCCCAGATCAACGAACCACGCTGCTGAATACCATCAAGTGGCGCTTCCAAAAGAGCTTCCCTCAGGTCACACAAGTGGCAATCAAAACCACCTTGGTGAGCGAGATCGTTGATTTCGACAACATCTTTACGTGGGGCTTTATGCTCAAGCATTTAGCCGTGTGTGTACATGGTGAAGACTTATCAGACTGCTATGGTGATTTCGAAACGAGTTGGGAAATTGCCAAGCACTGGAATATGGATGCGGAAAACTGGCTAGCGGTTTATCGTAATAAGATTGCCCGAGCAACAACGCCAGAACAACAAGTCGCCGCGCAGGTGATTATTGCCAAGAAGCTCCTGCGAGCCAGTTACTCATTGATCATGTACCGAGACAAGAACTGGTTCGATGCGCCTATGGAGTGCGGTCGGCAGTTCTTAAGATATCATCCAGAGAAAGAAGTCGAGATTCAAAGGTTGGGTATTTTGTTGTCTGGACGTGCGATTCCTAAACGTTCGGTGATAGGTATTCTTGATGGCTTTGGTGAATGGCTGGTTAAGCAGTATCAGAAAACTGAGTTTCGAATCGGGTAGGGCTTCGTAAGCTATCCATTGATCTGAAAAAGCAGAGCGAGTTAAACACTCCTCTGCTTTTTTTGTTTTGATGTCTGGCTCTAATTTTAATCGATATCTCGAGTCTAATGTCGCCTCGAAAAGAGAATTAAATCTAGAACAGGCCTAGTTGCTGGCCGCTGACTCTTTCAAAATCTAACCCTATAAACGGCAAAATCGCTTCTGCGACCGGTTTAATCTGCTTATCGATGTAATGTTGATAATCGATGCCACTCTTCAAGTACTCCTTGGGCTCAGGACCACTCAGCGTAATCAAATATTCAATACGTCCTTTGTTTTGATACTGAAGTGGGCGACCAAGCTGGGCATTGATTTCGTCGGCTAATCTAGCAGCGCGAACCTGTGGCGGAATGTTCTTTTGGTATTCATGCAACTTACGGCGCAAGCGCTTTTGATAAACCAGTAAATCATCGTGTTTGCCCGCGGAAGTTTCATCGACAAACTGTCTAACATAGTCACTTGGATCTTGGTCATGAAAGACCATCTCATACAGAGTTTGTTGGAACTGCTGTGCTAACGGTGTCCAATCGGTTCGTGCGCTTTCAAGGCCTTTGAAAATGATCTTTTCTTGGTCACCTTGATTGATTAAGCCAGCATAACGTTTCTTTGATCCTGTCTCAGAGCCTCGAATGGTCGGCATTAGAAACTTGCGGTAATGGGTCTCGTATTCCAATTCAAGTATCGAGGTGAGGTTGTAGGCCTCTTTCAGGTGATTCGTCCACCAGTCGTTGATGTAAGCCACGAGAGAGTGACCAATCTCGTCCGCTTGCTCTTGCTCAAAACTGCCATTGAGAGACACGAAGGTTGAATCGGTGTCCCCGTAGATCACTTGATAGCCTTTGTCTTCGATCAGAACCTTGGTCTGCTTCATGATCTCATGCCCGCGCATGGTGATAGAGGATGCCAAGCGTGTATCAAAGAAACGACAACCAGAAGAACCAAGTACCCCATAGAAAGAATTCATGATGATCTTAATCGCCTGAGAAAATGCTTTCTCGTTATTTTTCTTCGCGACATCACGGGCTGCCCAGAGGTTTTCGATCATCTCTGGTAGAAAGTGCTTAGAGCGGTGGAACTGACCGCCACGAAACCCAGCCACTGCTTGGTCTTCTTCAGAGCCTAACTCCAATTTAAGCCCCTCAATCAGCCCCATTGGGTCAATCAAGAATGAACGAATGATCGATGGGTACAGACTCTTAAAGTCGAGAACCAACACAGAGTCATAAAGGTTAGGGATTGAATCCATCACATAGCCCCCGGGGCTAGCGATCCAATTTTCGGGCTCCAAATTAGGCGCCACGTAACCTGCTCGGTGTATCTGAGGCATGTATAAGTTGGTAAAAGCAGCAACAGAGCCGCCAACGCGATCAAGTTCAACACCGGTTAAGCGCGAGCGTTCAATAGCAAAATCGAGTAGGTGAGTGTGTTCAAATATACGGTTTACTAGCACGCAATCTTGAAGGTTGTACTTGGCCAGTGACGGTTTATCGAACTTAAACATTCGATTGATTTCATCCATACGGTCATGAACATTATGAATGTCTTTGCCTTCGCCCAGCAACTCTTGAGATACGGACTCAAGAGACCATGATCGGAAATGGTAGGTTGCTGTTTTAAGCATATCGATACCATCCAAGACAACACGCCCTGGAATGGTAATGAAGCCCTGCTGATTTTGTGCGGAGCTGCGAAAGAAGCTCGGTTGATTGTCGCGACCAATACTGAGTTTCACTTCGTTCCATTCTGAACGCTTGTGCAGCAGCCTAAAGTCGAAATCAATGACGTTCCAACCGATGATGATGTCGGGGTCAAATTCGGAGAACCAAGCAATCATGGCTTCAAGCAGTGCTTTCTCGTTGGTTACCCATTGGATATTGGTGTCTGCTTCTTGTGGCTCGCCGACCATGATCACTCGGCTGTCCATTGGACTGTCTAGGCCGATGGAATAAAGCACACCTTTTTCTGAACACTCGATATCAAGCGAAACCACAGACAAGTTTGGCAAGTAATCGCCAGCTCGACATTTTGCGTTCGAAACTCTGAGGTGTTGTTTTTTTTGAGTGATGGCGCCTGTGAATTCGATACTGCCCTTGATAAAGCGTTCCATTAAGAAACGATCGGCCAGTCGAATATCACTTTCAAAGGTTTGGATCTCTTCACCGTTAAAGGCCTGAGCTAACCCGAAGCTGCTTCTCGACAATGAGGTGTAACAAGCGGCTAAAGGGGTTTGGTCAAATGTCGCCAGCTCTAAGGGCTTAAACTGACAATCTATGGCTTCTTTATCGGCAATGGATTGGCACGTTTCGATATCGGATTGAGCAACAAAAAAGACAGGCTTTTCGTTTTGAATAGTCAGTAGCGTTGGGCCTTTAGGGGTGCTTAACCACAAGTCGATTTGTGTGCGCCCTGAAAAATCTCGCGCTTGTCTTGTGAGTACAAAGCCTTGCTGAATATCCAATGTAGTAACCTATTGAAATGGAGAGCGGAATACTACCATCTAGCGCCTCATCACGCACAACAGCAAACGAAAATAGTCTCTATATTTTGCGAATTGGAGAAGAATAACGGGACTTAATAAGCAAAAAAGTGAAATTGTAATGAATCAAGATTCAATGGTATTGAAAATGTCTTTATCTTGTGTAATTTTATTGGGTGTTGTTTTAACTAGTTGATTTTTACCTAAAGCTTGTTGTTTTAGTTGGCTTATTTATAAATAAGTACTTGCTAAAGTTAGTGTTTCGACACATATTCAACAGAGATTTAATTTAGTAATTGAGTTAAGATATATACAATGCTGCGACCCACTGTTTCTTTGTTCAATTGTTTCAAACAGATGAAGCTTTACGGTGGTTGCAGAGCCAATTAATAGTGTGGAGATACAAGATTTGATAAATGTTTTCCTTGTAGATGATCACGAGCTGGTTCGCACAGGGATACGACGTATTATTGAAGACGTCCGTGGAATGAACGTAGCAGGGGAAGCTGAAAGCGGTGAAGATGCTGCAAAATGGTGTCGTACTAATAATACTGACGTTATTTTGATGGATATGAATATGCCTGGTATTGGTGGCTTAGAAGCAACCAAGAAAATCCTGCGTTTCAACCCTGATATTAAAATCATCGTTTTAACGGTGCATACGGAAAATCCGTTTCCAACTAAAGTGATGCAAGCTGGAGCTGCAGGTTACCTTACTAAAGGTGCAGGTCCGGACGAGATGGTAAATGCAATTCGAGTGGTTAATAGTGGCCAACGATACATTTCACCAGAAATTGCGCAGCAGATGGCTTTAAGCCAATTCTCGCCTGCGTCTGAAAATCCATTCGCCGATCTATCTGAACGTGAGCTTCAAATCATGATGATGATTACCAAAGGTCAGAAAGTGACGGATATTTCAGAACAACTCAATCTAAGTCCTAAAACAGTTAACAGCTACCGCTACCGACTGTTCAGTAAACTAGACATCAGCGGTGATGTAGAGCTTACGCATTTAGCGATTAGACATGGAATGTTAGATACTGAGACCCTTTAACTCTGAGATCTTATAGTGACCAACTTGTTTGACTCAGTCTCATTCCTTAAGACAGTAACAGAACAGCCCGGCGTTTATCGTATGTATAACGCCGAGGCTGTTGTTATCTACGTCGGTAAAGCTAAGAACCTCAAAAAACGCCTTTCCAGTTATTTCCGTAAAAAAGTCGACAGTGAAAAAACACGCGCCTTAGTCAGCAATATCGACAAAATCGATGTCACTGTAACGCATACGGAAACAGAAGCTCTTATCCTTGAGCACAACTACATCAAGCAGTACCTACCGAAATACAACGTACTTCTGCGTGATGATAAGTCGTATCCCTATATTTTCATTAGCGGTCACAAGCATCCTCGCTTGTCGATGCATCGTGGTGCTAAGAAGAGAAAGGGTGAATACTTTGGTCCTTATCCTGATTCTGGCGCTGTGCGTGAGACGCTACACCTAATACAAAAGATTTTTCCTGCTCGCCAGTGTGAAGACACGGTTTATGCGAACAGAACACGCCCGTGCTTGATGTACCAGATTGGTCGTTGTGCGGCGCCTTGCGTTAGCTCCATTATCTCTGATGAAGAGTACAGCGAGCTTATCGACTACGTTCGTCTATTCCTTCAAGGTAAAGACAAGCTCGTCCTTGAGACGCTTATCGACAAGATGGACAAGGCAAGCCAAGAGCTTCGTTTTGAGCAAGCCGCTGCTTTCCGCGATCAAATTCAAGCGATTCGACGTGTACAAGAACAACAGTACGTATCTGACGACTCTATGGAAGATATGGACGTGCTCGGATTTGCCCAAGAGAATGGTGTTGCTTGTATTCATATCTTGATGATCCGCCAAGGCAAAGTTTTGGGCAGTCGAAGTCATTTCCCTAAAATTCCTAACAATACGGTGCGAGAAGAGGTCTTTTCGAGCTTTTTAAGCCAATATTATTTGGCGCATAATGAAGCAAGAACCATCCCAACGCGTTTAATTCTTAATGCCGATTTGATGGAAGATGTCACACCGATTCAAGAAGCGTTATGTGAAGTTGCGGGTCGGAAGATTCACTTCAATACCAATCCTTCTGGCACTCGTGGTCGTTACCTCAAATTGTCGAATACCAACGCACTGACGGCCATTACCACCAAGATTAATCACAAGATGACCATCAATCAGCGCTTCAAAGAGCTTCAAGAAGTGTTGTCGATGGACGCGATTAAACGCATGGAATGTTTCGATATCAGCCATACCATGGGTGAAAGTACGATTGCGTCTTGTGTGGTGTTCAATCAGGAAGGCCCTGTTAAGCCGGAATACCGTCGTTACAACATCACCGGTATTACTGGAGGTGATGATTACGCGGCGATGGCTCAGGCCCTTGAGAAACGCTATTCCAAGCAACTCGATGTCGATAAGATCCCAGACATCATCTTTATCGATGGCGGTAAGGGGCAACTGAATCGCGCTCACGAGATTGTTTCTCAATATTGGGATGATTGGCCATTTCGACCAAGAATGATGGGTATCGCGAAAGGTGTGACCCGTAAGCCGGGTTTAGAAACCTTAGTGACTCTTGAAGGTGAGGAATTTAACTTGCCGAGCGATGCACCAGCGTTGCACCTTATCCAGCACATCCGTGATGAAAGCCATAATCACGCGATAGCAGGGCACAGAGCGAAACGAGGTAAAACTCGCCGAACCAGTGCTTTGGAAGGAATTGAAGGGGTAGGGCCGAAACGTCGTCAATCTTTGTTGAAATATATGGGTGGCTTACAAGAACTTAAGCGTGCAACTGTCGAAGAAATAGCCAAAGTGCCGGGCATTAGTCATTCTTTGGCAGAAAACATTTATCAAGCATTGAAACAATAGTAAAAATCCCGCACCATTAAAGCGCAATTGATAAGAGCCTAATAATATGCGTTTGAATATACCTAACATTTTGTCCTTACTGAGACTATTTTTAATCCCAGTATTCGTTGTTGTTTTTTACCTACCTTATGAATGGGCTCCTTTTGCTGCTGCAATGGTGTTTTGGGTAGCGGGTTTTACTGACTGGCTAGATGGCATGCTGGCTCGTAAACTCGGGCAAACGTCTCGCTTCGGTGCCTTTATTGACCCTGTAGCGGATAAAGTGCTGGTTGCGACGGCTCTTATCTTGATGACTGAGCATTACCATTCGATTTGGATAACTATTCCAGCGGTGACCATGATTGCTCGTGAGATTATCATTTCAGCGCTTCGAGAATGGATGGCTGAAATCGGTAAACGTGCAAGCGTTGCGGTATCTTGGGTCGGTAAAGTCAAAACCGTTTCTCAGATGTTCGCTCTTTGGGTACTTATCTGGAGATACGACGACTGGATGGTATGGGTAGGTTACATTGCACTTTATGTTGCAACCGTTCTTACTTACTGGTCAATGGCGCAATACTTGATGGCCGCCAAAGATGATTTGTTAGACGAAAAACACCATTGATGAAGAAGCGAGCTGAGGCTCGCTTTTTTGATCTTTAACCTAAGGTTAAGTTATCAATAGTGGATATCTAATGTGATATAGATCTCCTTTGAATAGCCTGTTCACAAAGTGCTTTGCACACAAAGTCAGCTATTTGGCCTGTTTCGTATGAAATCTATTCAAACGAATTAAAAATACAAAAATAATATTGACTCAAACGCTCGAATCCGTAGAATGCATCCCGTACCCAAGAGGATGGCAATAAGCGATTTGATTGGAGTTACTAAGGCGCCTTGGCAGAGTGGCTATGCAGCGGATTGCAAATCCGTGGACCTCGGTTCGACTCCGGGAGGCGCCTCCATTATCTCTTTCTTTTGAAGAGTAATGAAAATGCGATACTAGCTCAGTTGGTAGAGCGCAACCTTGCCAAGGTTGAGGTCATCGGTTCGAACCCGATGTATCGCTCCAATTTAAAAAGCCCGAACAGAAATGTTCGGGCTTTTTGGTTTCTGCTGTTCTGATTTTTACGAGTCATTCCTCTTTCTGTTTGAACACGCCCCCAAATTTCCTTTCTATCTCAAAATGTCGCTATCAAGTTCGTTTAGATTACTTAGCTTTTAAAGCGAGATTCCCTATGAACTCGTCTCTCGGCTCTAGAGAATGACAAAAGCCCTAGCTTTAGAGCCTCTCTAACATCTTCTGTATACCCACGTCGTCATCCTCGGGCGCGAGGAACGAGCGAACCGGGGATCTCCTTATCTAAAGATCAACTTGACGATATTTTCAGCAATTTGTCAGTCACCGCTGCTATTTATCCAGCGATGATTAAAAACTATTGATCGTTCATTTCACTTTATGTTACTTTCCCGCGCAATCTCGGAATGGCGATGCTCAAAAAGAGCCGTGATTGCTTCTGGGGGATACGCGTAGTGACCATTCTTGCTGATTGGGACATTACGTAGGGTAGGTATCAGCTAGCCTTTAGCTGATAGACGGGATACTTATGGCGCAATTCGCCATGCTAATGGGAAACCCAACATTGAACACACTAATAACAACATTGCTAATCAGCTCTGCATTTCCAAAAGGGTCAGTTCTTCATAGCTGTCCGATACTGCACAAATGTCCAATTCTTCAAAACAGTAGCATTACTGAACCTTGAGCTCACGCTAACTAATTTTTGCTGTCCTAAGACGGCCTAATTTCGTATTTGTCATTTGACTTATGCGAGCGTACAGCTATATCTCATTTCTAGACAATACGCATGTTTCACTATGAATTATCTCTAAATCAATAGAGGGACGGTGAGCAATTGCGTCTGATGGAGGTGAGTATGAACACATTCAAGGGGACTTTTATGACCACCGCCTTTGAAGTCGATATTAATACTATCGCAAATTCATTTTCAACTATGGTTCCTATCGTAGAGGGAACTTACGATCTAACACCCGACGCTATTTTGCTTGAGCAAGAACAGCATGAATCGGATGTTCGTTCATACCCAAGACGCCTACCGATTGCTATTAAAAGAGCATGTGGTGTTTTAGTTGAAGATACTCGTGGCCAACTCTTTCTCGATTGTTTAGCCGGTGCCGGTACACTTTCTTTGGGTTACAACCACCCTGAAATCAACCAAGCACTTAAAGACCAACTCGATTCAGGTTTGCCATACCAGACTCTTGATATCACGACTCAAGCAAAAGAGACGTTTATCAAGCGAGTTAAAGCTTTTCTTCCTCAAGACTTTTCGGCTAATTCGGTTCTTCAATTCTGTGGTCCGTCTGGCGCTGATGCTGTGGAAGCCGCGATCAAGCTCGCGAAGCAAACCACAGGTCGCAACACCATGTTTGCTTTCCGTGGTGCTTACCATGGTATGACGAACGGCACCATGGGCATGATGGGTAACCTTGGCACTAAAGAGCGTCGTAGCGGCTTAATGTCTGACGTACATTTCATGCCTTTCCCATACAACCTTCGTTGCCCGTTTGGCATTGGTGGTGAAGCCGGTGCCAACGCGAGCATTCGTTACATCGAGCGTATGTTGAATGACGACGAATCTGGGATCATGAAACCGGCTGCGATGATCGTTGAGCCTGTACAAGGTGAGGGCGGTGTGATTCCAGCTCCTGCATCTTGGCTCCAAGGCTTGCGTCGCATCTGTGATGAACACGGCATCCTACTGATCTTTGATGAAATTCAGTGTGGTGTGGGTAAAACCGGCCATCGCTTTGCATTTGAAGAATCTGGTGTTAATCCTGATATCTTGTGTTTGTCTAAAGCGATTGGTGGCGGATTGCCTATGTCGTTGCTTGTATTTGATAAGAGCATTGATACTTGGAAAGCGGGTGAGCACACCGGCACATTCCGTGGTAATCAGTTGGCAATGGTGTCTGGCGCTAAAGCGTTGGAAATCATCGAGCGAGATGGCTTAGTTGAGCACGCAAATATTGCTGGCCAATACTTACGTCATGGGCTCGAGAAGATTCAAGCACGCGTGAACTGCATTGCTGAAGTTCGTGGTAAAGGCTTGATGCTTGGCGCTGAGATCAAGAAAGCCAATGGTGAATTCAATAAATTTGGCGAGCCGCAATCAGACGGCGAACTGACTCTAGCGATTCAACGAGCGGCGTTAGAGCGTGGCTTGATGGTCGAAAAGGGCGGACGTAATGGCTCAGTGATTCGATTCTTGCCACCAATGATTATCTCTTTCGAACAGATAGACTTTGCACTGCGCGTGATGGAAGAAGCCATCATTGCTGCTGGCGGAGGTGTTCAAGAAAAACAAGCTTCAACTGAACAATCAAATCAAGAATGGAAAAAGCATTTCATCCAGACAGGTTTAGGCGGTAGCGACGAATTTGCTAACGTGATGAACCAAACCACTCAGGCGATGAAAGCCGTTTTTGAACAGGTTGAAACTCCTTATTCGGGTTTAGATCCAAAAGTGTTAGAAGCAGCTATCAATGCTGTCGATCTCGATAACAACCAACACGCTTTGGTTGATGTTGTGGATAGCACCGCTGACTTAGTGGCAGCCAACTCAATCTTTGTGCAACACCCAGACTGTATTGCGCACCTTCACACGCCTCCTCTTATGGCTTCGGTTGCCGCGGAATCGATTATTGCGGCTTTGAACCAATCCATGGATTCATGGGATCAAGCTTCCGCTGCAACGTATGTTGAACAGCGAGTGGTTGACTGGATGTGTGATAAGTACCAACTAGGCGATCAAGCCGATGGTATTTTCACGAGCGGCGGCACGCAAAGTAACCTGATGGGCTTGTTGCTAGCAAGAGACTGGGTTGCCGATAAGCACGATGGTCACTCAATCCAAAAGTTAGGCTTGCCAGAGTACGCGAGCAAACTGCGTATCTTATGTTCAAAGAAATCTCACTTCACGGTACAAAAATCCGCATCTCTAATGGGATTAGGCGAAGCGGCTGTGTGCTGTGTTGATACCAACGCTAACGGCACCATCAAAGCTGATTTGTTAGATGCAGAAGTGAAAGCACTGAAAGCACAAGGTCTGATTCCTTTTGCTGTGGTTGGTACGGCGGGCACAACCGATCATGGTGCTATCGATGACCTTGATGCGATTGCAGACATCGCAAGCCAGCAAGATCTTTGGTTCCATGTCGACAGTGCATACGGTGGCGCACTTATTTTAAGTAGCCATAAAGCTCGTCTACAAGGCATCGAAAAAGCAGACTCAGTAAGCGTCGATTTCCACAAATTGTTCTATCAAACAATCAGCTGTGGTGCGGTGTTGCTCAAAGACAAAGCGAACTTTAAATACTTACTGCATCACGCAGATTACTTGAATCGTGAGCACGATGAGCTGCCGAATCTGGTCGATAAGTCTATTGCTACCACCAAGCGCTTCGATGCACTGAAAGTCTTCATGACGATGCAAAGTGTCGGTCCAAAGCAGTTGGGCGATATGTACGACCATCTCTTAGAGCAGACGCTTCAAGTTGCCGATCTGATTCAGAAGCATGACGATTTTGAGCTACTTGCTGAGCCGTCACTGTCGACTGTGCTGTTCCGTGCGGTACCGAACAATGAGCAATCGGCAAAAGGCGCTCTTGATTTAGACAAACTGAATCAGACGTTAAGACTGGAGGCACTGACTCGTGGCGTTGCCGTTCTTGGCGAAACGGTCGTTGATGGTAAAAGCGCACTGAAGTTTACTATCTTGAATCCGTGCTTAAAGACATCAGATTTCAAATCTCTAATTAACAAAATTCAAACTCTAGCCACTGAGCTAGCAGAACAACAAGGGTAATTAATACTATGGCTATTCTACAAATTGGTGCAGGCGGCGTTGGTTGGGTTGTTGCACATAAAGCAGCACAAAATAACGAAGTACTGGGTGATATCACAATCGCTTCGCGCACAATCGCGAAATGTGAAAAAATCATCGAATCGATTAAAGGTAAAAACAACCTTAAAGATTCAACTAAGAAACTAGAAGCACGTTCAGTAGATGCTGACGATGTTGATGCGCTTGTTGCTTTGATTAAAGAAGTTAAGCCTGATCTAGTGATCAATGCTGGTCCTCCTTGGGTAAACATGGCGATCATGGAAGCGTGTTACCAATCGAAAGTCTCTTACCTAGATACATCGGTAGCTGTTGACCTATGCTCTGAAGGCCAACAAGTACCACAAGCTTACGATTGGCAATGGGGCTACCGTGAAAAGTTCGCTGAAGCGGGCATCACAGGTATTCTTGGCGCTGGTTTTGATCCTGGTGTGGTATCAATCTTTGCTGCGTACGCGGTAAAGCACTTGTTTGATGAGATTGATTCAATCGACGTAATGGACGTGAATGCTGGCGACCATGGTAAGAAGTTTGCGACAAACTTTGACCCAGAAACCAACATGCTTGAGATCCAAGGCGATTCTTTCTACTGGGAAAATGAAGAGTGGAAACAAGTGCCTTGTCACTCTCGTATGCTTGAGTTTGAATTCCCGAACTGTGGCTCTCATAAAGTGTACTCAATGGCGCACGATGAAGTGCGTTCTATGAAGGAATTCATCCCAGCTAAGCGTATCGAATTCTGGATGGGCTTTGGTGATGCTTACCTGAACTACTTCAACTGCATGCGTGATATCGGCCTTCTAAGCCCAGATCCGCTAACACTGCACGATGGCACTGTGGTTCAGCCTCTGCATGTTCTCAAAGCATTACTGCCAGATCCAACGTCTCTAGCTCCGGGTTACACAGGTTTAACGTGTATCGGTACTTGGGTTCAAGGTAAGAAAGACGGTAAAGAGCGCAGCGTATTCATCTACAATAACGCAGACCACGAAGTGGCTTACGAAGACGTAGAGCACCAAGCGATTTCTTACACAACCGGTGTACCAGCGATTACTGCTGCACTTCAGTTCTTCCGTGGCGAATGGGCTGATAAAGGCGTATTTAACATGGAACAGCTAAACCCAGACCCGTTCCTAGCAACGATGCCTGAAATCGGTCTAGATTGGCATGTTCAAGAGCTAGAGCCGACAGCCGGTTTACCTCTGATCCATACTTTGAAGTAATTTCTGGTTCTTTGCCCTTGTCGCGTGTCCTAGCGATAAAGGTAAAGTTCTGCGAATTACATCCAAAGTCATATGATTGACAAGAACGTATAATTTCAGCCGACGCATTAGCGTCGGCTTTGTTCGATTATCATGTGCCTTCGTGAACTCGAGGGCCGCAAGGTATTAACATGCAAAACAACGAACTAAAAACGCCTTACTTCATGATCAACGAAGAGAAGTTGATTGCGAATTTAGAGATAGCTAAGCAACTGAAAGAGATTTCAGGTGTGAAGCTGGTATTGGCACTGAAGTGTTTCTCGACATGGGGTGTGTTTGACATCATCAAACCTTACCTCGATGGCACGACAAGCTCTGGCCCTTACGAAGTGAAACTTGGTCAAGAAACCTTTGGTGGCGAAACGCACGCTTATAGTGTGGGTTACAGCGAAGATGACGTGAGAGAAGTTGCGGATATCTGCGACAAGATGATCTTCAACTCACAAAGTCAATTCGAGGCGTACCGTCATATCGTTGAAGGTAAGGCTTCGCTGGGTTTACGTTTAAATCCGGGGGTGAGCTACGCAGGACAAGACTTGGCTAATCCAGCTCGTCAATATTCTCGTTTGGGTGTGCAAGCTGACCACATCAAACCTGAGATCTTCGATGAGATTAATGGTGTTATGTTCCACATGAACTGTGAGAACAAAGACGTCGATGCATTTATCGGCCTGCTTGATTCAATCTCAGAACAGTTTGGCGAGCACTTAGATAAGTTGGACTGGGTGAGCATGGGCGGTGGTGTGTTCTTCACATGGCCGGGTTATGATATCGAGAAACTGGGTCTTGCGCTCAAAGCCTTCTCTGAAAAGCACGGCGTGCAGATGTACCTTGAGCCGGGTGAAGCCATCATCACTAAAACAACTGACTTGGTTGTGACAGTGGTTGATATTGTTGAGAACGTGAAGAAAACGGCAATTGTCGATTCGGCAACTGAAGCTCATCGCCTTGATACGCTTATCTACAATGAACCAGCATCGGTATTGGAAGCCTCGGAAAACGGTAACCATGATTATGTGATTGGTTCGTGTTCATGCCTTGCGGGCGATCAGTTCTGCGAAGCAAGCTTTGATGAACCGTTGAAGATTGGTCAAAAGCTTCATCTGTTGGACAGTGCGGGTTACACCATGGTGAAACTGAACTGGTTCAATGGCCTGAAAATGCCATCGATCTATTGCGAGCGCAGCAATGGCGAAATTAAAAAGCTGAATGAATTTGGCTATGAAGACTTCAAGCGTTCATTGTCACAATGGTCAGTTCAATAACTGAGCCATAGTTTCAGAATAATAAAAAGAGCAGCCGACGAGCTGCTCTTTGTTGTTTTTAGAGAACGGTTTAACCAGAGAAAACAGCAAAGATAGAAGTTAAGTGCTATCCGTTAGTTCTCAATCATCACTCGAGTATCTTCACTGAGCGTTTCTAGCTCGTTGACGACATCATCAATTAAGACTTCGATTGGTAGCTTAACGGCAATCTTGGAAGTAAACAGGCTTGAGCTAACACCACCGCCGCCAGCGATGAAGACTCGGTGGCAATCCATATCAAGAATGCTGATCCCTTGTCGATCCAATACATGTGTTACTTCGTTGACGATGCCTGCTCGGTCGTTCGAGTCGAGTCGTAGGTGATGTATTGTATCTTGTGCATTGTGAGTATGGTCTGAATCAACAAACTGCACGATCAAGTCAGCATTGGCGCTGAACGCTTCTTTGACAATGGATTCGTTGATGGCTGGAAGTTGAACCTTGAGTACGCCTGCGACTTGGTCTTCAATAAAGTTCACTTTACTGATGAGCCATTTCCCGTCGTTTTCGTGAGTAACCGCAGCAAGTTGCTTGATTGTTGCTGGTGATGCTTTTCCGATAAAGTTTACGATAAATGTACTGTTCATATCAGCCCCCAAAGTCTCAATTAATCGTTGCTAATTAAATGTTTGATATCACGCGATAAAGTTCTTTAATTTCAGTGTAGAAGTTTACATCGAACAATGTTTGACCTACGTCAATTTTTGAAACTAAGCTTCGATGCAAAAAAAGAGAATGAAGAGTAGGGCACAAAAAAAGCGGCTAGAGAGCCGCTTTTTAGAAGAGTTATCGCTGTTATTTGTGATCCAGAAGCTTCGTAAGTAACGAGTAAACGGCTTAGTAAGTAACTGAGTAAATAATTTAGTCAGTAACTTAACAAATAACGTGGATTCTGGTTTAGAACGTGACCTTGAAGTTCATACCAACAAACTGAGAATCGTATCGTGCGCCGGCGTCGTAAGCGAATCGCGCAGCGTCTTGGTTATCCCACCAAGGGTTAGTATTCAGGTTAACTTCTGCGTCACCGCCCCAAGCGTCACTTACCCAGTAGTGGATGTGGCCAACAGGGTTTAGGAAGAATAGAGACACATCACCTATGGTTTGAGAGCCCATCACTTCACCACCTGAAGCAACGATATCTTGTTCTGCTTCTAGCATCATTTCACCGACAACCGCACCAAAGAATGGTGTGATGAACAGATCTTGCCATGATGGTACTTCAGCAAACGCTTCTACGCCGTATTCCCAGAAGAATGTCGACATGGTCCAAGAGTATAAGAAAGACTCAAACTCATCGTAACCTGCATGTCGAGCTGCGGTGTAGTAAACACCACCAAAATATGGGTGCATTACGTAGTTTAGGAAGTGTTCATCGCGGTCCCATACAGGACCCTCAGACACGTTATCTTTCCACTTTTTACCTAATGAGCTGATATCACGTTGGTCATCATCCCACTTAGTGATACTTTCAGGTAGCAAAGTCATTAGACCCACTGTAGCTACACTTAACCCGAGAATGGTGTAGGTTTGACCCATTAGATAATCCCAATCCTTCTCTTGGCTCACCAACATATGTTTTGGTTGTTGGATTGAGAAGTCATACTCGTCACTTGATTCGCTCAGTGCGTAATTGGCACTTGGCTTGTAGGTGTACAAGCTATCATTAACACAGTAGTCTTGAGCACATTCATCCGAGTAAGAAAGGTTGATTGGCTGGTCGAAGTCGTATTGGCTTGCAACCGAGTTAACTGACATTAGCATTGAAAATGCAGCAGTAACCTTCGCTAGTAACGGTGATTTGGCCACAAGGGTCTCCATGAGAAGTTAAGAATTGATCAGAGTCACAATTATCTATTAAATGCCTGATTTAGGGAACTAATAATTTATCGCTTTTCCTAAGAAAACCTTAGATTTAACATTAATAATATTTGTGAAAAGCTGGAATGTCTCAAATTCAACCATAGACCAGTTTATGAATAATGCAGTGTCTTTTTATGACCACAAGGGATAGAAATATGACGAAAATCGCAATGTTAAGCACAGGTGAAGAAGTTCTTCATGGAGACATTGTAGACACAAACGCAGCTTGGATGTCTGGAGAGTTTTACCAACACGGCTTTGCTCTCGCCAAACGTTCCACTGTGGGTG
Organism: Vibrio lentus; assembly: GCF_002875945.1. Classification (GTDB taxonomy): domain Bacteria; phylum Pseudomonadota; class Gammaproteobacteria; order Enterobacterales; family Vibrionaceae; genus Vibrio; species Vibrio apostichopi. Next base: position 156,342 of record NZ_MCZK01000101.1, read on the forward strand.
ACCAGATGAATGCTCTCATTGAAGAACTGCTGATGCTGAGCTTTAACTATGATGTGGTTATCGTCAATGGCGGGTTAGGGCCAACAACGGATGACATGAGTGCGGCAGCAGCAGCAGCAGCGTCAGAGCAGAAATTAGTCATGTTCCCTGAATGGCTGGATCGCATGGAAGAGATGTTTTCTGGACGTGGCATGCCGATGCCTGACAGCAACCTTAAACAAGCCTTGTTGCCAGCAAGCTCTGAGATTGTCGATAACCCAGTCGGCACTGCGTGTGGCTTCAAGTTGAAGATAAACGATGCGACGTTCTATTTCACACCGGGCGTACCGAGTGAATTCAAGCGCATGGTGACCTTTGAAATCCTGCCTGATTTGTCACGCGCTTATCCTCAAGTGGTTGCCTCTGAATGCAGTCGACTATTTACCTTTGGCTTATCTGAGTCGGGTATCTCTGATGTGTTGGACCAATTGAAACTGCCTGAAGGCTATGAGCTGGGTTATCGCTCTTATCTGCCGTTCATTGAGGTGAAATTGTTTGGGCCTAAGTCTGGTTTAGAAACGCGCGTTAAACTGCTACAAATGGTGTACAAGCTGTTAGAGAGTAATGTAGTGAGCGTTGATGAGCCGATGATTGACCATATTGGACACATCATGGCAGAGAGAAAGAAAACCCTGTCTGTTTCTGAAGTGTCGACCAAAGGTGCATTGTCGGCTTGGCTGCAATCGAATGAGCAGGTTGAAGATTGTTTTGGTCACTCATGGGTGATGGCTGAACCAAAAGAGAGTGAGCTTGAGAAGAGCGACCCATTGGCGGCGACTTTTGCATTAGCAGGCGCAACAAGAGAAAAGTGTGGCACTGAATTAGCCTTGGTGACGGGCAAGCTAGAAGGCAATACATTCAGTATTGCGCTGTCGAGCGAAGCGGGTGAGTGGGGCCAAGTGCTTGAGTTCTACCGTCAATATAACCGCGAAGATGCGCGCACCATTATCAAAACCGTTGCGGCAGATATGTTGAGAAGACACCTAGACAACAAACCTATGTTTGGTGATTACTCTTCATTAAAACGCGTGAAGGATATGTTTATCCCTTCAGCGATCATCAAGTAAGCAGCTCTTGTCGCTAACCAAGTTCTCTTGAGCCAAGACCTCTTGAACTAAGGTTAAGGCAGAACCAATAAAAAGGCCCAACATCTAAATAGGTGTTGGGCCTTTTGTTTATCTAGCCTTCTAGATAACCAGACAAGCTGCGATGTTTACACGTAATGCGTGATTACAAACCGCTTGTCATATGTAGACTGTAGAACAAACCACGGCCGATTAACTCTGAAGCCAAGAACAATACTAGTGCTAAGCCAAGGTTTACTGGGTTCACTTTTGCTTTGTTCAGCATAGGTAGAATCCAAATCAACAGGCTTGCCATTAGCAGTGCCACTTGAAGAATCACATAGCTGCCTAAACCGTCAACCAACTCAGATGCTTTAGCTACTGAAGTTTGGATGTCACCGATTAGGTTCAGTTTTCCTACTGTCACAATCAAGCTGATCGCAACGGCAATAACAGCCAGCATGGTGATGTTGCGGTCAACGGTAAAGCGGCTGTCGTTAGCGAATACAATCACGAATTGAGAAAGCAGCAAACCACCCACAACCATAGTCATGATGAAGCTCAGTGGTGTGTAGATGTTGTCCCATGTTGGTACTGTGTTGATCATGTATACATTGATCATTGCGTACATGAAGATAACACCCAGTACCATAGCGCCAACCATCAGTGCTTTCTGGATAGCAACGCCACCTTTCTTAACCACAGACAGTAGCCATTGCAGGCCGCCTACTGCGAAGAACGCCGCACCGAAGAATACTTCGTTAGACAACCAAGCAGAACCTAGTTGGTTAAAAGCGTTAAACGCGCGCAGTGGAGATCCCAGGTGCGTTGTCGAGAACATAAAACCAAGACCCATTAATGCCCATAGAATGAACATTGGAACCTTGTAGCTGTTCAGTTTCTCTTCGTCATGACCAAGTACCAGTGCACGTGCGCCAATCAGTAAGTAACCACCCACGGCTGTTTGTGCCAGTACCGTAAAGAAGATCAAAGACCACTCATGAAAAATCATCTTAAACCTCCTTCGGGTTTGCTAGGTGACCACTGGTATCGCCAGTAGGCTTCGCGTTTTTGTTCAGCTTAATCACGATGTTTGGCAGCGTTTCACTTGAAGATGGTAGTGGCGCTACATCTGCACCAGAACCGTACTTCTCGCGAAGTGTATTGATTTCACCAAACTCCAATGCACGAAGTGGGCAAGACTCAACACAGATAGGCTGTTTGCCTTCAGAAACACGTTGGTAACAACCATCGCATTTAGTCATGTGACCTTTCTTCGCATTGTATTGTGGTGCGCCGTAAGGGCACGCATTGCTACAGTGCTGACAACCAATACACACACTTTCGTCAACCACAACTAGGCCATCTTCGTCACGCTTGTGCATTGCGCCCGAAGGACACACTTTCACACATGCAGGGTTAGTACAGTGGTTACAAGCGATAGAAAGGTAGTAAGAAAAGACATCTTTCTGAACCCAGGTATCGCCATCTTGAGTGAAGCCACCACCGGCGTATTCGTATACGCGACGGTAGTTCGTTTTGATGTCTAGATCGTTATAATCTTTACAAGCAAGCTGACAGGTTTTACAACCCGTGCATTTACTTGAATCAATGTAAAAGCCGTATTGTTTCATTCCAACCTACCTTATGCTTTCTTTAGCGCTTTGATTTGAACTAGGTTTGTATGCTGAGGGTTACCCTTAGCAAGTGGGCTCGGGCGCTGAGTGGTCAGCACGTTAATAGAGCCTGCATGGTCGATCTTCTGACCATCTGGTGCGTACCATGCACCTTCGCCTAGTGCGACAACTCGAGGAAGGATCCTTGGTGTCACTTTCGCTGGAATATGAACTTCGCCACGGTCGTTAAAAATACTCACCATGTCGCCGTTTTCGATACCACGTTCTTTCGCATCAATCGGGTTGATCCACAACTCTTGCGGTGCTGCTGCTTTGATCTCTGCAACGTTGCCGTAAGTGGAGTGAGTACGCGCCTTGTAGTGGAAGCCGGTTAGCTGAAGTGGGTACTTCGCAGCCAGTGGGTCGTTGTGACCTTCAAAAGAGTCCGCGTAAACGGGAAGTGGGTGAATTACTTCGTCTTCTTTCAGTTTCCAAGTCTTCGCGATATCAGCCAGTTGCTCCGAGTAGATCTCAATCTTGCCACTTGGTGTGGTCAGTGGGTTCGCTTCAGGATCTTTACGGAAATCTTCGTAAGCGATGTAGTGGTGGTCATAGCTACGTTTGTAGATACCCAGCTCTTTCATCTCTTCGAAGGTTGGCAGTGTTGGATCGTTCTTACGAGTTTCTGCGTAAAGGTGTTCAATCCATTGCTCTTGAGTACGGCCTTCTGTGAACTCTTTTTCTACGCCCATGCGCTTCGCCAGTTGAGAACACATCTCGTAGATAGATTTCGCTTCGAACTGAGGCTCAATCGCTTTTTGCGCGAAGATGAAGTAAGGCATGTTCGCCGCTTTACCATCCATACACCAGTCGTCTTGCTCTGATGTTGTTAAATCAGGCAGGATGATATCGCCGTATTTCGCAGAAGAAGTCATGTGGTTATCGACTACAACAATCATTTCACACGCGGTATCGTCTTGAAGAATTTCGTGTGTTTTGTTGATGTCTGAGTGCTGGTTGATAATACAGTTACCTGCATAGTTCCAGATCATCTTGATTGGGTTTTTAAGGCGCTCTGCACCGCGAACACCATCAGTGATGTCAGTCATTTCATCGTGACGGTAAATCGCATCTGTCCACATGAACATTGAAATGGAAGTTTCAACTGGGTTTGGCACGGTAGGGAAGCGAACAAATGGAATATTGATGTCACTTTCACGAGCACCTGTAGAACCACCTGATACACCAACAGAACCGGTTAGTAGCGACAGCATTGCGATTGCACGACAAGCTAGCTCACCGTTTGCAGTACGTTGCAGGCCCCAACCTTGGTGGATTGCACACGGTTTTGCTGTGCCCATCTCACGACCAAGCTTAACGATGGTATCAACGGGAATACCTGTGATCTTAGAAGCCCACTCAGGCGTCTTCTCTACACCATCTTCACCTAAACCTAGGATGTAAGATTTGTAGTCGCTGTTTTTAGGTGCTGATGCAGGAAGTGTCTTCTCGTCGTAACCAACACAGTATTTGTCTAGGAATGGTTGATCGACAAGGTCTTCAGTGATCATCACATGTGCAAGACCGGCAACCAATGCGGCATCGGTAGAAGGGCGAATTGGGATCCATTGATCTTCACGGCCACCGGCAGTATCGGTGTAACGTGGATCGATGATGATCGTTCTTGCGTTTGATTTGTTTTTGCTTTCAACGTAGTGGTGGATCTGGCCGCCACCAGACATACGTGTCTCAGCTGGGTTGTTACCAAACTGAATGTTAAGCTTGGTGTTCTCTAGATCAGAGAAAGAGTTGTTGTTTGCCCAACCACCATAGGTGTAGCTCAAGCCTTTCGCGATTTGCGCTGTTGAGTAGTCACCGTAATGGTTTAGGTAACCACCACTTAGGTTCATTAGACGAGCAATCAGCGTTTGTGCTGGTGGCCAAGACTTAGTCACCGTACCGCCAAGTGTACCTGTACCGTAGTTTAGGTAGATGGTGTCGTTACCGTAGTCTTTGATAAGGCGTTGCATGGTGCCAGCAATTTCATCGTATGCTTCTTCCCAGCTAATACGTTTGAATTTACCTTCACCACGTTTACCCACACGTTTCATTGGGTATTTCAGGCGATCTGGGTTGTAAACACGGCGGCGCATAGAGCGACCACGTAGACAAGCACGAACTTGGTGCTGACCGTATTCGTCAGTACCTGTGTTGTCGGTTTCTACGTATTTGATTTCACCGTTTTGCACATGCATACGTAATGGGCAGCGAGAGCCACAGTTTACAGTACATGCACTCCATACGATTTTCTCATCCACACTCTCAGCAACCGCAGCCGCTACTGGTTTGGATTTGAAAGGTAAAGCGATACCGCCCGCGAGTGCGGCTGCGCTACCTACCGCAGAAGAAGCTTTCATGAAGCCTCTTCGAGTAAGATTCATTACCCCAGATTCTTTCTTATTCGTCATTCTAAGATGCCTATTGTTATTGATGACTAGCACTTTATAGGTAGTTTGGTCTCTATGTTTTTATTTCTAATTATTGATTGATTGGCATCAAATAAGATCGGAATTAAAATATTATGAATCGAATGTATAAAATAGATCAAAGAATCCAATCGTATTATTTATATAATTGTCGTTAAACCAATTACGGTATAAATAAGAATGATTATTGATACGCATAAATTGCTCGGTTCATTATTTTATCAAGCAACTAATAAAGAACAGTTAATAGATATTGTTCAGGCCTTAGTAGAGAGCCAAGTTTTATCAGAAGATTGTTTACTGGCACTCCAAAACGAACAGGAAGATGCACTAACTGCAGAGTTTAGTCGGCTGTTTGAAGGAGTTGGAGACATGCTAGCGCCACCTTGGGGCTCTGTTTATCTCGATAAAGACCGTATTGTGTTTGGCGCATCGACTGTAGAATATCGACAGTTTTTAGAATTGAATCATATAGAATTAGATACAGGCTTAAGAGAGCCTGAAGACCAATTTGGTTTAATGCTACTCGCACATGCGTATTTGTTAGAAAATAATAATATTGATTCAGCTCGTGAATTATTAGAGTCTCATTTATTAACTTGGTCATCTGTTTATTTAGAAAAATTTAATTCAGCATCAGAGTTATCTTTTTATAAGAAGCTATCAAGTGATGTAATAGATTGGCTTGAGCAATTAACATCTGAATATAATTTAAACGTTGCTACTAAAAAGTTATATATCGATTAATGTCTGAACAAATAAATTCAAATAGGCGTGGTTTCTTAACTCGGCTCTCTAAACCGGTTAAAGCCGCCGCGAGTTATGAAGAGAAATCGCAGCGCCTACATGCAAGGCCACCAAGAGCTGTCGATGAGGTGCTGTTTGAGCGTCTTTGCGATGGTTGTGGTTTGTGCGAGCAAGCATGTCCAAATAGTGTCATTGAGATGCTAGAGGGCAGTGCGCTACTGAATTTGGATTACAACAGTTGTTCGCTGTGTGATAAGTGCAGCGAAGTATGCACGACTGGCGCACTTCATCAAACGGTCACGCCTTATATCGACCTTAAGCCTAGCTTTGCGGATAGCTGTAACAACTACATGCAAATGGATTGCAATGCGTGCCAGACCGCTTGTTCAGCGGCTGCGATACACATCGAAGCTGGGGAGTTGCCTATGGTAGCTCAAGATAAGTGCAATGGCTGTGGAGAGTGCCGAAGCGCTTGTTATATTGGTTCCGTGACTCTGAACCTGACTCAACAGTAAACGTCAGGGTTTGCTTAGTGGGAACCAACAAGAAGGCTTTGGTTGAGTGATAGACGAGTCGTCTCAGATACCTAAAGACATGAATAGAAAAAGGGTCCGCATTCCTAAAGGAAGCGGATCCTTTTTTGATTCTTATTGACGATATTCGAGCAAAGCGACCTAAAGCCAGTTGGCTTATGCGCGTTTTTGCTTGTTTCTATGAATCACGTTACTCAGCGACAAATCAGTTTTTGCTTTGCAGATGCACGGCAAAATCTCGTCGCCTTGTGTGTAAGCCATAGCAAAACCAACGTACTCAACTTCACCAGAATCCAACGTGCAACGACATGCGCCACAGTGCCCATCTCGGCAGTTGTATTCTGGTTCTAAGCCCGCTTGTTCCATTGTTTCCAATAGAGTATTCGACGGGTTAGATTCAATCGAAGTCAGCTTGTTGATTTTGATTGTTGGCATTACAGCTCAAATCCTTCAAAGTCGTCAGCTTTTACTTCGTTGTCGATTTGACCAACTAGGTAAGAACTGATTTCAGCTTCTTGTGGAGCAACTTGTACGTTATCTGAAGATAGCCATGCGTTGATCCATGGGATTGGGTTCGATGTTGCTTCTGGGTAAGCAGTACCTAAACCAACCGCTTGCATACGGATATTGGTAATGTATTCAACGTATTGGCAAAGAATGTCTTTGTTCAGACCAATCATCGAGCCATCTTTGAATAGGTATTCTGCCCACTCTTTTTCTTGCTCTGCCGCTTCTTTGAATAGGTCGAAACACTCTTGCTTACACTCTTCAGCGATCTGCATGAATTCGAAGTCATCTTGGCCATTACGCAGCAAGTTGATCATGTGCTGTGTACCAGTAAGGTGAAGTGCTTCATCACGAGCGATTAGCTTGATGATCTTCGCGTTACCTTCCATTAGCTCGCGTTCAGCGAATGCGAATGAACATGCAAAACTCACGTAGAAACGAATCGCTTCCAGTGCGTTTACAGACATTAGACATACGTAAAGCTTCTTCTTCAGGTCGTGAAGTGAAATCTTAACGTCTTCGCCGTTGATGTTGTGGTTGCCTTCACCGTAGCGGTGGTAGTCAGCCGTCAGCTTGATCAAATCGTCGTAGTAAAACGCGATGTCTTTCGCACGCTTTAGGATCTCTTCGTTTTCAACGATGTCGTCAAATACTACGCCTGGATCATTCACGATGTTACGGATGATGTGCGTGTATGAACGAGAGTGAATCGTTTCAGAGAATGACCATGTCTCAATCCAAGTTTCAACTTCTGGCAGTGATACCAAAGGAAGTAGGGCAACGTTAGGGCTGCGGCCTTGGATAGAATCTAGAAGTGTTTGGTACTTCAGGTTAGAGATGAAGATGTGCTTTTCATGCTCAGGAAGCTTGTTGTAGTCGATACGGTCGCTAGACACGTCTACTTCTTCTGGACGCCAGAAGAAAGAAAGCTGCTTTTCGATCAACTTTTCGAAGATTTCGAATTTCTGTTGGTCGTAACGTGCAACGTTTACCGACTGACCCAAGAACATTGGTTCTTTTAGTTGGTCATTTTTTTGTTGAGAAAAAGTACTGTAAGCCATAAATGCCTCAAATCCTTTAAGGACCCGTAATAAAACGAACCCTGTTAATGCTTTAAACCCAGAGAAGATAACTTCTCTGGGGTCTTAATGTTTATTGCGGTTTAGATCTTACAACCGCCGCCTTCACAATCTTCTTCCGGCACTTGAACTGCATCGCCTTGGTCGTCTTTAGCACCATCACGAGTGTTATGGTAGTAAAGCGTCTTAACACCGTACTTGTACGCTGTTAGCAAGTCTTTAAGCAGCTGCTTCATTGGTACCTTACCGCTGTCGTAAACACTTGGATCATAGTTAGTGTTTGCAGAGATAGCTTGGTCAACGAATTTTTGCATGATACCCACTAAGTGAAGGTAACCATCGTTAGTACCAATGTTCCAAAGTAGCTCGTAGTTCTCTTTAAGATTTAGGAAATCAGGAACCACTTGCTTCAGGATGCCGTCTTTCGACGCTTTAACTGATACGTAACCACGAGGTGGTTCGATACCGTTAGTCGCGTTCGAGATTTGAGACGAAGTCTCAGAAGGCATAAGCGCTGTCAGTGTAGAGTTACGTAGGCCGTGCTCCATGATCTCTTCACGTAGCGTGTCCCAATCATAGTGCAGTGGCTCTTCACATACTAAGTCGATATCTTTTTTGTAAGTATCGATTGGCAGTAGGCCTTTCGCGTAGTTGGTTTCGTGGAAAGATGGGCAACGGCCTTGCTCTTTCGCTAGGTCAACAGACGCTTTTAGCAAGTGGTATTGAATTGCTTCAAAAGTACGGTGAGTCAGGCCATTTGCGCTGCCATCAGAATACTTAACACCATTCTTCGCTAGGTAGTATGCGTAGTTGATTACACCCACACCTAGAGTACGACGGTTCATTGTCGACTTACGTGCTGCTGGAAGCGGGTAGTCTTGGTAATCAAGTAGTGCATCTAGAGCACGAACAACCAATTCAGAAAGCTCAGCCAGATCGTCTAACTCGTTGATTGCGCCTAGGTTAAACGCTGAAAGCGTACATAGTGCAATCTCACCTTCGTCATCTTCTACGTTAGAAAGCGGCTTAGTTGGTAGCGCGATTTCTAGACATAGGTTCGATTGACGAACAGGAGCTACTTCAGAATCAAACGGGCTGTGTGTATTACAGTGGTCAACGTTCTGAATGTAGATACGACCAGTAGAAGCACGCTCTTGCATTAGCAGAGAGAATAGCTCAACGGCTTTAACCGTTTCACGCTTCACTGAAGGATCGTTTTCGTACTTAACGTAAAGTGCTTCAAAACGCTCTTGGTTTTCGAAGAACGCGTCGTAAAGGCCAGGTACGTCAGAAGGTGAGAACAGGCTGATGTTGCCACCTTGAACAAGACGAGAGTACATAAGCTTGTTCAGCTGTACGCCGTAGTCCATGTGACGAACACGGTTCTCTTCAACTCCGCGGTTGTTTTTCAGTACTAATAGAGACTGAACTTCACCGTGCCATAGTGGGTAGAACACGGTTGCTGCGCCGCCACGAACACCACCTTGAGAACAACATTTTACTGCTGTTTGGAAGTATTTGTAGAAAGGGATACAGCCAGTATGGAACGCTTCACCATTACGGATTTCAGAACCAAGCGCACGGATACGACCTGCGTTGATACCAATACCAGCACGTTGAGATACGTAACGAACAATAGAGCTTGCTGTTGCGTTGATAGAATCAAGGCTGTCACCACACTCAATCAGTACACATGAACTGAATTGACGAGTAGGCGTACGTACACCAGACATAATTGGTGTAGGTAGAGAAATCTTAAACGTAGACGAGGCGTCGTAAAAACGTTTGATGTAATCCAGACGAGTTGATTTCGGGTATTTACCGAATAAACACGCAGCAACTAGGATGTAAAGGAACTGAGCACTCTCGTAGATTTCTTTTGTTACACGGTTTTGCACGAAGTATTTACCTTCAAGCTGCTTAACCGCTGCGTAAGAAAAGTTTAAGTCACGCTTGTGGTCGATGTACGCGTCAAGCTCTTCGAATTCAGCTTTCGTGTAGTCTTCCATAAGGTGGCTATCGTATTTACCCATATCAACCAGTTTTGCAACGTGGTCATAAAGAGCAGGCGGCTCGTATTCACCGTACGCTTTTTTACGTAGGTGGAACACTGACAGACGTGCTGCTAGATATTGGTAATCAGGAGTCTCTTCAGAGATTAAATCCGCTGCTGACTTGATGATTGTCTCATGAATGTCAGTCGTGGTAATGCCATCGTAAAACTGAATGTGAGCTTTCAATTCTACTTGTGATACAGAAACATTGTGCAAGCCTTCAGCTGCCCATGTGATCACTCGATGGATTTTCTCTAAATCGATCGTTTCTTTGCGCCCGTTACGCTTGGTAACAGTAAGTTGTTGGTTCATTCTGCTTAATTTCCCTAACAAAACTGAACAAGGCCGTGTTTTTGTGTATTTCTGTGTAATTTTTGTAAATTACGTTTCGGCTTTGTGATCTTGGTCTACCCATACATTGTAGTTCAAACACAACATATGGGGGTCATTTGTTTGTTGGGTTACAAGATAGTGCTACAACTGATATTTTTCAAGGTAAAGAAATTGGGTTGCTTGTGGATAAGTGGTGGATTAAAAAAAACTGTAAGTGACCACTAACTGATGAGGTTAGATGTGACTTGATTGTATAAAAGCCGCCTTTTAAGGATGCTTTATTTTTGCACTCCCATAAAAAAAAATCCCTTGATCTTTGAGCAAAATGGGCGATGGATTTTAGGTGATTAAATTTAAATCGAGGTGGTCAAAATGGAAGCTGGCGCACGAAATTTAGACTGAAAAAAGTCGCAAACTTATGTTAATTGCAACTCTTTTCATGGGTCTTTTTTATAAAAGATTTTACGGTAGGGATACTGGTAGATGCACGAATATTTATTGGGCGAAATTTTGAGTGTGAACGATGTAATTCACATCGACATTCGACCCTAAACGATACGTGTCTGTTAGTGGGTTGTAATGCAGCCCAGTAATACCTAACTCTTGTAGAGGCGTATTGTCGATCATCTTGATGAGTTCAGCTGGTCGAATGAACTTTTCGTGGTCGTGAGTACCTTCAGGCACAATCTTAAGAAGCTTCTCTGCACCAACAATCGCAAACAGGTAAGACTTAAAGTTTCGGTTCAATGTCGAGAAGAACACATGGCCACCTGGTTTAACCAACTTTGAACAAGCCGAGATAACCGATTGTGGGTCAGGAACGTGCTCTAGCATTTCCATGCACGTCACCACATCGTAAGTTTGTGGGTTTTGCTCTGCATGGTCTTCAATGGTGCTTTGGATGTAATCTAGCTTGGTGCCGGTTTCTAATGCGTGTAGACGAGCGACTTCTAGCGGTTCTTTACCCATATCTAGGCCGGTAACTAATGCACCCTCTACAGCCATGCTCTCAGCCAAAATACCGCCACCGCAGCCAACATCGAGAACTTTCTTGCCAAATAGGCCTTCGGTTTTCTCTAGCACGTAATTTAGGCGCAGCGGATTGATTTGATGTAGTGGCTTAAACTCGCCTTCTAGATCCCACCAGCGCGACGCCATGTCTTCGAATTTTTTGATTTCTGCTGGGTCTACGTTCTGTGATTTAGTCATAATCGGCATTTCCAAGTTAAATAATGCATCCATGAAATTGCAGGCATTATAACTTGCCTTTTCCTGCTGACCAGAAGATCTACAATTTTGCGAGTTTATTGGGTGTAAAGTGACCATGTTTCAGCAAGATATGACGCTGAGGTGCAATTTCTCATCAATAGATTGGCTACAAGGGTCACAAGATGGTAAAAGGAGAGGGAAAGTGATGCCTCCGTAGGTAAATTTGTGTTATATTTTTCGGTCTTATACGTATTCAAAAATACGATCTGACTATAGAGGGAAAATGGCTCTATGAGCGATCTAGCGAAAGAGATCACGCCCGTAAATATTGAAGATGAGCTTAGAGGTTCATACCTAGACTACGCGATGTCCGTCATCGTTGGTCGTGCCCTTCCAGATGTGCGTGATGGCCTAAAACCAGTACACCGCCGCGTTTTGTTCGCGATGAATGTACTAGGTAATGATTGGAACAAAGCATATAAAAAGTCTGCTCGTGTAGTAGGCGATGTAATCGGTAAATATCACCCACACGGTGATAGTGCGGTATACGAGTCAATTGTTCGTATGGCTCAGCCGTTTTCACTACGCTATATGTTAGTCGATGGCCAAGGTAACTTTGGTTCGGTTGACGGCGATTCAGCTGCGGCAATGCGTTATACCGAAGTTCGTATGTCAAAAATAGCTGGTGAGCTATTAACGGATCTTGATAAAGATACGGTTGACTTCGTTCCTAACTATGATGGAACCGAGCAAATACCAGCAGTTTTACCAACAAAAATACCAAACCTATTGGTTAACGGTGCTTCTGGTATCGCAGTAGGTATGGCTACCAACATCCCGCCGCATAACCTCGGCGAAGTTGTTGATGGCTGTTTAGCATTTATCAATAATGAAGACATCACTATTGATGAGCTAATGGACTACATCCCTGGTCCAGACTTCCCGACAGCAGCATTAATCAGTGGCCGTAAGGGCATTGTTGATGCATATAAGACTGGTCGTGGCAAAGTTTACATGCGCTCGCGCGCGAACATTGAAATGGAAAAGAACGGTAAAGAAACAATTATCGTTACTGAAATTCCATATCAAGTGAACAAAGCTCGTCTGATCGAGAAGATTGCAGAACTTGTAAAAGACAAGAAAGTTGAAGGCATCAGTGCATTGCGTGACGAATCTGATAAAGATGGTATGCGTATTGTTATTGAATGTAAGCGTGATGCTGTCGGTGAAGTTGTACTAAACAACCTTTACTCACAAACTCAACTGCAAACAACTTTCGGCATCAACATGGTTGCTCTGAACAACGGCCAACCACAACTTTTCAACATTAAAGATATGTTGAAGTGTTTTGTTGATCACCGTCGTGAAGTTGTGACACGTCGTACTATCTTCGAACTGAAGAAAGCGCGCGACCGTGCACATATCTTGGAAGCTCTATCTTTAGCGCTTGCAAACATTGATGAAATCATTGAACTGATCAAGAACGCACCAACACCAGCAGAAGCTAAAGTTGGTCTAGTATCTCGTGGTTGGGATCTTGGTAACGTTGCATCAATGCTTGAACGTGCTGGTACTGATGCAGCTCGTCCAGATTGGCTTGAAGACCAATACGGTATCCGTGATGGTCAATACTTCCTAACGGAAACTCAAGCGCAAGCTATTCTAGAACTTCGTCTTCACCGCCTAACTGGCCTTGAGCACGAGAAGATTCTAGACGAGTACAAAGCACTTCTAGAAGAGATCGCTGAGCTAATGCATATTCTTGCAAGCACTGAGCGTTTGATGGAAGTGATCCGTGAAGAACTTGAAGCGGTACGTGATATCTATGGCGACGAGCGTCGTACAGAAATCACAGCAGCGGTTCATGACATCGACATGGAAGAGCTAATTGCTCAAGAAGACGTTGTAGTAACGCTTTCTAACGCAGGTTACGTTAAGTACCAAATCCTAAGCGACTACGAAGCTCAGCGTCGTGGTGGTAAAGGTAAGAGTGCAACTAAGATGAAAGATGAGGATTACATTGAGCGTCTGCTTGTTGCTAATACTCACGATAACATCTTATGTTTCTCTACTCGTGGTAAGACGTACCGCTTGAAAGTTTACCAACTTCCACAAGCAAGCCGCACCGCTCGTGGTAAGCCTATCGTTAACATTCTTCCTCTAGAAGAAGGTGAGCGTATTACGGCTATCCTGCCTGTTTCTGAGTTCTCTAACGAGAAATTCATCTTCATGGCAACAGGCGACGGTACAGTTAAGAAGACATCACTGGATCAATTCGCAAACGTACGTGCTAACGGCCTAATCGCAGTTAACCTACGTGACGATGATTCACTGATTGGCGTTGATATTACTGATGGTAATAGCGACATCATGCTGTTCTCTAAATCGGGCAAAGTTGTTCGCTTTAACGAGGACAAAGTACGTCCAATGGGTCGTACTGCCTCTGGTGTTCGTGGTATGAAGCTTCCAGAAGACGATCAAGTGGTTTCACTGATTGTTCCTTCAAACGAAGGCGATATCCTAACTGTGACTCAAAACGGTTACGGTAAGCGTACTGAGCTGGCTGAATACCCAACGAAAGGCCGTGCAACGCAAGGTGTAGTATCTATCAAAGTCTCTGATCGTAATGGCCCAGTAGTTGGTGCTGTTCAGGTTGAAGAAGGCGATGAAATGATGATGATCACCGACGCAGGTACACTAGTACGTACTCGCGTAGCGGAAGTAAGCCAAGTTGGTCGTAACACTCAAGGTGTGACACTGATTCGTACTGCTGAAGACGAGAATGTTGTAGGTCTACAACGTATCGACGAAGTAGAAGAAGCTGAGATTGTTGAAGGCGAAGAAACTGAAGAAGCAAATGCTGACGCAGTAAACGCTGAAACAGCTGTTGTTTCTGAATCAAGTGAAGAGCAAGCATCAGATGCTTCTGACTCTGAAAGTGATAGCGAGCAAGACACTGAGTAATCTCTATTACGTTAAGTAATTAAGTTTACCAATGAAAAAACCGGGCCTAAGTGCTCGGTTTTTTATTGCCTGTCATTTCACTATTTTTCTCATTTCTCATTTCTCATTTCTCATTTCTCATTTCTCATTTCTCATTTCGCTTATGGCTTATGGCTTATGGCTTATGGCTTAGGTCTGAGTGCTAACCTTAATCAGTCGCTTTTATGCGAAAGTTTGAGCACTAAATCTCGAACGCTAAACTTTGATCAATAACGAGGCAGTACGAAAACGATAGAGTAGAGGTAGATCTAAATAAAAGGGATGTGGAATGGATATCTGGTTGTTGGTTGCGTTGGTACTAATGAGTCTGTTTTTGATCACGGTCGTTATTGCCGCGAGCAACAATGGCAGCCATCTAAAAGGCAATGTGGTGATTTCTCTTACTGCAGTGGCTTTGAGCGTGCTGGTCTGGTCTCAACTGAAACAAGAGTTACCTCAACTTCCTTTGGATGATAGCAATAACTACACGGCAACAGATTTCGAAGATGAGCTTCAACAAAGTCTCAAGCAAGACCCGAATCAATCCGACTTGTGGTTTAAGCTTGGTGGTGTATACATGCAGAAAGGGGAGTTTGATGCGGCATTCACTTGCTACGATTATGCGATTCGCTTAGATCCTCAAGCGCCTTCTGGCCTCTATGCTGCCAAAGCAACCGCACTTTATTATCTTAGCTCTCAAGCGATGAGTGATGATGTTAATGCGTTGTTGGAGCACTCCATGCAGCTTGATCCCAATGATCGTACGGCATTGATGTTGATTGCGACCGATCACTTCATCAGCATGCGCTATCAACAAGCGATCGACGCGTGGACTCAAATCTTAGATTCCAATCAGAAGGGCATTGATCGTGTCTCTATTATCCATTCGATCAACCAAGCCAAACAGATGATCCGTTAAGCTTGGCTAATTGCTAAAGAGGCGGCCTTACTTAAGCTCTCATCTCTAAGACTATTGGTTTTCCTGCATTTCGATTAAGCCACCAGCATTGTGGATTTGAGTAAACCCTTGAGCACGCAAGAATTGATAAGCTTGCTCTGAACGATTGCCACTGCGGCAGTACAACACGATGGGTTGGTCTTTATCTATCTTAGCAAAGTGAGTAGCCACTTCAGAAAGAGGGTAGTTGATGGCGTTGTCTAGATGCCCTTGTTCGAACTCCTCAGGCGTTCTGACATCAACCACTAATGCGCCTTTCTCAATTAATTCCCAGCCTATCTCAGCACGTTCAGAAGCGTACACTCCAGAACTTAACAACGTAATGCACAATGCAGAAAGCGAAAGTAGGGTTCTCATTCTTAATTCCTTGAATTAGAAACTAGGTATTTAAAGGTCGGCATCGGTTTGAATACGCGAGAATCTAGCGCTTAAGATTCAAAATAGAAAAACCAGCCACACAACAATAGTGTGACTGGTTTTTACGTAATGGTCTAACTGACGAGATTAGTATTCGTAGTTAGCTTCACGTTTTTCGGCTTGCTCTTCCCACTTGGGAACAACCGTGTCTAAGAAGTGTTGTTTCTCAGCGTTCATCTTATCCATGTCCATTCCTAGCGCTTTTTGAGCCGCCTCTTTGGTCGAAATGTCAGGAATTTCAATTGGGTCCGTAATGCCTTTCTTCGCAAGTAGACGAATGATCTTAGTACGAGCATCGGCTGCGCGATCAACGGCAGTACCTAGCACTTCTAGAGCGATTTCTGGTGCATGCATATGAATACCGTGAGACGCAATAGCGTAGTCCCAGCGCCATTGAGCATGACGGATATCCAGTAGGATTGGCTCCATCTCTTGCTCTGTCGCACCGGCTTCCCATGCTGCGCCCGCTTCAAAGTGAGCAGCAACGATTTGTTTCTCTGCTGTCAACTTCATGTTCAGTACTTGCGCTTTACGGCTTGAAACGATGTTACGCATGGTTTCTTTAGATTGAGTATGACAGTTTGCACACGTGTCTTCGAAGCGGTCGAATGGGTTACCCACTTTATGGTCGGTGTAAACGGTGCCGTCTTCTTTGGTGACTTTAGGCATATGACAGTCAGCACAAACGACGTTGTTCTTACCGTGAATACCTTCGCGCCATGTTTCAAAGCCTGGGTGTTGCGCTTTTAGCATCGGTGCTTTAGATACTTTATGCGTCCAATCTTTAAAGTTGATCGCATCATAGTAGCGTTCCATATCGCCAACGGTTGTACCTTGGTCCCAAGGGAATTTCACGCTCTTATTAGGGCCTGTGAAGTAGTACTCCACATGACACTGCGCGCAAACAGACGCTTGTTGGTCTAATCGGCTTTGTTCATCGAACTTTTTACCAATCGCTTCAAATGCACGTTCCACATAAGGACGAGTAACTTTCAGCGCGGGTTCGCCATTCTTAAAGCCTTCACTTTGGGTATCGTGACAGTCTGAACAGCCAATAGGGTTAACGATCTCGTTGCCAAGACGCGCCCATTTACCTTCGAAATAACCATCTTCGCCACGCTCTTCAATCACACGAGCGACATCAGGGCTCTTACAGCTCCAACAAGCCATCGGCATTGGGCCTGAGCTTTCGTCAGTTGGCCCGCCAGTACGTAGCGTTTGTGTTACGTCGTCAATGGCATAAAAGTGTCCACGCGCTTTATTGTAATCTTTTGCGAACCCGTAGCCTGCCCACATGATGACCATATTCGGATCTTCTTTTAGAGCATCTTCAATGACTTCGCTTTCTGACGTCTGTCTCCATGAGTGGTATTGATCGGGGTGGTTTTGCTCGAACTGGTCGTTACGAGGATCGCCAATTTCTTTTTGTTCAGACGCAGCAAAACTGGTCGCGCTTGCTAGTGATGCGCTAACCATTAATAGTGCTGTGACCGAATTACGTATCCAATGCTTTTTCACAGTGATATCTCCAATATACTGATTTTTATACCAAGCGTTGTGAGTTTGCTATTCAAATTAAGAACTGGAGAATTCCTGTTTATATTAATTCATAAACAAACACATTTTGTTACGTGTCGGTAGTTTGCTTGTTTTAGATCAATTAACGGCAGTGACTTCAATCACGTTGAAGTTTATATAACCCTAAAGGGGTATGTGTTGG
Organism: Vibrio lentus; assembly: GCF_002875945.1. Taxonomy (GTDB): domain Bacteria; phylum Pseudomonadota; class Gammaproteobacteria; order Enterobacterales; family Vibrionaceae; genus Vibrio; species Vibrio apostichopi. Next base: position 174,086 of record NZ_MCZK01000101.1, read on the forward strand.
CGTGGTTATTGGAATTTAATTGATAATTATTATCATATATAACAATCAATTACCTAAATTGACCATGATATAAATAGGGTGATTGTGTTCACACATTAACCTACTCATATTTCGTATTACCTAATTAGAGGTATATTCTAACTATAGAAAGCGTTGTGGCTTATCCAAAATAAGAATTGATATCATTTAAACGATAATAATATCGTTTAAGGGTACTTTTGTTTAACCGGAATATTATTTAGTTGAGAGTTAAATAATGCCGGTATAAGGAAAGGATAAAATGGGCAATATTAAATTGGCCATAGTCATAATGCTTAAATCCCTTCTAGCATTCTGCCTCTATGGTTATTCCATTCATGCTGTTGCTGAGCCTGCTGTTACGCCAGTAGGAGAATCAACAAGACATGAAGTCGAATTAATCCGCGACAAAGATTACAAGTGTGTTCAGTGCCATAAAGATTCCAAAGAAACCGTATTGGGCTCTCATGGCGAAAGCGCACACGCTTTACTTGGCCGTGAAGTGAATTGTACTGATTGTCATACCTCTATTGGCCCCGATCACCGTGAAGGTGCACCTGAAGTGGTGAAGTATCGTTCGGCTCAATCACAACCGGGAACTGAAAAGGTTTTCCTAGATCCAAGCTTAATTCTAGATGCCAATAGCCAATGTATAGATTGTCATAAACCGGATGATCTTCGTGAAGCTAGCTGGACTCACGATGTTCACGCGCAAAACTTAACCTGTTCAAACTGTCATGACGTTCATGCCACTGAAGCGAAAGTGTTGGGTTTAGATAAAAAGCAAACTATCAAGCTGTGTGTGGATTGCCATTCAGACTTCAACCAGAAGAAAGAAGGGGAGTAATCTATGAGCTGCTCAAGAAGAAACTTTTTAGCAGGTGCTGGTGCCGTTATCTTCACCACGGGTGTTGCGGGAACTGCGGCGGTGACAAGTCGTAAGACGCTAGCCAATGTTCAAGAAGATGGTACTAAACGTTATGGAATGATTCATGACGAAACCGCGTGTATTGGTTGTACTGCTTGTACCGAAGCATGTCGTGAAGTAAACAAAGTACCTGAAGGTGTATCGCGCTTAGAAATTGTTAAGAGCGAACCCCAAGGTGAATATCCAAATGTTGATTACCGTTTTACCCGTAACTCTTGCCAACATTGTGATAATGCCCCTTGTGTGATGGTTTGCCCAACAGGGGCGGCCTACAAAGATGAAAAAACCGGCATTGTCGACGTTCATCAAGAGAAGTGTGTGGGTTGTGGTTATTGCTTATTAGCTTGTCCATATCAAGTGCGCTTTTTCCATCCCGAGAATAAATCCGCAGATAAATGTAACTTCTGTCGTGATACCAACCTTGCACAAGGGAAGTTGCCTGCTTGTGTCGAATCTTGCCCGACCAATGCGTTGGTATTTGGCGATCTCAATGATCCTGAGAGTGAGATAAACCAGGTGCTTCAATCGGAAGTGGTTTACAGAGATAAAGCTTACCTAGGTACTCAGCCAAAACTCTATAAAGTGCCACACCAAAAAGGGGAGATTTGATTATGAGTGCATGGGACACAGCTTTTCAGTCTGGTACCGTGGTATGGGACTGGATTATAGCCATCTATCTATTTCTTGCGGGGATGTCGGCGGGTGCCGTCATGATCTCCATTTACCTTAAGCGTAAGGTCATTGAAGGCGATCCTGCCCATAATGGTGTGTTAAAGGCCACAGCTTTTCTTGCGCCCTTTGGGATCATTTCAGGTCTGTTGATCTTGGTTTTCCACCTAACAAAACCGTTATCATTTTGGAAGATCATGATCTTCTACAATCCAACGTCTGTGATGTCGATGGGTGTGATCTTATTCCAAGTGTATATGGTGATCTTGTTTCTTTGGATCGGCATTATATTTAGAGATCAAATCGTTGTGTTCTTGAATGACCAAGTATGGTTAAAAGGACGACTCGATTTTGTCGGTAACTGGATTGGCAAATTAGAAGTGTTCGAGAATGCTTTGGAAATATTCTTAGCTGTTCTTGCTCTGATGCTTGCTGCTTATACCGGATTCCTGCTTTCCGCTTTAAATACCTTCCCACTGTTGAATAACCCAGTGCTGCCAATTTTGTTCTTATTCTCGAGTTTATCTTCGGGAGCGGCGGCATGTATTTTATTTGGTGTGTTGGTCTTTAAAGAATCACCTCATAGCCCGAGTATTTCATGGATCCACGGATTCGAACGCCCTGTTGTGATGTTTGAATTATTTGTTCTTATTACTTTCTTTACTGGTCTTATCTTCACCGGTGGTCAAAGTGAACAAGCAGTATGGAACGCGATTGGCAGTGGTTTCTGGGCAAGCTGGTTCTGGTATGGCGTGATCGGCGTTGGCATGGTTTTACCATTGCTGCTGAATGCGGTCACCCCAACGTCTATCCGTCATAGTTCGGTGTATATTTTCTCTGTAACTTCGTTAAGCCTAATGGGCGTGTTAATGCTGCGAACTTTTGTCCTTTATGCAGGGCAGTTAACGTTAGCTTAATTTCGCGCAAGTTTATTAGTGAGCAGATGTTGGATACTAAATATCTGCTTATTAATGAACATACTCTTAATAAGTCTGTTTTTGATAAACATGCTTTTAATGAAAATGCTTTAAATAAACATGAGTTTGCGTGTTCTAATTGGCTCTGCTCTAGCGGAGCCTTATTGAGGTGATATGGTCGGTTCTGTGGGATTGTTTAGCTTAATTTTGGTTGCTGTCCTCAGTAGCATTATTGCTGTGTCATCTCTTTATCAAATGCTAACTAAACAAAGATTGAATATTGGTTTAATTCGTAGCTTTTCCCTTTCCAGTGCCTTGTTTTCGAGTGGCGCGATTGTTCTTCTAGGCTATGCCTTTATCAGCGATGACTTTTCTATCCTCTATGTCGCTGAACGTTCCAATACACAATTACCATCCTTTTTTAAAATGGCGGCCGTTTGGGCGGGTCATGAAGGTTCGCTGTTATTTTGGGTACTGACTATCAGTTGTTGGTCAGGTGTTATTGCCTTGCAGAAGCACTACTCAAGTGAGTATCAAAGTCGTGTTTTGTGGGTGATGAACGTACTGTTGGCAATCTTCGCTTGGTTTACTTTGCTTGCATCAAACCCATTTGAAATGAACTCGACCTTGCCCCTTGAAGGACGCGACCTCAATCCAATGCTACAAGATGTTGGTCTGATTTTTCATCCGCCTCTGCTTTATCTTGGTTATGTCGGTTTTTCTGTGGTGTTGGCCTTTGCTGTTGCCGCCTTGCTGGTCGATCCAATCGAGTTTGACTGGGTTGTGCATTGTCGAAGCTGGTGTTTGACTGCGTGGATCTTTCTAACTTTAGGGATCGCCTTGGGCTCTTGGTGGGCGTATTACGAATTAGGTTGGGGAGGCTGGTGGTTTTGGGATCCGGTTGAAAATGCGAGCTTGTTACCTTGGCTGACATCGACCGCATTACTGCACAGCCTAGGTGTTGCCAAAGGAAAGCAGCAGCTGTTGAAGTGGTCTCTAAGCCTTGCGTTCATTACGTTTTGTTTGAGTATCTTAGGCACCTTTATTGTTCGTTCTGGCGTATTAACGTCTGTGCATGCGTTTGCGGTTGATCCAACTAAAGGCATCGCGCTGTTATTAATACTCGTGGCTGTGCTGTTGAGCTCCTTCTCGTTGCTTATTGTGAGAGGCGAGTCTTTCGAGTCGAACCCGATTACCAGCTTCGCGAGTAAGAGCTTTTTGAGCTTAGTTGCGGTACTCATTTTTGTACTGGCGACCGCTGTTGTAGTGTTTGGTACGTTTTATCCAATGGTCTTTGAACTGCTTGGATTGGGCAACATATCGGTAGGTGCGCCGTACTTTAATCTATTGATAGCGCCTTTGGCTTTGCTCGCACTTGGCGTGGTTGGTCTAGCTCCTTTGCTGAGTATTAAACCGCAAGCAAGCAAAGGTGTGATTGTCTCGTTAGCTTTGGTGTCATTGGTGCTCGGTTACCTTTGTTATTCTTGGCAAATTGAACAGGCACAACTACAAGTAATGGCGCTGCTGACTTGGGCGCTCGCCTTCTGGGTGGTATTGACGCATGTTTATGGCTTAGTGGTGACGCGAAGCTCCAAGTTCCAACGCAAAGTTTGGGTGATGACGTTTGCTCATGTTGGGATTGCCGTTTTAGCCGTAGGCGCTGCGATGAACAGTTACCACTCATTCGAACGCAGTTATAAATTGAGCCCAGGCGAACAGGTTGAGTTTGTCGATTGGGTTATTTCTCATCGAGACACCGAGCTTTATGTCGCTTCAAATTTTACCGCTGAAAAAGCAATACTCGATTTAAAAGATGAAGAGCACACCTTTTTGATTGCGCCAGAAAGAAGGCATTATCAAGTTAGAGTGATGAACATGAGCGAACCCGCGATGAAGTGGTTCTGGCATGGTGATGTTTATATCACGATGGGCGAGAAAGTAGACGCCACGTCTTATGCATTTAGAGTGCAGTATAAGGCTTACGTGCGTTGGATTTGGTTTGGTGCACTTTTCTCAATTTTGGGTGCCGTACTTTCATTGACACATCGTAAAAAGAAAACCGTTAAGGCTGCCCAGTATGCATACCAGCGTTCGTAAAAAACTGATTCTTCTGTTCACAATGGCCCTGATTTTGGTCGTTGCTTTTGTGTTTGTGATCGAGAATAAGCAGCAAACGACGATTGTGTCACAACAACAAAGAGCGTTCCCTGAATTCACGTCTATTGAGCTAATGGATAGTGAAAGGGGTAACACAGGCAAACAGGCACTTACGTTAGCTGATATTACACAGCACCCTTACCAGCTCGTTAATGTATGGGCTTCATGGTGTGGTATTTGTAAAACAGAACACGCGTTTTTGCTCGAATTGCAGAAGAAAGGCGTTCCAATTGTTGGTCTCAATTATCGAGATAACCCCGGAGCGGCGCTTAATGTATTGTCCAGCGACGGAAATCCATATTCAAAAGTGATCAGTGACCCTCAAGGGAAGTTGGCTTTAGAACTCGGAGTCATAGGGACTCCTGAGACGTATTTAGTCGATGCCGATGGACAAATCGTGAAGAAACTCTTGGGCGTGTTGAATGAATCGATTTGGCAGGAGCAACTTGCCGTCTATTTTTCGGGTACAAACGGATGATGAAGTCTCTTCTACAAATAGTCTTTGTGCTTTCAACGACGCTGCTTGCCATTTTTCCTCTTCAAGCGGAAGACCTTTTTACTGCAGGTGATAAAGAGACAAGCATTCAAGTCGAGCTGTTTGAGTTTGAAAGCCCTGATCAACAACAACGTGCTATTACTTTGGCAAAATCGCTGCGCTGCCCACAATGTCAGAATCAAAATTTGATTGAATCGAACTCTCCGATAGCAAAAGACTTGCGTCTGGTTGTGTTTAATATGGTGAAAGCAGGGAAGAGTAATAATGAAATTACTCAATACATGACGGAAAGATTTGGTGAATTTGTGCTCTATAAGCCATCAATGGGAGCCTCAACCCTATTACTTTGGCTCTTACCGATCGCACTTTTTCTCTTATTTATATATTTATCAGTAAAAAGTGTTAGAAAGAGCTCATAAAAATTACGTATTACTGTTTACCAATTAACCTGTATTTTGTAACATTAAGGGATTATAAAGGCTGAGCACTGTTATATAAGGATGTATTTGTGGATAACCTAATCTCAAATTTGAAAAAAGAATTCCATACCCATGTCCAATCCGACAAGTGGGGAGAAAAATACAGTGCTAAGTCGAGTATTTCTACGCTTACGCAAGAAGAACTGACCGAGCTGGAGAATGCTTGGGTTCAACTGGTCATTTGGAAGCAAACTCAAGTAAGTTGATCGTTCTGTAAAAAGTAGAGCCTCAGCCGCAACTGATTAATTTATAACCCCATGTTGGTATCACCAATGTGGGGTTTTTTCTTGTTCGATGATTAATTGTTATAATGTAACACTTTGTGCGTAGTCGACCTTGAAAAAAATTGTTAACAGCCCCATAGTGTCTATCATTAGATAGTTGGCTACAAAAACTTGTTTAGACAAATAATGTAGTGTTGTTAAATACATCGAATTTTCAAGTGAGTATAAATATGGCGGAAGTACGTGCCAGAATAGATTTCAAAGTAGGGGTAACGAGCAGTATTGATGCTGAACTTCTGTCTTTTCATGGATTGAAAACAGATAAAGAGCATGTTGCTGTGATATTTAAATCAGCCGATAAGACACAAGACATACCTCTTGTTCGTATGCACTCTGAATGTCTTACTGGTGATGTTTTTCATTCATCTCGCTGTGATTGTGGCGAGCAGCTAGACGAAACCATTCAAATCATGGGTGAAACTGGCGGTGTGATTCTTTATCTACGCCAAGAAGGTCGTGGTATCGGCTTATACAACAAGATTGATGCGTACCGCCTTCAAAGCGAAGGGATGAACACTTACGAAGCGAATAACCACTTGGGTTTTGGCGACGACTTACGTGATTTCACCGAAGCTGCAGAAATGCTGCGTGCTTTGGGTACTACAAAAATCCGCTTGGTGACCAACAACCCTAAGAAAATCAACGAACTTAAAGAGTTTGGTATTGAGATTGCAGAAGTGGTTAACACTTCGGCCCACATTAAATCGGGTAACGAAAGCTACTTGAAGGCCAAAGTCTCACACGGTAAGCATAATCTGGACATCTGATTAGCCTCCACTGTTGCGCTTAACACAAAAATGTTTAAAGACCTCACAAATGTGAGGTTTTTTTGTATTTATCTTGCAATAAAATTGTAAGTTTGTATTATTCCAATCTGTAGTGCAAATGATAATGGTTTGCACTATTACTACGAATAATAATTTAAAGCTCAACAAGGATGCTTCATGACCATTAAATCTTTAGTGACCAAAGCCGTAACTTCGTCACTCATTTTTGCCTCTGCTTCTTCTTTCGCAGCAGTAACTCAAGATCAAGTTGTAGAACATTACGCAGATATTGCTCATGCAGTGTTTGCAGATTCAGTAATTACAGCAAAAGCGTTGAACTCTTCTATTGATACCTTCTTAGCTTCTCCTTCTGCTGGCAACTTCGAACAAGTAAAACAAGCTTGGCTTGAGTCTCGTGTACCTTATCAACAGTCTGAAGTATTCCGCTTTGGTAACGTTGTTGTTGATGATTGGGAAGGCCAATTAAACGCATGGCCACTAGATGAAGGCCTTATCGATTACGTTTCTTCTGATTACCAATATGAGCTTGGTAACGAAGGCGCAAGCGCAAACATCGTTGCGAACAAAACGTTCCAAATTGGTCAAACTACTGTAGACGCAACCAACATTACTCCTGAGCTAATCGCAGATCTTAACGAGATCGGCGGTTCTGAAGCAAACGTAGCATCTGGTTACCATGCGATTGAATTCCTACTTTGGGGCCAAGATTTAAACGGCACAAACAGCGGTGCAGGTGAGCGTGCTTACACTGATTTCGTTGTTGGCGCTGAGTGTACTAACGGCAACTGTGACCGTCGTGGCGCATACCTAAAAGCATCAGCTGAACTACTTATCCAAGATCTAGAGTGGATGGAAAAGCAGTGGGCTGAGGGCGAGAAAGGCAACTACCGTCAAGAGCTTCTTTCTGAATCTAGCGACAACGGCCTACGTAAAATGTTGTTCGGCATGGGTTCACTGTCTCTAGGTGAATTGGCTGGTGAGCGTATGAAAGTAGCTTTAGAAGCTAACTCTACTGAAGATGAGCACGACTGTTTCTCTGATAACACGCACAACTCTCACTACTACAACGAGCAAGGTATCTACAACGTATACACTGGCTTGTACAAGCGTGAAGATGGTTCTCTACTTTCAGGTCCTAGCCTGTTTGACCTAGTTGAGCAAAAAGACGAGCAAGCTGCCAAAGAGATTCAAAAGCAGTTTGACCTAGCACGTGCACAAGTTGGTCAGCTTGTTGTTTCTGCAGAGAAAAACAACCAGCATTTCGATCAGCTAATTGCTGCTGACAACGCTGCGGGTAACGCACTAGTAAACAAAACAATTGTTGCGCTAGTGTCTCAAACCGCTGCAATCGAGCGTGCTGCTGGTGTTATTGGCATCGATAGCCTAAACCCAGACACAGCGGATCACGAGTTCTAAGAACCCGAGTCCAAAACTATTGTAAGGGCTCTCATTGAGCCCTTAATTGTTTGCTACTCAAGAAAGTTACTCCCAAATAAAAACTAAAATCAAAAACACAGCAAGGCAATGTATGAAGTCGTATCTCTCAGCCTCACTATTAACCGCACTGTTTTTCTTATCTCCATTACACGCCCATGAAACCTACTCAGGTGGTAAAACAACGGTGAAGAAAGAGGGCGCTAATGCTTTTTCTCTTCCTGCTGCCAACCTGCCAATGAGTAAACGCTTGGATTTCAGCGTAGGTAACAGCTTCTTTAGAAACCCTTGGGTTCCTGCACCATCATCAACCGATGCTCGTGATGGATTGGGTCCATTGTTCAACACCAACGGTTGTCAAAACTGTCACATCAAAGATGGTCGTGGCCACGCGCCAGAAAAAGGTGATGAGAACGCGGTTTCAATGTTGGTTCGCTTGAGTATTCCTGCCGAAACACCAGAGCAGAGACAAGCCTTTATTCGCGATGGTGGCATTCCAGAACCGACTTACGGTGGACAGCTACAAGATTTCGCGCTTCAAGGTGTGAAACCAGAGGGTAAAGTGAACATCAGCTACACCGATGTTCCGGTTGAATTCAAAGACGGCACCGTCGTGACTCTGCGTAAACCAACCCTAAAGATTACTGAACTTGCGTTCGGTGAGATGCACCCTAAAACTGAATTTTCAGCGCGTGTTGCGCCGCCAATGATCGGCCTTGGCTTGCTTGAGAGCATTTCAAAAGAAACGATTCTTGGATTTGCTGAGCAGCAATTAGCTGACAAGCAAGGCATATCAGGCAAAGCCAACTACGTTCTTGATGTTCAAACCAATGAAATGACGTTAGGCCGTTTCGGTTGGAAAGCCGGTCAGCCAAATTTAATGCAGCAAAATGCCGCGGCGTTTAACGGTGACTTAGGTCTAACGAGTCGTTTATTCCCGAATGAAAACTGCACATCAGCGCAATCAACCTGTGATGATTTTCCGAATGGTGGCGAGCCAGAAGTCAGCGACAACATCTTAGATTTCGTTGAGTTCTATTCGCAGCATTTAGCGGTACCTATTCGTCGTAACGTCGACAATCCAGTCGTTGTTCAGGGTAAAAAGCTGTTTAAAGACGCGGGTTGTCAAAGTTGTCACCAAGCTGAATTCCGCACGGCTGAGCGTGAAGGCTTGCCTGCATTGTCTAATCAGTTAATTAGCCCATATACCGACATGTTGCTACACGATATGGGTGAAGGTTTAGCAGATAACCGTCCTGAGTATCTTGCCAATGGCCAAGAATGGCGCACGACTCCTTTATGGGGATTAGGCTATACCAAAGAAGTGAATGGTCATACGTTCCTGCTTCATGACGGTCGCGCAAGAAACGTTATGGAAGCGGTGCTTTGGCATGGCGGTGAAGCAGAAATGACGAAACAAAACGTTCTGTCTTTAAACGCCACAGAGCGTGAAGCACTACTGGCGTTTTTGAATTCGCTATAGTCGGTCTGAGATTCAGTCGTTCAACGACCGAGTTAACCTAAAGAACACAACCGCTGAACTTGTAGGAATACGAGGTCAGCGGTCGTTTCATATTTATTGAACTCATATAATTAAAAGAAAAAATAGGAAGTAAGGTAACAGCATGACTCATAAATTTTTGTTAATGCCTTTGTCGGTATTAATCATGGCAGGCTGCCAATCATCGGGTGAGCAAGCCGCTTCATCTGAGGTTAACGGTGTGTCTTATCAAGCAGACACGACCGATCACATCAGTCGTAGTGTCTATCAACAAGAGTTTGATTCAGCCGTTCTATTCGCCAAGCAAGCGAATGAGCTAGAAGTCTTGATGCAGGGTTACTGCCAAACCAACGAAGTTGAGTTAGATGCATTGAAAAATCAGTGGCAGCTCACCATGAACAGCTGGATGGCGCTACAAGGCCAAGAAAGAGGCCCAACAGCAGCGCTTGAAGAGAGCTGGAATGTTCAATTCTGGCCAGATAAAAAGAACACCACCGGCCTAAAAATGCGCCAGCTGACTCAGAAAGATAAAGTTTGGTCTCAAGACGAAATTGCTCAGCAGAGTGTGACAGTGCAAGGACTTGGCGCATTGGAGTGGTCGCTTTATGACGAGCAATCGCCACTGCTTCAAGACAAAGCGCTAGGTTGCCAGTCGTCGCAAGCGATTACTGAAAACTTAGCGATTAAGTCATCTTCGATTGCACAGGCATGGCAGGTTAACCCTTGGTTAGCGCTGGACGAGACGCGTTGGGAGTCTGAATACATCGCTTTATTGACCAACCAACTTGATTACAGCATGAAAAAGCTGAGTCGTCCGATGGCGAAAATCGGTCATCCACGTCCTTACTTCTCAGAATCATGGCGTGCACAAACCTCGATGACTCAACTAAAAGCGAATGTAGCAGCACTTCAAAAGCTTTATCTGGCTGATGGCAATGGCCTAGATGGCTTATTGAGAGAGAAAGGCTTAAACGACCTTGCTGATCGCGTTGCTGAGCAGTTCACATTGACGCTAGATACTTGGCCTACAGACTCAAGCTTGTTTGAGTTATTACAGAGCAAAGAGGGCTACCGAGATGTGCTGACTCAATACAACAAACTAGAACGTTTGAAGTACCTGATTCATGAAGAAGTGGCGATAGAGCTTGGCGTGGTAATAGGATTTAATGCTACCGATGGTGACTGATACTACGCGAAGAACGCTACTCAAGGCTGCACTGGGTTGTGCAGCTGTTCCAGTACTTCCATTTGGGTGTGCGAGTCGAAAGGATGGGGTGAGTGCGTCGAACGATCCCCAGCTGATTGGTTGTGCGCTTAATGGTCGTGGTCAATATTCAGCAGTTGTGGCCGACGAATATGGCATGCCATTGAATCAGCTACCGATCCCCGATCGTGGCCATGGCGTCGCGATTTGCCCAACCTCATCGCATGCGGTGGTATTTGCTCGTCGTCCTGGTGACTATTTTATGGTGTTTGACTATAAAAGCGGTGAGCAAATCAAGTTAGTTGTGAAAGGAAATAATCGTCACTTTTATGGTCATGGCGTTTACTCATTAGATGGCAAATTACTGTATGCCACTGAAGGGAAAACGGACAGCAGCCAAGGTGTGATTGGCGTTTACGATGTCGCACAAGGCTATCGTAAGGTCGAGGAGTTCACAGGCTTTGGTATTGGCCCTCATGAAGTGATCATCATGCCGGATGGAAATCTCGCGATTGGCGTTGGTGGCGTTCATACTGATGGCAGAACCCCGAAAAACTTGGATTCAATGCAACCGAGCTTAAGTTATGTTTCACCTGAAGGTGCGCTGCTTGATCAGGTTGAATTGCTAGACAAGAAGCTGAGCATTCGACACTTAGCCCATGATGGTGCTGAAACGGTACTTTGTGGTCAGCAATATCGTGGTGAACCAGATGAGTATCCTTCGCTATTGGCGATGCATACTAAAGGCGGGCAGTTTGAATCACTGAACGCGGAACCAGAGCAATGGGCAAGGTTCAATCACTATATTGCGAGTATTGCGGCGTCAGACGATTGGATTATTGCGACTTCGCCAAGAGGCAACTGCTACGGTATTTGGTCTAAAGAGACCAAAGAATTAGTGGAACTCTCTGCGCTGTCGGATGCTTCTGGTGCTGTGCTGCTTGATGGTGAGTTTCGACTTAGCTCTGGAGCGGGCAGTGTGGTGAGCCAACGCAAGCCTTATGAGAAATCCAGTCAGCAATCATCCATCCAGTGGGACAATCACTGGAGTGCAATCTAGTTCATAAAACTCCTTAAAAAATAACATGCTTACTCCTATTTCTTTGCCATACTTATGAGATGATTGGTGATGGGGTTAAGCATGTTAGCGAAATACTTCTGTGGATTATTGGTGTTAGTGTCTGTGCATGCATGGAGCTATACGAGTTCTGACGAGAGCCGATTTATTCCGGCTGATTCAGAACTCTCATTTATGCTGATTTATCCAGAGCTCACCCAGAGTATTTATCAAGACTCTTCTCTGCCTATTCTGTGGGATTCCCCTGAACTTGTTAAAGCGTTTGAATTCCAATTGTCGCTTTTAGAACAAGCGCAAATGGCACCGCTCTTCGAACGACAACTCAAGCAAATCCGTCACTATCAATCCCATGCTCAATGGCAAGAGTTAGACATCTTATTAACCGATACTTTTATCTACTACCTTAGCTACGTTGAAAATGCGCCACTTGCCGGTAAGGAGTGGTACTTCTCGGGCAAACTGCGTTCCAAGTTACCCGCGCCTTCTCCGCATATTCTAATGAGATTAAAAAGCAGCGTCGCCAATGATTACTTATTGGAGATGGTGCTGTCTTACGCGCCGCCTGTTGGGGATTTTGACCAATTCAAAGCAACCTATTCGGTGTTAGAAACCGCCTCTGAACTCAATATCGAACGCTATAGACAGAAAGGTTTGAAGCGATTAGGTGATCAGCTTTCAGACAAAGCCATTCTTGTTGAGCGTATTGCTTTAGTCGGCGTTGATACCTCGATGATCGCCGTCGATTTTCCCGAGTTCGGTCGAGATCTGCAAACGGCGATTAAATCATTTCAGCGCATGCACGGCCTTACAGACGATGGGATCGTTGGGCCAGACACGATCAAATGGATCAACATGAGCTTTGATGATCGATTGACGTCATTGGCTTTGAATGCGGAACGCGTGCGTTTGTGGCCACGAGACAGAGACTCACTCATTGTCGTTAACGTACCTAGCTTTGATATGAAGTATTGGGAAGATGGTGAAGAGGTTTTTGAGTCCAAAGTTGTCGTGGGCAGAAAGTCGCGAAAAACACCGCTTTTAGAGATAAACCTAGATTCAGTCATACTAAACCCGACTTGGAATGTGCCGTGGAAAATCATGGTCAAAGACATCCTGCCTAAGGTAAAAGCAGACGAAAGCTACCTAGAAACACACAACTTCCAAGTGATTGACGGTTGGCGCACTATGGAAACAGTCGATACCACAGAGATCGATTGGCAGACCATTAATTTCAATTCTTTCCCATATCGAATGCGTCAGCAGGCAGGCTCGCGCAATGCATTAGGTTTGTACAAGTTCAACACTCCTAACAAGCGAGCTATCTACTTGCACGATACACCAAGTAAAGGCCTGTTTAATGACGACTTCCGCGCTTATAGCTCCGGTTGCATACGTGTCGAACATGCAGAGGAATTGGCTGAGTTGTTGTTTGCCACCAAGGTAAGGAAAGTACCGAACCAGAATGATGACCTTGCTCCTAATACTAAGGTTCGCCTCAAGAAGCGAATCCCCGTGCATATCATCTATCAAACCGTGTTGTTTGAAGAAGGGGGCATTCAGTATCGAGGTGACATCTACCAATATGATAAAGAGGGTGGTTAATTATCAGTGAAGCCAATAAGGGTGATCTTGACCAAAAAATGACAACGAAGCTTCTATTGATAAAATTATAATGTGGATCAATAACTAACCGTGCAAAGGTTACAAATACTAACCTTTTGGGCGGCTTTTTGTACGTTGACGCAGCAATTTCCATTATGTATCGTGCATTTTTCGTTCGATCTAATTGGTTTTTTTGCTGTATGTCTCAAAGTTTATTTTCACGCCGTCAGTTTCTGACTTACGCTGGTGGTACCGCTGTTGTCGCCTCAATCACTCCTTCTATCGCTTTTGCTTCATACCCTGATCAACCAAGAACGATTAGCATGAACAATCTTCACACTGGTGAACGATTAGAGACCTGTTATTTCGATGGCACTAACTATGTTGGTGATGAAATGGCTCGTTTAAGCAAATTGTGCCGTGATTTCCGCCGCAACGAAATTCATCCGATGGACAAGAACCTGTTTGATCAGATCACACAGATTCAAAATGTTCTGGGTATTCAAAAAGAAGTTCAAATCATTTCTGGTTACCGTTCTCCAGCGACCAATGAAGCATTGCGTTCTAAGTCGAGTGGTGTAGCCAAGAAGAGCTACCACATGTTGGGTAAAGCGATCGATTTCCGTATTGATGGCGTCAACCTAAAAGAATTAAGAGACGTAGCCAAAAGCCTGAATGCGGGTGGTGTCGGTTATTATGCGCGTAGCAACTTTATCCATATTGATACTGGTCCTGTACGCAGTTGGTAGCGTTAAGCTGAATTTGCGAGCGAATGCTAGGTACTTGTCAAAGTAGACATCCAATGTCATAGTTTGCCCAAATTTCAGTTTGCCCTCTAAGGTTTGTATATGTCTCTTAAGTATCAAGTTGTTCCTGTTACCTCTTTCTCTCAAAACTGCTCAATTGTGTGGTGTGATGAGACAATGGAAGGCATTGTTGTCGATCCGGGCGGTGATGTTCAGCAACTGGCTGCTATCATCGAAGAGTTAGGTGTTAAAGTGGTGAACTTGGTATTGACTCACGGTCACTTAGATCATGTGGGCGGAACAGTACCACTTGCTGAGATCTTGAACGTGAACATTGTTGGCCCACATAAGGCAGACAACTTTTGGCTTCAAGGTTTAGAGAATCAAAGTCAGATGTTTGGTTTCCCACTGTGCAAAGCTTTTGAACCAAACACATGGTTAGAAGAGGGCGACAAAGTTACTTTTGGTAACCAAGTGATTGATGTGATTCATACACCGGGTCATACACAGGGTCACGTCGTGTTATTCAGCGAGCAAGCGCGCATGGCGTTTGTTGGCGACGTTTTATTTAACGGTGCTATTGGTCGTACGGATTTCCCACAAGGCGACTTCAACACACTGATTGCTTCAATCAAGACTAAGCTTTGGCCGCTAGGCAGTGACGTGACATTCGTACCGGGTCATGGTCCTGAGTCTACATTTGGCCGTGAGCGCGCATCAAACCCATTCGTAGCGGATGAAATGCCTCTTTATTAATTAAGTCTCTGATTTAATATAAGAACGATTGAAAATGAAGCTTAGCTTTTCTTATGAAAGTTAAGCTTTTTTTATGGTTCATCGTGGATTAGCGTGCGAGTTTATTTCTAAACTTGTCTGTTTTTAATCAGAAAAGCGCTCGGCAGCCGCCAAGTAGCGTCGAGCTAGTCCAATAAACTCCTCTCCACTGATATTCAGATCATGGGTTGATATGAAAATATCGTAGCCGTGAAACCCTCTTTGATATTTCATCCTGTTCGCAAGCATCGCCTGTAATCCTGAATAGTCTTTAATCAACGCGTTTTGAGTGTTTGATTCATTAGTTGAATCAAGGGCAGTCTGTGGCTGGTAATCACTGACGTTATCGTCGTCGATATTCTCTGAGTCTTTATATTGGCTCAATTCAACACAGCCGTTTTCGGTACAACGCGTGTGGTAGTGCGATGAGTCTAAAACCATGTCTTCAAAGTTCGACTCTTTACCCGCTTGTTTCGCTCCCAAGTACAAAAGCGCACGTTGGCTCAGCAATAATTCGCAGGTTATTTTTGGGCAAATAGAGTCGAGGTAGGGCGAGTAATCTTTCATTTTAATACCGACCCAAGGGAGAGGTTGATGCCACCCTTCTTGTTCGTAGGTACACATGCCAATTTTTTCAATATTACTCCACTTTAAAACCCATCCACCTTTATAAAAATGCTGTTGAAAGTGAGTGGGGGTGAGCGTGAACATCACTCTGCTACGAAGCATTAAATAATAGCCCGTGCCTAAAAGTGCGCTAATGCAAAATGCACCCACGATCAGCAGTTTTGAGTTATCAATGTATAACGCCATGATTAGACAAGCGAAACCTAAAATGATGGCGATAATTCGATATGATTGCGTAAATGCAGGCAAAGAGAAATTTGTAAGGTGACGAGTGTCCATAGGCAACACCAAGTTTTCATATTTTTGTCTGGATGGATAACCAGTGTATATGACCCTAAATTGATAAGTCTATGTTTAAATAATAGACGGTGGTAGACAATATCGGTATTTTTCGTCGACTTTCGACGCTTCACTCTACAAATAGCTCCCGTTTTTTGGTATAAATCGCGCTTCAAATTTTCACCACTGCGAAAAGAGCAGTGAACTGGAGAAATATTCAATGAGACTTGCTCATAAGCGTAAGGTGCAGGCTAAACTGCAGAAACGCACTAAAGCGGCTGTAGTTAAAGCAGTGGCAACGCCGAAAAAAGCGAAGCCTGTCGCAGAGAAAGTTGTAGCAGAAAAAACTGTAGCAGCAAAACCAGCGGTAGAGAAAGCAGTAGCAGCAACGAAAGAAGTTGCAGTAGCACTGACTCCTAAGCAACAACAAGTTCTAGACATCGTTGTTAGCAATGCTGAAGGCATTAACCCTAAAGGTATCGGCCTCACAGCTGGTCAAGAAGACGCGAAAGCAGCTTCATGGGCAACAGGCGCATTGAAAAAACTTCTTGAAGAAAACCTAGTAGCGAAAGAGCAACTTGCAGGTAACAAGGTTATCTACAAAGCTATCTAATCCCTCGGGATTACACTCGCTTCGTTAAAGTTTTTAAGCCTCGATTATCGAGGCTTTTTTGTATCTGACGGATAATCCCAATCCCAATCCCAATCCCATACTCATATTCAAACCTAACATTCACGCCTAGCCCCAGAAGCTTCATTTCCAATCGGCTGACCCCTTCCGTTATTCATCTGTGTTTCGCGTGTCCCATGTTTCGAATCAGTAAGCACCAAAGTAGGGCGTCTGATTCTCTGAAACCTTGATTCTTATGGATTAAATGCGCTCGTGTGCATATCTGATGTGTGGTGGGAATAGGGCTTTATCACGAAATGGCAATCAATTGTTAACGGTGTTTAATTATTAATACTTAGGTATTTATCAATAAGCATTTCTCTAGTGAATAAGGTGAGTCCTTTAAAATCGACATTACTTAATGATCTCCTACGTAGTTCTACGTAATCCTTTGGTCTAATACGCAGTTTGTGTGGGCCCGTCGTGCGTGCTCTCCCTGATATCTAGTTGCCTCATCAAGGTGCACTCTTATGTTGAATCATAAAAAACACTCAAAGAAAGAGTGTTAACCCAACAAAAGGACGTGAACATGAGTCTCATTTCTAACTCCCTCACACGAGTTTTTAAAAACGTTGCGGTAACTGCAGCGGCTTGTTTAGCTTTGGTCGCTACCGGTGCAACTGCTGCTGATAAGGTTTATCGCTTGAAGCTTGCTGAAACATGGGGACCAAACTTCCCTGTATTCGGTGACGCGACGAAGAACATGGCTGCGATGGCTGAGAAAATGTCGAATGGTCGACTGCAAATCAGAATCGATTCAGCGAACAAACACAAAGCACCGCTTGGCGTTTTTGACATGGTTAAGTCTGGTCAATACGACATGGGTCACTCAGGCTCTTATTACTGGAAAGGTAAAGTTCCAAACACTCTTTACTTCACTTCTATGCCTTTCGGTATGACGCCTGCAGAACAATACGCGTGGTTCTATCACGGTGGTGGTATGGAGTTGATGGAGCAGGTTTACTCTCCACATAACTTGATGTCGTTCCCAGGTGGTAACACGGATATCCAGATGGGCGGTTGGTTTCAAAAAGAGATCAACAGCGTGGAAGACCTACAAGGTCTGAAAATGCGAATCCCAGGCTTTGCTGGTGAGATTCTGGCTGAGCTAGGCGCTAAACCTACCAATATTGCCCCTGGTGAGCTTTACACGTCTTTAGAGCGTCGCACGATAGATGCACTAGAGTGGGTAGGCCCATCACTTGATTTACGAATGGGCTTCCACAAGATTGCGCCTTACTACTACACAGGTTGGCATGAGCCGGGTTCAGAGCTTCAATTCCTAGTGAACAAACGCACTTGGAACAAGCTACCTGAAGACCTACAAGAAATCCTGCGTGTTGCAATGCGTACAGCAGCTTACGACATGTACACACAAGCAACGCACGAAAGTGGTAAGAACTGGGTTTCAATGAAGACAGAGTACCCAGATGTACAAGTGAAAGATTTCCCGCCAGAGGTTATGTCTGCACTGAAAGAAGCGAACGATCGCCTACTTGCTACACATGCTGAGAAAGATGAGCTAGCAAAAGAGATTCAAGCTTCACAAGCAAGCTACCTAGAGCAAGTGCGCTCATGGACGGATATTTCACACAGAGCTTATTTAAATAGCCAAGCGAAATAGTCGACAGCGATTGACCTAAAAGTTAAATGAACCCAAAGCAGATGCACTGTTATATCACTTGTGCCTAAGGGCTTAAGTATCTAAGCAGATAAGCAGCTAAGCAGCTAAGCAGCTAAGCAGCTAAGCGGCGGGTTCATTTTAACCATAATAATTAAGCAGGATAAATCCTGTAATACGCCCAAGAACCCTTTCTACGTCGTGCATCTTGTTAGCGCTACTCGTTGTAGCTGCACTAACTCTAATACGCGATGTCTTTTCAAATTCCATGGAGTCGGGAATGCGAAGTCTAATTTATATTGAACGCCTATTTAATCGTATTGGTGATGCACTGGGATGGCTTTCCAGTATGTTGTTTATCCTTCTTGTTGCTAACGTTGTGTATGACGTTGTGATGCGATACGCCTTTAACGATGTGTCTATCGCCTTCCAAGAGATGGAATGGCACCTTTTCTCAGCTGTATTCTTGTTAGGTGTTCCTTATGCCATCAAAGCCGGTGGCCACGTACGAGTTGATGTTTTCTACGAACAACTCAGCTTCAAGGCACAAGCGATTATTGACCTAATCGGCACCGTTGTCTTCCTGCTTCCTTTCTGTTTGCTGGTTGCTTGGTTTGGAATCGATGTTGCGAAAGAAAGTTATAACCTCGGTGAAACGTCGGGCGATCCCGGAGGCCTTCCTTACCGATGGATCATTAAAGCGATGATCCCACTTTCATTTTTCTTAATGGCACTCAGCGGAGTCGGTTTGATCCTGCATTCGCTCAACAAGATTTTTAATCCCCATCTCATCCACGCAAGCAATAATCATACAAAGAATAAGTAGAGGCTGAACATGATTGGAATAGTAATGTTTTTCGTAGCCTTGTTTGCACTTTTACTTGGCTTCCCGGTTGCGTTCACCTTTGGTGGTATCGCGTTAATCTTTGGTGTTTGGGCTGAAGGCATCGAAATGTTTGCCTTCATGCCATATCGAATCCAATCGATCATGGAAAATACGGTGCTGATGGCCGTTCCATTGTTCGTTTTCATGGGGCTTGTTCTACAAAAGACCAAGCTTGCTGAGCAGTTGCTTGAGTCAATGGGGCGATTGTTTGGTGGTGTTCGAGGTGGTATTGCTATCTCGACTGTGCTGGTGGGCTCACTACTTGCCGCATCAACGGGTGTAGTTGGTGCTTCAGTAGTGGCAATGGGACTTATCTCTCTGCCCGTGATGCTCAAGTACAACTACGACAAAGGCTTAGCCTGCGGCACCATTTGTGCGTCTGGTACGTTAGGGCAAATCATTCCGCCATCCATCGTCTTGATTTTATTGGGTGATGTATTGGGTGTACCGGTTGGGGACTTGTTCCAAGCGGCAATTTGGCCGGGCGTGATGCTAGTGGGTGCTTACATTGTTTATATCTTGATATACGCAAAGCTCAACCCTGAATCGGCTCAACCTATTGAGCGTGATGACTCTATTAGCCGTAAGCAAGAAGTGTTTAATGCGCTTAAAGCGATTCTTCCACCATTAGCGCTGATCATTGTTGTACTGGGCTCTATCTTTGCGGGTGTCGCTACGCCAACAGAATCGGCAGCGTTAGGCGGTGCTGGTGCATTGGTACTTGCGCTGTTATACGGTCAATTTAGTTGGTCGATGGTGTTTGCTGCGTCGAAAGAGACAGTTAAAGTGACCGCGATGGTCTTTGCTATCTTGCTTGGTGCGACGGCATTCTCGATGGCGTTTACTTACACGGGGGGTGATTACCTTGTTGAAGAGTGGATGTTGCAACTGCCAGGTGAAAAGTGGGGCTTCCTGATCATTACCATGTTGGTTATTTTGATTCTGGGTTTCTTCATCGATTTCGTAGAGATCTGTTTCATCATCGTGCCGATCATTGCGCCAGTGGCTGAATTGATGGGCATCAACATGACTTGGTTCGCTATCCTTATCGCAATGAACCTACAAACCTCATTCTTAACACCGCCATTTGGCTTCAGTTTGTTCTATTTGAAAGGGGTTGCACCGAAAGGCGTCACCACTAAGGACATCTACCGAGGCGTGATGCCGTTCATTCTGATTCAAATCCTCGTACTTGGATCACTTCTCGCTTTCCCATCTTTCTATGGAATGTGAGTGAAGCCTAGAATGTGAATGATATGTTTCAACGGCTATCTATAAATTGATAAAGTAAAACGGCTTATTGATGTTCAGTAAGCCGTTTTTTGTGAGGGTAAGGAATGCCTCTAAAAGCTAAGCTGATTTTGCTGACGTTACTCCCGTTGCTGCTAGTAACGGCGAGCATAAGTTGGATCTCGTTACACCAGACCAAGACGTTGGGTGCGAAAGAGGTCGAGATCTTCAGAGACAGCTTAATCAAGTCGCGTGAAAACGCCCTCAAAGACACCGTCGACCTCGCATTCGATGCGATCGAACATATCTACAACGACCCCGACATCAAAGAAGAGCAAGCCAAAACAGAAGTCCGAAGCATATTGTCTAAACTTAGATATGGCTCTGATGGTTACTTTTTTGCGTACGATCGCCACGGAACCAATTTGGTTCATCCAATCCAGCCAGAGTTGGTTGGCCAAAACTTACTTGAACTGCAAGATGAAGACGGTGACTTTCTGATAGAAGCGCTATTAAGAGAGGCGCAAACCGGAGGAGGATTCCACCAGTATTTGTGGCAAAAGCCGTCGACCGGAGAAGTGGTGTCTAAGCTGAGTTATGCCGCTTGGTTGGAGCGTTGGGATTGGATGATTGGCACGGGTTTGTATATTGAAGACGTGCATCAAGAAGTGGCTTCGATGCAGGCCGCGATCAACAAGAATATTGAAACCACGTTCTTTTCGATTGTGGTGATTTTGAGTGTGACCGTGGCGGTTATTATCGTACTTACCTTGGCCATTAACATGCATGAGCATCGAATCGCGGATAACAACTTAAAAGAGCTCGCCCATAAAACGGTGATGTTCCAAGAAGACGAGAAGAAGCATTTAGCGCGAGAGCTGCATGACGGTATTAATCAATTATTAGTATCAAGTCGTTGCCACTTAGAACTGCTTGGTAATAAGTTACAAAATGAAGACCTTAAAGCGCATTTGAATAAGTCGCAGCATTCACTGATGCGAGCGATTGAAGAGGTGAGACACATCTCCCATCAACTTCGTCCAAGCTCACTGGATGATATTGGCTTAGAAGCGGCGCTGTCTTCGTTGTTGTTAGATTTTCAGGCGCACTCGGGTATTGAAGTGGAGACTTTGTTTACCACTCAACCTGGCAAGTTGAAATCAGAAGCGGCGACGACCTTGTATCGAGTGGTGCAAGAGTCACTGAACAATATAGAGAAACACGCACAAGCGACCAAAGTGACGGTGATCGCGCAGCAAATCGGCAATGTGTTGCAACTGCTGATCCAAGATAACGGTGTCGGTTTCAACACTTATAAAGCGATGGAAAAACGAGGGATCGGTCTGCGCAATATGAGAGAGCGAGTGGAATTCATCGGTGGTGATTTTGAACTGATGAGTGAGATTGGCCTCGGAACGGAAATTACAGTGTTACTGACACTAGAGGGATTAATGAATGAGTGAAGTTATTCGAGTTGTGATCGCTGACGATCACCAAGTGGTACTGGATGGCTTTATGGCGAGATTGGAACTCGAGCCAGATATTTGCGTGATAGGAACCGCCAGTAATGGTTTGGAAGCGGTAGAGGTTGTTAAGTCTTTAAGGCCCGATGTGGTGTTGATGGATATTAGCATGCCTATCATGAACGGCATTGACGCAACCCACCTGATTAAAGAAGAAGACCCTGATGCCAAGGTGCTGATGCTGACCATGCATAACAACCGTGAATACATTATGAAGGTGATGCAGTCGGGTGCTGTCGGCTATATGTTGAAAGAGATTTCCGCTGAAAAAATGGTGCAGGCGATCAAAACGGTCAATCAAGGCTCGACCTATTTCTGTGAAAAAGTCACACAGAATTTGTTTACTCAACCGATTACTCCCACGCAATCCGTCAAGAATCCATTGAGCAGACGTGAAGAGGCGGTGTTGAAATTGGTGGCAAAAGGGGAGAGCAGTAAAGAGATCGCGAAGGGTTTAAATATCAGTTACCGAACGGTAGAAACACACAGACAAAACATTAAGCATAAGCTTGATATTCACTCAACTGCAGAATTAGCTAAGTATGCTGTCAATTTGGGGCTTGTGGACTGATCTTACGCTAAATTACATGAAAAGTGTAATTGAATTACTAACTTTGCCATTTATGCCTACTTTTTGGAGGTTTTTTTAGTATTTTTGCGACAGGTTGATATTCTTCTTTTCGAAATTTAAGCGCCGAATGCAATGTTGCAAACTGTGCGCTACAAATTAGAGAGGAAGCATGGAGCCTGTAAAAGATAGGTATAGTATTGAAAATACCGATTATACAGTAGGACAAGATAACGTTCAGAAATGGGGTTTTGACGTTCATAACCCAGTATTTGGAATCAGTGCAGGAGCGATCATCGTCTTCCTAATTGCACTTCTGGTTGCTGACCCTGAAACCGCAAAATCAGCACTTGATGGAATTAAATGGAAAGTCATCGGTAACTTCGATGGTTTCTTCATGTGGGCAGCCAACATCTTTGTTATTTTCTGTTTTGCCCTCATTGTCTCCCCGTATGGCAAGATACGTATTGGTGGCAATGATGCCAAAGCAGAGCACTCTAACCTATCTTGGATGTCGATGTTATTCGCCGCAGGAATGGGTATTGGTTTGATGTTCTGGGGTGTTGCTGAGCCAGTGGCTTACTTCACCGGCTGGTATGAAACACCACTTGGTGTTGAAGCTTATTCTCCTGAAGCCGCTAAGTTGGCGCTTGGCGCGACTATCTATAACTGGGGTTTACACGGTTGGTCTATTTACGCCGTTGTTGCTCTATCTCTTGCTTTTTTCACATTCAATAAAGGCCTACCACTTTCTATTCGTTCTATTTTCTACCCAATTTTAGGGGACAGAACTTGGGGTTGGTTTGGACATATCGTTGATATCGTCGCGGTATTAGCAACGCTATTTGGTCTTGCAACGTCGCTTGGCCTAGGCGCACAACAAGCTACCAGTGGTATTAACCATGTGTTTGGTACCGATGGTGGTATTGGCATGCAGTTGATTGTTATCGCAGTGGTGACTTTCTTAGCAACCATGTCAGTGGTTCGCGGCATTAACGGCGGCGTAAAGGTTCTAAGTAACGTCAACATGTTGGTTGCTTTGGGCTTGCTTATCTTCGTAACCATCGCTGGTGGCATGGCGGGTATTAAAGCTATTCCAACGGCATTGATGGGTTATATCGAAAACTTCATTCCTTTAAGTAATCCTCATGGTCGTGATGATGAAACTTGGATGCAAGGTTGGACGGTATTCTACTGGGCGTGGTGGATGTCTTGGTCACCATTCGTAGGCATGTTCATCGCTCGTATTTCTAAAGGACGTACCATTCGCGAATTCATCGTGGCGGTATTATTCATCCCAACGTCAGTAATTATTATCTGGATGGCGATTTTCGGTGGCATTGCGATTGACCAAGTGGCAAACAAGGTCGGTGAGATCGGTGTGAATGGTCTGCAAGATATTACACTGTCTCTGTTCCACACTTACGATGCGCTTCCAATGAGTTCAGTGCTTTCTGTTGTATCGATTGGCTTGATCATGGTGTTCTTCATCACCTCTTCAGACTCAGGCTCATTGGTTATCGATAGCATTACCTCTGGCGGTAAAGTAGATGCACCTGTGCCACAACGTGTATTTTGGGCGTTGATGGGCGGTGCGATTGCCGCAGTTTTACTTTGGGTTGGTGGTACGGAATCAATCCAAGCATTGCAAGCAGGAACAGTATCTATGGCGTTGCCATTTGCATTCATATTATTGCTTATGTGCCTAAGCTTATTGTTAGGTTTACGAACAGAAAATCAATTGGTTAAGCATCAAAATGCTTTGAGCTAAAAGTATTTTCCAAATAAAGGTCGACAGGGTCGGCCTTTTTTTCGTCAGTAATTTGAGTAATTACGTGAATTTTGTTTGAAAACTCATCGAACCGATTCTGGTTTACTGAAAACAATAAGTTAACCTGCTAAACTTCAGACATCCAAGTATTTGAATTATGTGACAACAGCTTGTACTACTTGGATCGTATGTTCGAGTTTGTGATTAAGTCGCAGGTAAGTAAGGGATACGAGGTCAACAGACCGTATTAGTATTCCGTAGAGAGGGATAATGACTAAAGGTATAGATAAATACAGTATCGACAGTACGGATTACACTGTCGGTCAAGATAACGTCCAAAAATGGGGTTTTGATGTTCATAACCCTGTATTTGGTATTAGCGCAGGCCTAATTACTTTGTTTTTGATCGGTGTTCTGATTACAGATACCGCATCAGCAAAAGCAGCACTTGATGGTGTTAAAGGTCAAATCATCAACTCGTTTGATTGGTTGTTCATCTGGTCTGGTAACATTTTTGTTATTTTCTGTTTAGGCCTGATTGTTTCACCATACGGCAAAATCCGCCTTGGTGGCGTTGATGCAACCGCAGATTACTCATTCATGTCTTGGCTATCGATGTTGTTTGCTGCAGGTATGGGTATCGGCCTTATGTTCTGGAGTGTGGTGGAACCCGCTGCTTACTTCACGGGTTGGTTTGAAACCCCGTTAGGCGTTGAACCAAATACACCAGAAGCTGCAAAATTGGCATTGGGTGCAACCATGTATCACTGGGGTCTACACCCTTGGGCTATTTATGGTGTTGTAGCGCTGTCACTTGCTTTCTTCTCTTACAATAAAGGTTTGCCTCTTTCTATTCGTTCTATTTTCTACCCAATCTTGGGTGATAGAGCGTGGGGTTGGGCTGGTCACATTGTTGATATTCTAGCGGTTCTTGCAACTTTGTTTGGTTTGGCGACGTCGCTGGGCTTAGGTGCGCAACAAGCAGCAAGTGGTATCCAACATGTCTTCGGAATCGAGGCTGGCTTAGGGCTACAAGTTGTTGTTATTACTGTAGTAACTTTATTAGCGGTGGTATCAGTACTTCGTGGTATTGATGGCGGTGTTAAAGTTATCAGTAACATCAACATGTTGGTTGCTTTCCTACTGCTTATCTTAGTGGCTCTAATCGGCTACGCGGTGACTTTAGGTTCTATCCCAACTACCTTTATGGCGTATGTTGAAAATATCATTCCATTGAGTAACCCTCATGGTCGTGAAGATGAAACGTGGATGCACGGTTGGACAGTATTCTACTGGGCTTGGTGGATTTCATGGTCACCATTCGTAGGTATGTTTATCGCGCGTGTTTCTAAAGGTCGTACTGTTCGTGAGTTCATCACAGCGGTTCTGATTGTTCCAACGACTGTTACTATCATTTGGATGTCAGTATTTGGTGGTATGGCGATTGACCAAATCGTGAATAACGTGGGTATCCTTGGTCAAGATGGTTTGACTGATGTATCACTAGCGATGTTCCAAATGTTTGATGCTCTGCCGTTCGGTACGCTGCTATCAATCATTGCGGTTATCTTGGTTCTAGTATTCTTCATTACATCGTCTGACTCAGGCTCTCTAGTTATCGACAGCATCACCGCGGGTGGTAAAGTTGATACTCCAGTACCTCAACGTGTGTTCTGGGCGTTCCTTGAAGGTGCGATCGCTGTGGCTCTATTGTGGGTTGGCGGTACAGAAGCAGTACAAGCTCTGCAAGCAGGTGCTATCTCGACAGCATTGCCGTTCACCATCATTCTATTACTGATGTGTGTGAGCTTGCTAATGGGTATGCGTACAGAAAAACGCTAACTTCTGAAGCTTAAATCGACCGCGATTTATAGGCGGTCGAATGCTAAATAATACGAAGGCAGGTGAGGAAACTCACCTGCCTTTTTTGCATCTATTTTCTATCTAGATTTTATACCTATTTCTATACATTTTTTACCGTATTGGAGCTGACATATTTCCTAATAACCATATACTTAGTAGCGCCTTGAATTTGGCGGCATGACAACTAATTGGCATAAGCTAAGGCTATGGTTTACATAAAAATATATTCCATTATTAAATCGTGAAATCGCTCGAATTTAATACTGATATTGGGTAGTATGCGCGAGATTTCCCACCACTCGTGAACTTTGACATGAAACTAACACTAAAACAGAAGTTAATAGGTGCTAGCCTATCTGCTGTTGTCGTTATGGCTACAGCGTTGACTTGGTTATCAGCAAACCAGTTATTTGAACAGACTCGTAATGGCGTATACCTACGAGCTGAAAGCGTATCAGAAGCAGCATCTGAAGGTATTAAGAACTGGATCGATATTCGTACGGATATCGCATCAGCATTTAATGACTTTTCACGAGAGGATGATGTTGTTCCTTTCCTTAAGCAAGCTCGTGTAGCGGGTGGCTTTGACGATATCTTTTTAGGTACTCCAGAAGGCGGAATGTACCGTTCACATCCTGAACGTAATCGCGCAGATTACGATCCTCGTCAACGTCCTTGGTACCAAGAAGCAAACGCTGCAGGTAAGCAAATCATTACTACGGCTTACCAAGATGCGATCACGAAAGCACTGCTAGTAACAATTGCAGAACCTGTGCGCCATAACGGCAAACTTGTTGGTGTTGTGGGTGCAGACGTACTTATCGATCAATTGGTTAACGATGTAATCAGCCTAGATGTGGGTGACAATGCAAACGCAATGCTAATTGATGCCTCTGACGGCACGTTCCTAGCACACCCTGATTCAGCATTGAGCTTGAAGCCGGTAAGCCAGCTTTCAAACGACATCTCTATGCCTATCATCGAGAACGCAGTGCGTACTGGTAGCATCGAGATCATTAAAGAGCGTGGCGCTGAGAAGCTGCTTTACTTCACGAAGGTTCCTAATACTAACTGGATCTTCGCGGTTCAAATGGACCGAGCAACTGAAGAAGCGAACCACTCGACACTGCTAACTCAGCTAATCATGACCGCTGTTGTGATTACGCTTATCGTGATCGTATTGGTTTCTTGGTTAGTGAGCTTCCTATTCCGCGACCTAAACCGTGTTTCTGCTGCACTTGAAGAAATTGCTTCAGGTGAAGGTGATCTTACTCAGCGTCTTGAGCCTAAGAGCGACGATGAGATTGGTCAGCTTGCTACAAACTTCAACCGTTTCGTGGGCAACATGCACACCATGGTGATCAAGCTAAGCGAAGTGTCTGCTGCATTGGGCAACCAAGCGCGCCAAACAGCTTCTCAAGCGGAAGAACGTAGTGCTCGCATCCAGATGCAACAAGACGAAATAAACATGGTCGCAACAGCCGTTAACGAAATGGCTGCAGCAACACAAGAAATCGCAGGTAACGCTGACCACACAGCTCAGAACTCATCTGAAGCGGTTGGCGCGTGTGAGCACGGTACTGGTCAAGTGACACAGACTCAAAGCTCTATCCAAAATCTGGCTCAAGAAGTTCAAATCGCAACGAATGTGATTCTAGAACTTGAAGAGCACGGCAACAGCATCAACGCTATCTTGTCGAACATTCAAGGTATCGCTGAACAAACGAACCTACTTGCACTTAACGCCGCTATCGAAGCAGCACGTGCGGGTGAGCAAGGTCGTGGTTTCGCAGTAGTAGCGGATGAAGTTCGTGTTCTGAGCCAACGTACACACGGTTCAACGCAAGAAATTCAACAGACTATCGAATTGCTGCAAGGCACAACAGGCAAAGCGGTTAACATCATGAACGATAGCCGTACGCTTGCTGAAACCAGTGTTGATGACGCTAACTCAGCAGCCGCGAGCCTAACGCAAATTCATGCTGCCGTTGAACGCATTAGCGACATGGCAACACAGATCGCTTCTGCTGCAGAAGAGCAAGCGTCAGTAACGTCTGAGATTACTCGTAACACTGAAGGAATCCGTGACGTATCTAACGAGCTAGCTGACGAAGCGCACCAAGCAGCAGAGCAAGCCGCTCAACTGTCTGAACTGTCTCACGAGCTAGAAAGCGAAATCAGCCGCTTCAAGCTGTAAGCGCTAACAGGTAATTTAAAAGCCGAATGTGATTATCACATTCGGCTTTTTTGTGCCTGCTCGTTAGAGCCTTAAACTACCGAACTAGTTGTTTGGGTAGCCTGGGAACTTAGCTTTAAGGGCTGCACGAGTAGGGAAGTACTGCTCCATAAATTTAACCATCGCAGGGTCGTTAGCTTGCAGCTCTGTGAATGTCGCAGAACTTAGTTCCTGAGCGCGGTAGCCTTTGTAGTTCACGTCGTAGTAAGCATACAGAGAGTAAGCTAGGTACTCTTGATCGTATGACTCTGCGTCTAGATCTGCTTCGACAATCGTTGAGTCTTTTCCGTTTGGAAAGTAAGAGCCCGCAAGAATCGCTTTTTCATTGAGTTCATCTAACTCTTTCTGCATCGTTGCCCATTTCGAAGAAGACGATTGTACCGCTAGATTCATAACACCGTAATCGTGTACAAAGTGGATGATTTCTTCAAATGCAGCATCTCTCTGAGTCGCTAAGTCCGGTTTGTTCTCGCCTTTTGTCGTGTCTGTAGTTTCAGTCGCGAACAGATCTTGGAAGCGGTAATTCTCATCTAAGAAGTCTCCTCCGTCTCTGTCAGACCAATCTTCATCATAAAAGAAACCCATGGTCGCTTTACTGTCGTAAATGGCCTTAGTTACTTCTGTTGGGAAGCTATCCAAGTAGTACTGCATGATGTTCTTAACGTGAGCCACTTTTGCTGCACCGTTATTTTTTGACTGGTCTTCAATCAACAGTGGGATCTTATAACCGTGTGCTTCTACGCATGTGCGTTGCTTGATGCCATTGGCGAGCAAATCACCTGTCGTATTTATGATAACAGCGCAGTCACTCGTTGGTACACGTGCAAACGTCTCTGACGCACTTTGAGCAAAGGATGGAACAAATTGAATGCCGTTACTTAAAGTGTTGCCCACACGAACATAGAGGTTCATCGGTCTCATTTGATCGATATTAAATTTTACGCCCGTGCTATCGGTAATGAATTGCTTGTTGATAGTGACAGTATCGGCCTGTTTCCATCGAACAACGTTGTTTATATTGTTTTCAACTTCTGCAATAGCAAGCTTTTCCAGTGTGCTCGTTGAGTTAAAGTTTTCGTAGTAAATACTGAAATTTTCGACGTTGAACGTTTTCCCCGCTGAGTTTGTTGCCGTCACAGAGAAGGTGATATCTGCATCGCTTTGAGTCTTGTAATTGCGCTTTGGAATGCCGTGAACTTGCGCGAAGCTGCCGCTCGATTTTAGATTATTACCGTACTGGGTAATATCAATGTTCACGTTCTTATCTGTACCCGTTGCAATCGACTTAACACGGAATTGCAGTGAGTAATTACTTCCTAAGCTAACAACGGATTTTGCGCTTGATGCATCGATTACATTCTTTGATGCGCTCGTGTTATTGCTGTCGCTGCCGCCGCACGCAGTAAGCATCGTAGTCAGAACAAGAGTTGGAATAATGAGTTTGTATACCATAGGGAACCAAGTTATCTGCAAGCTATAAAGCCAACATGTTACTAGAGATGGTATTTGCTCTTAGTAAGCTTTTGTAAGTTGTATATTGATAATGCTTACAAATGGTTTTTTGGTTATGGATTACATCCATCGATAGTTTGAAGGTCTTTCTTGAGTGAGACTTAAATGGGCTAGCCGCAGCTAACCCATTTCGTGTCAGTGTTTAGAAGTACTCTTTCGCGACTTCAACAGCCTTGTTCAGATCTGGAATCATCGTTAGCTCCGGAACACGTTGAATATGAACAATTTTGTTGTCTTTATCGACAACGAAAGTACTACGAGCCAGTAAGCCCAATTCGTTGATTTGCGTACCTGACTTAAATCCAAATGCGTGGTTTTTTGCATCTGAAAGCAAAGTTAATTTGTCGGTAATGCCTTTTTCTTTCTTGAATCGGTCAAGTGCGAACGTTGTATCTGCACTTAAGCCAATGAATTCAATGTTACTTGTTAATGCAGGGTTCGCTTCTACAAAGTTAGAAAGATCTTGAAGCTGTTGATCACATACTGGTGTATCAACGGATGCTAAAACGCTGAAGATACGAACTTTTTCTGTTTTTGCCGTGGTGTCGTATGGCTGATTTTGGTTCGTCATCAATGTAAACGAAGGCAAGTAGTCACCCACAGATAGGCTGTTGCCAACAAGGTTGAAAGTCGTCTCGTAGTATAAAGTCAGCGTATTGTCTTTCCCTGTCGGAGCGGTATCGCTGGTGGTTAAGTAGTCCGCAGCGCTAACGGTCGTTGTAAGAAATAGTGCAGCTAGCGTGATTAGCGTTTTTTTCATGTTTAGTCTCTTGAATTTGTTTAATTAAGCTCAGTTTCCAAGCGGAGCGAACTCTATCTGAGTTATTCAGGCTTTGTTCAAACAAATAGATAACGAAAATTACACCAATTGATGTAATACGCTAATGACAATCGAATTAACGTGCCAATACCAATGGATGACTCACTATTGACTTATTGGTTAAAAAGAAAGTTTACATAAACTGAGTATCTTGGAGATCTGTATTATTCTCACTTCTGAATTGTCATTTCTTACTTTGTAAGAGTGTAAGTAATTATGAGCTTTATTTTTGTAGATGATTGAGAAGTCCGTTTCGAAGACGTCATCATCATTTTTAGTTACTGTGATATCAATATGGCGCGCTTTACAGTCTTTGTAAGAGTTAAATCTTATTATCCCTTCAACGTTATCAAGATCTAATATTCCCGTATGATCAACAAGGTTGTATGAAATACTCTCGGTAGAGACTAAACGTTGATTCATGTTCTTATTAATATTATTGGTGTTATAGCAACCCCTGATTAGTGAGAGGGAAGTAATCGCCAATAACAGCATCATTACCTTTCTCAGGTAAACCACCTTGTCATTACTTTTTGTTGGGGCTTTAGTTATCGCTTGCTCGTTAATTGGCGGCAACGCCTCTACTTTTGCTTCAACTTCAACTTCAACTTCAACCTCGCCCCCAACCTTCCCCTCAATTTCTACAGGTTCGGCATCCATCTCGCTAGGAACCACCGTATTTATAAGTTCTTCAATTACGACGTTCTCAAGTAGATAGCCAGCTTTACTTACTGTGGTGAGTTTTACCTTCTTTATTTCAAGTGTACTCAGCGCTTTTCTTAGTGTGCTAATTGTATTGGTCAGTGATTGGTCGGATACCACTGCGCCATTCCAACATTCAGTAAACAGCTCATCTTTGCTAATACAAAGGCCACTGTGGGTGTGAAGGTAAAGTAAAACCCGAAAAGGCTTTGGCCTTAATTTGATTAAGGTTTTATTTTCAATATTCATTATTGAACGATCGCTAAGGTTTATATGTAGCTCATCATTAATTACAAGTGAATTATCATTATTCATTCTACTTCTCAAAAATTAATTATTGTCGTCGTTATTGCGCTTAACCTATTTGCTGCCGATTCTATTTTTTTTCCTAGTTTTAGCCATCAAAAATCAAGTTCGTTTGAAAAATGTGTGGAATGTAGATTTGGTGTGTTTTTCATTATTTTTGAGTGATGTGGTTTGAGGTAGGCGTAAGTAACATTAAAAACTTATTCACGGATAGAGCATCAACAGAAAAAGGGATAATCAATCGTGTTGTTTGTTTTTGGGAGTGGAAATGAAAGTTGTTTCTAAAGAAAGTGTTACACGTATTCTAGGCAGCATTGAAGAGTATAAACAACTCGCTTGCGTGGAATCGAAAGGGTTAGATGTGGTCGGTTTACTGGTGCGTCTATGCCATTTGCAGAGCAAAAAAATCTCAACCGATGATCGCCAAATCTTAGCTGATCATATTAAGGAGCTGGTGTCTGAAGAGCTCACATTTGCAAGGAATATGGAGTTAGAAGAGGCAGAGGTAATCTTATTGGATTCAATTCAGCCTCTGTGCTGTTCTAACCAAACCAAGTGAGGCTCACCTATGCTTGAGTGGAGCTCAGAGAACAATCGATATGAGATGACCATACTTGGATTCAAAGTACACAGTGTATTTCAATCCATCAGTGATGACTCTCAGACCGTGTTTGGCTATGAAGCGCTTTGCCGGATTGAGATGCAAGGTGAAAAAGTTAACATCAAGAGGTTCTTTAAAATACTCGAGGGCTTTGGTGAAAAATCAGAGTTCAGGTTTAAGTTCTTTCTGAACATCATGCATTTAAGAAATTTTAGACAATCGAGCATCTACGATCGTGATACCAAGTTATTCCTCAACGTGACACCTTGCTTCTTTAAATACTTCTCGCACGGGCATGACTTAAACAATTTATACCTTCCGTTAATCGAAGAAGAGCAGGTCGATCTCAATCAGATAGTCGTTGAAATTGTAGAAGATTACTGCCCGTTAGCGGATATCGAAAGCTTACATAAGGGCACAGAATACCTAAAGAGTATTGGCATATCGTTCGCGTTAGACGACTTTGGCACGGGTTGGTCTGGTTATAGCCGTATGGCGATAGTGCAGCCCAACTACATTAAAGTCAGCCGAGAAATGTTGCTCGAATTTGGTATGAGCGAATCAATAGAGAATAACCTGCTTGAAGAGCTGAACACCATCACTAGCCTGCAAGGGATCAAGGTGATCTTTGAGGGTATTGAAAATGTCGAAAATTATCAAACGGCGGGTCGATATGGGGCTGATTATTATCAGGGTTATTACCTAGACCTTCCTAAGCCATACCCAGTAAATCTGATAGAACAAGGTGAGACAAAGCCCGATGACAAGTTTCGGCTTAATGCTTATCTGAGTAAGAAAACAAGAGTTACGAGTAGAAGCGCTTAACTCGTAGAGTGACGGAGCTGCGTTTAAAAATAAGCCATTTTTAGATTTCCCTTAACTGAACTGCCTTTTCTTTTAGTTCACTAACCTCTCGTGTGGGAGGTTAGCTTTTTAACCTGTGAAATCGATAGGGTAGAGCACTATTTGAGTTATTTTGAATAGCAAGTCTTTGGAGGGAAGGATTATCGTTTTTGGTTTTCTACGTTGTGTTCTTTGATTAACTGGATCAATTGGCTTTTGCTGTACGTGCAATAGGCATAGAGAAACTTCTCTACTTCTTTAATCCCGACTTGATTCATCCTGCATGATAGATAATCTTCATTCTGATCAACACCGAGTTTGATGCTGTATAGCTGACATTTTCTATCAACAAAAAGGCAGGTCCCTTCACTGGTAAAAATGCTAACTGCTGCGTCTTCGCTTTGGTTAATTGAAGACCATAAATCGTCGAATGATGCCTTTATTGCATCATAGTCTTTGCGTTCCGCCACTTCATCTCTCGTAAGAGACATCATGCAAGTCTCACTCATATTTCTTCCTTAGTGTTAATAGCTTAGCGCTAATACTTTAGCGTTAGTACCTTATCGTTAATAGAAAGTCTCCCAACATTGCGAGGGTGCCGGGAGAATCATAGTCAGTCTACTTGGGTTGCGGTTTATGCTGCCTTAACGTCACTTTTTAGTTGTTCGAGGCAACGGATAAACGCACGCAAGTTACGATACACATCCGTTTGATCATAAACGACCGCAACGTTTTCTAATTCTATTGATCCTGATACCGCGTTATCGAGCATCAGGTTATCAATCAAACCGAAGTTCTCTAGCGTCATACCAATGCCATCGACATAGGTTTGGTTGTCGACTTGTTTTGCGTTTGGCAGTTGGTCGAGGTTTCGTTTCAAGAAAAGCTCTGAACTGTTGGTATACGCTAGCACAATCTTACCTAGTGCTTTGCCAAACCCCATTTCATACGCGGTACCCACATCACAACTCGCACCTCTGAAAGGCGTCATATTGGCGATCACTGCGTCACAGCTCTCAATCAACTCTTCATTTGCGCGACCGATCTTCAAACCGTTTTGTTGCGGGCTAGGTTCATTCAACTCTAAAATGTTGTCGAGAGGGAAAATGCCCTCGAACCCATAGGCTTCACAAATCTTCTTCTTCTGGTCTCCGATAGAGACTGCATCACTTAGAAATACTTCTGGTCCTGCTAGATAAATACGTTTCAACGGTTAACTCCTGATTAGCAACAGTGCTGGTGTTTGTGTTGATATTTTTATCTATTGGGTTGTTTAAGTAATAACCAAAAGTACACGGTTTGATAACGTGTGATTTTCATGTGTTTTTATATTTATGGTTCAAAGATGGGGAAGATGTTCGTTACTTTTCCTAACCCTATGATTTTGATTGTCGATTTTGGCACTAAGCCCGATATCAATAACAAATGCTGGTTAACAGGTCATAGGTTACAGGTTACAGATCGCAGTTACAGGCTCAGGTTGATAAGGGCGGAGTGGAGAGTCAAAAGTGAGAGACACAAAAAAGCCCGAGTCTAAACTCGGGCTTTGAATTGCTTATCTGTGCTGATGAAAGCGGGCTAACTAGATTGCCTGGCGAAGTTGGAAGTAACGTCCTTCTTCGTTTAACAGCTTCTCGTGAGAGCCATTTTCTACAATCTCGCCTTGTTCAATCAGAACGATAGAATCCATCGACTCTAGACCAATCAAACGGTGAGTGATGAAGATAACCGTCTTGCCTTCGAAGTGCTTCTCGAACAGCGTCATGATGCTCTGCTCAGTTTGCTTATCTAAGCCTTCTGTTGGCTCATCGAGAAGCAGGATAGGGGCATCATGAAGAATGGCACGTGCGATACCAATACGGCGCTTCTCACCTCCAGACAGTTGACGACCACCGTCACCTAACCAGCTATCAAGTGCGTTGTTCTCAAGCAACTTTTCTAGACCAACGTCTTTTAGGATGTTAGCTAAGTGATCATCGGTCGCTTCTGGTCTTGCAATCAACAAGTTGTCACGCAAAGTACCATTTAGAATGTCGACACGTTGGCTTACTACACTGATTGATTCACGAAGCTGTGATTCGTTCCACTGCGTCAGTTCAATGCCCGCGATAGAGATGTAGCCCTTTTTAGGATCCCAGTAGCGAGTCAGAAGCTGAATCAGAGTCGATTTACCAGAACCCGTTTGACCCACAATCGCAACCTTGTTCGTGGCAGGAATCGTTAGGTCAACAGCGTTCAGAACACTACGCTCAGAGTCAGGGTAGTTGAATGTCACGTTTGAGAACGTAATATCCAACGGCTTGCTGATGTCGAGTTTCTCTTCAGCAAACTGAACTTCAGGCTCCGACAGAATAACCTCATTCAAGCGACGTGCTGAAGACAGGGTTTGACCTAAGTGCTGGAACGCGCCTGCGATAGGCATCAGCAGTTCAAAACTAGCCATAGTTGCGAATGCCATTAGCGCGATGAACGGGTCTGGTGCATTACCACCCACGCCGTCAGCGGCAAGCCAAAGCATAAGAACAAGCGTCAAACCGTTGAAAAGCATCAGTGCTGCTGACGCCATACCGGTTAGGTTAGCGTTCACAAACTGATTCGCCATCAGCTTTCGTTGAGTCTCTAGAATCGCATTGCGGTAACGCTCTTCAGCACCAAACAGAGTCAGTTCGCTGTAGCCTTCAATCCAATCGAGTGCAGTCACACGAAGGTCTGCTTTGTTCTGTGTTAGTTCACCGCCGTTACGCTTGCCCAGTTTGTAGAACAAGATCGGCCAAACCACTAGCATGATCAGCAGGATAGAACCTAAGATCAAACCAAGTGAACTATCGAACCACATCAAGAACAGAGTCAGGAAGAAAATCCCGAACACACCAACCGTCACAGGGCTTACTAAGCGCAAGTATACGTGATCCATCGCGTCGACATCAGCAACCAAACGGTTGAGAAGGTCAGCATCACGAAGGTTTGAAATACGACCTGGGATCAGCGGAGCCAGTTTCTTGAAGAAGAAAATACGTAAATCGGTTAATAGTTTGAATGTTGCATTGTGGCTAACAACACGTTCACCCCAACGACCCGCAGTACGACTCATTGCCAAACCACGTACACCGCCACCCGGTAGCATGTAGTTGAAGGTTTCACGTGCAATCGTAAGGCCAGCAACCGCAGAAGCTGAAATGAACCAACCCGATAGCGTTAACAAGCCGATAGAAGCCGACAAAGTAGCAAAAGCCAATAGCATGCCTAGCGATAGGCCAAACCAATGCTTTTTATAGAGTTTCAGGTAAGGCAGTAAATCACGCATCTAAATTACCCTTATTATCTTGTTGAGCTAAGTTCGCGTTCAGCATCTCTTCGAACAAACCACCCGCAGTCGAAAGCTGAGAGTAATGACCTTGTTCAACCAAACCACCATCGCGCATCACCAGAATATTATCGACTGATTTAAGAGGTGCGAGTTGGTGCGTCACAAGTAGGGCAGTACGGCTTTCAATGTTGCTATTGATGCCTTTCATCACTAACTGTTCGCTACGAGTATCTAGGCTGGCTGTGGGTTCATCTAACAACCAGAACTGACCGTCTTGAATCATTGCACGAGCTAAAGCCAAACGTTGAGATTGACCAACAGACAGGCCGCCAGAGCGATCAGAAATCATGTAATCCAAGCCGTGCTCGTTTACAAATTCACTAGCAAATGATTGCTCAAGTGCATTCTCGACAACTTGGTCAGCGATATCGTGCTTACCCAGGGTGACGTTGTCACGAATGCTGCCGTGCAGTAGCAATGGGTTTTGGCCAACCCAGCTAATGGTTTTGCGCCATGAAGCCAAATCGAGTTCACGTAATTCAATACCATTGATTTTCAAGCTTCCTTCATAAGGCATGAAACCAAGTATGGCATTGATCAAACTTGTTTTACCCGCACCACTTGGGCCAACTAACGCAGTCGATCGGCGAGTGTTCAGTGCAAACGAGATAGGACCAACCAATTGAACACCTTCAGGGCTTAACACTTTTAGGTCGGTAGCTTCAATATTTATGCCTTGAGCCGGATCGAGCTGAGTGTCACCGGATTTAACCTTAGTGATGTCTGTTTCTAGGAACTCGACAATACTTTCGGCTGCACCAACCGCTTGTTGCTTCGCGTGGTAAAAAGTACCTAAGTCACGTAGAGGTTGGTAAAACTCTGGCGCTAAGATAAGAATGAACAAACCAGCGAATAGCGTAATGCCTGCGCCGTAATGACCAAAGTTCAGCTCACCAATATAAGTAAAGCCGAAGTAAACCGCCGTCATTGCTATTGAGATAGAGGTGAAGAATTCAAGAACCGCAGAAGACAAGAAAGCGATTTTCAACACATCCATAGTACGCGTTCTGAACACTTCAGATGCACCTTTCAATACTTCTGTTTCTGAGCTTGTTCTGTCGAATAGACGAATGGTTGTCATAGACTGAAGACGATCGTAAAAGTGACCAGAAAGACGCTGCAGCGCTTTGAAGTTTTTACGGTTGGCATCAGCGGCTTTCATGCCGACAAGTGCCATGAACATCGGTACCAGTGGTGCGGTAATCAAGAAGATCAAACCTGCTGCCCAGTTTACTGGGAACACCACCACAAGAATGATAAACGGAATCATCACTGAGAGAGACATCTGAGGTAAGTAGCGAGAGAAGAAGTCTTGCATGTCTTCTACTTGCTCTAACAACAAGGTTGCCCAAGTACCCGCAGGTTTACCTTTGATGTAGGCAGGGCCAAGCTCTCGTAACTTATCGAGAATGAGCTGCCTGATGTAAATACGAACCTGTTCACCGCAGCGATAGCCTGCGATTTCACGTCCCCATGTACACCCAGCTCGGCCAACGACCG
Organism: Vibrio lentus; assembly: GCF_002875945.1. GTDB lineage: Bacteria > Pseudomonadota > Gammaproteobacteria > Enterobacterales > Vibrionaceae > Vibrio > Vibrio apostichopi. The sequence goes on from NZ_MCZK01000101.1 coordinate 212,086, forward strand.
ATAATGCCAAGCCAGCGAAATGACCAACCAGTTCAGATTTATCGACATTCTCGATGATCAGCTGGTGAAGAATAGAGGCGAGAAGAGCTGCTTGAGCAATTAAAAACACGCTTGAGAGTACGCCAAGGCCAATCGCAATCATGAGCCAGCGTTTCGCTAAACTGCTCTGTTGCTTAAGCCACTTATTCAAGCTGCGTTGTTTTTTCTTATCCATTATGAAGGCTTAATGATAATTATTATTCGTTGAGGGCGGCTAGTATACAAAAGAAAGCCCAGTGGATATACCACTGGGCTCTAGGGATTTACAACAAAATGTGATGACGCCCTGCATCTATTGGTGCGAGGGCTTCGATAATCAAATCTGCAATCTCAGATTTACTTATCGTTAAGGCCATCTAGGAAGCGTTCAGCATCCAGTGCAGCCATACAACCTGTACCAGCAGAAGTGATTGCTTGGCGGTAGTTGTGGTCCATTACATCACCCGCAGCGAATACGCCTGGGATGCTGGTTTGTGTCGCGTTACCTTCAAGACCTGATTGAACGATGATGTAGTCATCTTTCATATCAACTTGTCCTTTGAAGATTTCCGTGTTCGGTTGATGACCGATAGCAATGAAAGCGCCCATTACTTCGATGTCTTCTGTTTTATCAGACTGAGTATCTTTAATACGAACGCCCGTTACGCCCATGTCGTCGCCTAGAACTTCGTCTAGCGTGCGATCAGTGTGAAGAACAATGTTGCCGTTCTCTACTTTGTCCATTAAACGTTTCACTAGAATCTTTTCAGCGCGGAACGTGTCACGGCGGTGAACTAGGTGAACTTCAGACGCGATGTTAGATAGGTAAAGTGCTTCTTCAACAGCCGTGTTACCACCACCAACAACCGCCACTTTCTGGTTGCGGTAGAAGAAACCATCACACGTTGCACAAGCAGAAACGCCACGGCCTTTGAATGCTTCTTCAGAATCTAAACCTAGGTACTTAGCTGATGCACCCGTTGAGATGATCAATGCATCACATGTGTACTCGCCAGAATCGCCTTTAAGACGGAAAGGGCGGTTTGATAGATCGACTTCGTTAATGTGGTCGAACAGGATCTCTGTTTCAAAGCGCTCTGCGTGCTCTTTCATGCGATCCATTAGAGCTGGACCCGTTAAACCTTCAGGATCACCCGGCCAGTTTTCTACTTCTGTTGTGGTTGTAAGCTGACCACCTTGCTGCATACCCGTAACAAGTACAGGGTTTAGGTTTGCACGAGCAGCGTAAACTGCAGCTGTATAGCCAGCAGGGCCAGAACCAAGAATCAATAAATTACAGTGCTTTACGTCGCTCATGAGGACTCCGAAATTGAAATTGTTTTTATTTATAATCGCTTAGGATTGTATGGAAAATATGGAGGCAATAAAAGTGTAAACAAGGGCTGAAGTGTAATTAATCGTTATACGTTAGAACTTAATGTAGACAAACGTTTTCGTAGCTTAAAGATCGGCGAAACCACCGTCTTCTTCATGGATTGTTGCTGCCGTCTTTTCGATTTCGAACGGGCATATCAAAATACACCCAATTAACTGTATATAAAAACAGTATTTAACTATAAGATTATAGGCAAGGTTTGATAGGCAACGTTAGAAAGATGAGGAACGAGCAATGAACTTACTCCCAACGGGCACACAGCTAGGCAAATTGGAACTACTGGAAGTGTATCAAGACGTTTTAGGGCCGAAGTGCTTTTCGGTTAAGAATGAAAATACCCAAAGGTTTATGGTGTATTGGAGTGGGGACTATGACAACGGCCAGTGCATTAAGTGGGCTTACATTCCGGTAACCAAGCCATTGCTAGCCAGCTTGTTAAACAAAGAAGTGAGCTTTCATGATGCGTTCCACAGTTCAGACAAGCTTTATCTAGCGACTATCTACACAAACGAAGTAGGGAAGCCCGCGAAAGTCGAACTGCTAAACACAACGAGCAAGCACTTAGTAAACTTACCGCCCGTTGATTTTGAAATCGATTTTGAAGAAGCCTGTATGTTTTAGAGGGTGCAGGCGAGTTGCGGGTTCTAAGTGCGTAATTTGGCAAAATCTTGTCAGTGATTTTGCCAAATTTGCACCCAATGAGGTACTTTTACGTGAGTAAATAACCTAATAGGCGTTATTTAAATCGCGGTTTATTCCTTGAACGAATAACTAGTACTCCAACATGTCTACTGAATCAAAGTCTTCGTAATCGATATCAAATAAAGAGCTATCAAGTTTATCTTCATGTGAAATTGCTATAGCACTTTCTAGCCTTTTAACTAAAATGTCGCGCTCCTTTACATCTCTGAATGAAATCATTTCTCTAGCCAAATTGTGACAGCTAAGCGTGAGGTCTGCATCTTGACAGATATAATCAATTAACCAGTTGATTTCGTGAGCATGCTGCGCATATAAAACTAGGCTATCATGCCACCACGGGCTTTTAAGGAAGCGGTCATAAGGCGCAGTTCTAATATGGACTAATTGTTCTGACACTAGATACTCTTGAAATCTTAAATGGCCGAAACCAAAAGTACCATTAGGATTAACTAGAAGGATTTCACAAGGGCTACACAATTCTTTAAAAATAAATGTAGGATCACTACCTGTTGGCAGAACAGTGGCCAAAATTGAGATAATGTCTTCGCGTTCTAATTCTCTTCTGTCATCAAGGTGCATTTGATAAGCAAGCTGCCTAATTGCGTTAAGTATAACTTCAGGTGCAGTAACCATTCGGTTTACTCCCTTGAACTTGTCAAACATGCCACTTAGCAATTCAAATCGCTTTTTGTATAACTGTGCTTCAGTTGCGGGTAATGGGACGTTGGAGCCTTGTAATGTAGCCATGATCGTAGCAGACAATGGATTTGTAACGACTTGATCTAATCCCGAGTATTTTCCTAAGTGGTTCATTATTTCATTTACTTTACTGTAATCATTTTCAAACCACTTGAGGAAGAACTCTCGCTTTTGCGAACTGTCGAATGGTAATAAACTAACGTTAACGAAATTCAACTTCTCAACATCTTCGACAGTGAAGCGTGATGAGGTGATCACTTGGCAATGAGGATACAATTTGACAAATTCGCAAAGCTTATCAACCACCCATTGATGTTGGCTAATTGCTTCATCTACACTATCTAACACAATGCAAGTTTCATTGCTTGATATATGTTTTCTAAACGATTGAATCGAGAATGTAAAAGATTGAAGCTTGTTGAGATAAGCCCAAACTCCATAAACAATATCTTTGTCTTCTGAAACTTTCGCTAAGTTTGCTAGTTCGTTCAAAGTCATGAATATTGTCAATCGAGAATCATTGTTTTCGATTAATTTTGAGGTATAAACTTGTAGATTCGTCGTTTTTCCTGACCCCGCATCTCCAAGAACTAACGTATTCATTTTGGTATCAAAGACTTGATGAATTGATAGTTTTACTAGTGTTTTCTGGGATGAGTTCTTGTTCTCACTAATCTCGAAGTAAGAACTATATTTATCGATAATCTTGATTAAGAAATTAACGTTCTGGCTTTCTTGTAGGTAGTTTTTGACATCACGAAGGTTATCTTGCTTTTTAGCCATGCGTTGCAAGTTATCATGCCTTTCTTTGTAAGCTTGGACAATTTTATCTCCGCTAAAAGGCAACTCATGGTAAACAGGGAGTTCTGCTACTTTACTTCTGATCTCAATTCGTTCTTCATCCGATTGTTTTCGCTTTGAGAACAGTCCTTGTAGCTCAGAGATCAATTCCATAAACGCCATATAATCATCATTAGGTATCGATGAAACGTCTCTAAACCCGTTGAAGCAGAAATCTTCTAATGAATCGAAAGAACGACCATGTGGAAAGTAAGCTACGAAGCGAGAAGATTTTATTCGGTCCTGGATGGACTGACCGCAAGTGGCAATTACATCGCTCTCAACGTTGTCGGTATAAAGCAAGTTTTGACGATATGTAAGCTCTTCCTCAATTTTTTCAAGCAAAGTGTTATCGTGCCAGGTACTCCCAAACTTATCAAAAAACTCCGAGTTCAACTTATGAAGCTCTTCGGCTTGAATGTAGTTATTGAGACGAAAAGATTTGTCCGGCTTGGCGTTGAATTCACTATTAATTAATTTGTCAGTTTTCTTATTACCAATCGATAGTTGAGTTTCACAGTATATATCGCAGATCTGTTTGTTATCTTTAAACGATAAAGCATCCATCAAAGCGTTATTGGTTAGGTTTGTCTTGAGCGCATCTCCAATAGCGGAGTTGTCTCCACTAATAAAACTCAATTTTTCTGGGATGTATTGCTCAACTAGTAGAAGAAGTTTCTTGCCATCGATTATTGATACGTTCAGGTTTTCTAGAGTTTTCATGGCACCGTGGTGAGTATCATAAACTTTCTCTGGAATCTCGTAAGAAGTTATAAATACTTTTTTAGAAAAGTATACTTCTTGGAGGCTAGTAGGACAGACTGCGGCTTCATCTCGCATTTGACTCAATTGATTGACAAGCTGCTGGAAACTGTTTGAATTTGAATTGGACGTCACTACTTTTCTTTTTACTTGAACACCAATATATTCGGGCTCATCCAGTGGGTTTTTATAATAGACGATTAAATCACGGCCTTTTTCATTAGCCCCACCTGTAAAGCAAACTCTGCACCCATACATCCGTTCAAATAAGGGAACGATCACTTCTCTAGTTAAATCATTTTCTTGTATTTTACCGAGTTTATTTAGCATTAGGATCATACTTTGGTCAGTTAGTTCTTATTGCGTTATGCTACGTTAAATAATTATGAATACAAACAGTTAATTAGCATATGTGCACTACTACTAGTTCCTTATTAAAACTTGCATGGTGACATGCGAATTTATCCCGTGACATAGAACGATGATTCGCAGATAACAGTGCTATAAGAATGGATGGTTTTTTGTGGGCAAACGCCCATGAATAGCATGTGAATTAGTATTTATTCTGTGTAATTTAACGACATAACCATTAAAAAACCTTCCTAAAACTAGGAGGAATCCCCTTGTCGATGATTTCGAAGTTACCTTTATTGTGACAGTCGATTTAAAACGCTTCATGCTTTGGTTGCCAGAAGCCAATAAGTAAATTCCCTTCTCAGTATTCCACTTCAAACGCTTGATCGATACAGCACAGGTTAAATTAGGCGAATGCCGTTTGAAGCTGCGTATTATCGTCACTCGGTTATGTTATTGAATATAACGATAGGTATTTGAGGGCGGCCGAGTTCCCCCCGAACTCGACCTGTTCCAGACGCGCAAGCAAAGGCGTTTGGTTTCTGGCTTAGTCATAAATTAACCAATTTCAGTTTGTTGTGTAAATAATCAATAGCTTGGCAACTGATAGGTAGGTCGTATTTTGCTGTGCAAAAGCATAGAAATGAATGATGGCGAGAGTGAGGGCTGAACTCATGCAAGGAGGCTGACGTATTGAAGTGCAAGGGCTGACACAATATGAAACATAGCTTGCTAGTTTATAATATCGTTAAATTTAAATTTGTAGGGATTTATAACTAGCTAGTGGAGTGTGCTAGTTTTAAGAGTTGGTCATCTTTTATTCTGGTGTTATACACTGCTTTTGAATTTCAAGTTGGATTTAGTGTCTGAATTATTAAATCTGACGGGATAAATGATTGTTTAATGTTGATTTGACAAGATCTTCAAGTATCCTTTATGTAAACAAAACGTTAAATATCGAAAGTAAATTAACAATCATTAAGGAGTCGATGATGTTACATGCTCACGAAAATACCCTACATATTACCCACCTCAGTAACCACGCGGTTGAGGAGTTGTCACCATCATTCTCTAAGCTACCAAGCACAGAGCATGCGGATGGCCAGTTTCGATTGAGAAGGTACTCGGTGGTTCAATTCAGTAATGGACAAGTCGTTGAGCAAGACAAACATAACTTTGTTCAGTCTGAAAACATTAATCACTTTCAAGGTGACGTTGTTCGTCAGTTCGAGCCGATTGAAGCGAATATTCTAAGCAGTGAAGGCATGCAAGAAATGTGTGAACTGTTTATTGAAACCAACGGACTTGAAGACGGGCAAGAAATCGAAATCCATCAAATCCGAATTGCCGCTATTTTTGAAGAGACTCAGGTTGCTCCCGAAGGTGTGCACCAAGACGGTTTTGACCATATCGCTTTAATTGGTGTGAACCGACACAACATTGTGGGTGGCGAAATCATGTTGTACCAAGACTCACACGAAGCACCATTCTTTAGAAAAGTGTTAGGCGATGGTGAGGTTGCGATGCTGGCAGACAGTAAGCTTTGGCACAATGCACAGCCGATTCGTACCATAGACCACGATGAGATGGGCTATATGGATGTGTTTGTTCTAACGGCTAAGGATGCGCGCAATGTCCTTCACTCTTAATGATGTACGCCAACAGTTTAGTGCTTTAGGCCAATATCATAATGGCAAGCCTGTGACCTTTTTTGATGGGCCAGGTGGATCTCAAGTGCCTGAGAATGTTTTAGCTTCGATGACGGAATACCTAGGGCATTTCAATTCAAACCTAGGCGGTCACTATTTTTCTAGCCAAAAGACCACGAGCTTAATGCAGCAAGCACGAGAAGCGGCGCAAGCACTGCTTAATGCGGAGTCTTCTGGCAACGTTGTGTTCGGTGCGAACATGACATCGTTGACCTTCCAACTTAGCCGAGCGATCAGTCGCGATTGGAAAGAGGGCGATGAAGTTATCGTCACTGCGTTAGACCATTACTCAAATGTATCGAGCTGGCAGCAAGCGGCAGACGACAAAGGCGCGATTGTTCGCCAAGTTCGTGTAGACGAGTCGGATTGCAGTTTGGATATGGCGCACTTTGAATCGCTACTTAACGAGAAAACCAAGCTTGTTGCAGTGACTTTTGCTTCGAACACGACAGGCTCTATTGTCGACATGACGAAAGTTATCGAGCTTGCACATCAGCATGGTGCGCAGGTTTATGTTGATGCGGTTCATTACGCGCCACACCACTTGATTGATGTTCAGCAACTGAATTGTGACTTCTTAGCGTGCTCGGCTTATAAGTTCTTCGGCCCTCATGTTGGCATTGCTTATGTTGCGCCTCAATGGCTGCATACTTTAAAGCCTTACAAGGTAGAGCCTGCAACCAATATTGGCCCAGGTCGATTTGAAACAGGAACACAGAGCTTTGAAGGCCTTGCTGGTGTGATTGCGGCGGTGGATTACTTGGCACAACTAGGTGATCCAGCAGATTCATTGCGTTCTCGTTTAGAGCAAAGTTACGCGCTGTATAACAAGCACGAGAGCCAACTCAGTGAATACTTCCTTAAACGCTTGGCCGATCTTGAAGGGGCAAAGCTTTATGGGAAAACCGAGTTTGATTCGAACCTAAGAACTCCAACGTTTGCGATTACCTTTGATAACCATTCTCCAGAGTTCATCGCTAAGAAGCTGGGTGAGCATAATATCTGTGTGTGGAATGGACACTTCTACGCATTAGGTTTGGTGAAGCAATTGGTTATTGAAGAGCAGGGCGTGGTGCGTATTGGTTGTATGCATTACAACTCGATTGAAGAGATCGACTTGCTGTTCAATGTGCTTGAAGGGATCTTGCGAAGCCACTAGCAGAAGTAATTAGCAAGAAGTCACTAGCACTTAATAGCTACAGAATTAGAAAAGAGCATACTTCTCTCAATAATATTGAGTAGGAAGTATGCTCTTTTTGTTTCATGAACTTATATCTGTTTAGCAAAGTCTATTAAGACTAAAGCCGCTAATAGCTAATCGAAAAAGTCCGTGATTTAGTTAAGACAGATGCTTAACGAGAGTTGCACCTACTGCGTGAGCACTGGTTGGGTTCTGACCGGTAATCACTCGCTCATCAACAATCACAAGCTCTTGCCAAGGTTGAACTTTGTTGAAACGCGCTGCGCTGCGAGCAAGCGACTCTTCCAGTAGGAATGGAATGTCGTTGATGGTGCCAAAGTCGATCTCTTCTTCACGTGTAAAGCCAGTCACCGATTTAGAGCTTAGTAGCTTTTCGCCATTACTCAGGACAATCGGAAGCAGGGCTGCTGGGCCGTGACATACTGATGCGATCAAACCGCCATCTTCATAATGCTTAGCGGCAATCGTTGCGAATTGCTCGTCGGTCGCTAAGTCAGAAAGTAGGCCGAATCCACCTGGGTAGAAAATAGCATCGTAGCTTTCTACGTTAATTTGGCTTACAGGAATTGTATTGTTGATGCGGTTCTGGAAGTCATCATCAGCTAAGATTTCAGCATTTACTGAATCACCTTCAATATCGGTTCCATACAGTGGGCCTTTACCACCCTTGATAGAAGCGATGTCGTACTCAAAACCAGCGGCAATGATCTCTTTCAATGCATGAGTCAATTCTGGAGCGTAAGTACCGTTCGCTTGGTCTGTATCGCCTAGTGTTGCGTGGTTAGTCACTGGGATTAGTATTTTTTTCATGATTCGTTCCTTCAGGGCTGATGTTTGTCTAAGCATAGTTGAATTGCTGATGTCGTTATATTAATTGCAAATCGTATGGGTGATAATATAAGTAATAAGCAAAACATTATTGCTATATAGCAATAGTTGAATGTGAAGATATGAATGAGTCGGGTTTGAACTCGTGGAGTGCGAACTTGTGGGACGCAAACTGGCTAGACGCGAATTAGCTAGATGTAATCAGGTGATGTATGGATAGCTTTGAAGGTATTAATGAATTTGTGGCGGTTGCAGAGTGCCACGGCTTTTCTGCGGCAGCAAAACAATTGGGTTGCAGCACCAGCCATGTCAGCCGCCAAGTATCGAGACTAGAAGAACGGGTAGGCGTGGCGTTGTTGGCGCGTTCAACACGTATGGTGAGTTTGACCGAGTCTGGGCATACCTATTATCAGCAATGCAAAGATCTGGTTATCGGGCTGCAGCAGGCGAATGAACAAGTCACGTCTCAACAAGCTCAGTTGAGCGGTACCTTGCGTGTGAGTGCAGCGGGTGCGTTTGCCGAGAATCATGTCGCAGCGGCGCTGATGGAATTTGCCAAAGACCACCCGGATCTGACTATCGAAATGAACTTCAATACCAACATGGTTAACTTCATCGAAGATGGTATCGACTTCGCGATTCGTTATGGTCGGTTAGATGATTCTGGTTTGGTGGCAAGGAAGCTGGTGGATCGTCCGATGGCAGCGGCCGCGAGTCAGGATTACATCGACCAATTTGGTTGTCCAACCCAGCCTGAGCAGTTGAAGCTACACAGTTGTATTATTGCCAACAGTGATCAGTGGCTGTTTGAGAAAGATGGAAAGCCGTTAAATGCAGTAAGAGTGCATGGACGTTGGAAGAGCAATAATTCGAGCGCGGTACTTAAAGCTTGTGAAGAGGGACTTGGCATTGTTTACCTTCCTAAAAGCAGCTTCAATGGCGGCCTTACCAATGGAAAATTGGTGCCAGTGTTAGAAGAATATTGGGGAGCAGGAACAAGCAGTTGGATCGTATATCAAAACCGTCGCTTCCTGCCACAGAGAGCACGACTTGCGATTGATTTCTTAGTCTCTTATTTTTCCGATTGGAATGAATAACGCGCGCAGGTTTAAAAGAATAGCGAACAAGTTTGAGGCGGTGAACATAAGAGTGCTAACTCAGCTCAAAGCCAAAAGTAGAAAAAGGTAATACTTACATTGATATAGGTTATCTATTTGTGTTTTTTGACGCGAATAATAGGAATGAGAGACTTGTCTACTTTTGATAACTGGTGTTAGCGATAGAATTGTAGAGAAGCCTATATCAGTACGATATACTAGTTGTAATATTAATTCCCCCTAACGCGTGAAGGATTATGTGGAAGTGTTGGTAGGATATGTAGTTATGCTCCAGTTTGTGAAGTATAGCGAGAGTGCGGAGTTGGCCATGTCTTCAATAAATTTCGAATCCACGTACGGTGTAATAACTATTCAAGATATGAATGTGGTTAGTGTTGACGCTAATTATGCGCGCATCTATGGATACCCATCCCCCGAAGAACTGTTGTCTAAAATAGATAGCTTTCTGGATCTTATTCCAGAAAAGTTTCATGTCGCGGCCTATAAGAATTATCTAGAAACCGTCGGTGGTCAACGAGATCCTCAGGTTCATACTTTTACCAATGTTGACCGCAATGGCAGAGAGTTCACGGTGTTCTCTATTGATCATGTGACTGAGTGGCAAGGTAGGCCTGCGCTGCAAGTGACAGTCATCGATCTTTCTCCTGCGATTCAGCTGCAAAATGTGGTGCGTGAGCAAGACCAGATGTACCACGATATGATCATGCAATCAGGGCAGGGCATCTTGGTTCACCGAGATTTCAAACCATTGATGGCCAATCAATCATGGGTAAAACTGCAAGGCGGCGAGTCGATTGAGCAAGTCTTAAAGCTAGAATCCATCCTAGACTTAGTGCCACAGAAAGATACCCAAGGCATTCGTAGCCACTATCAAGCGATCGTGTCTGGTGAGTTATCGGGAACCAGCACGGTTGTTGAAAACATTGGCTTAGATGGCGTTCATCGGTTCTTCAATATTTACGATAATGCGATCACTTGGAAAGGTCAGCCAGCGGTTCAGGTGGTGCTCGAAGACGTGACTCAAAAGGTGATGTTGGAAAAGCAGTTGGTTCACCAAGCGAATTACGATGAAATGACCGACTTGCTTAACCGCAGGGCGATTTATGAATGGCTAAGGGAGCATCTTGTCTCTGATACTCATCTCGTGTGTATGCTGCTTGATATCGATGATTTTAAATCGATCAATGACACTTACGGGCACATGGTGGGTGACGAGGTAATTTGCGCATTGGCTGATATTACCAAGCGTAATGTCGAGGCTGTGGGCGGTGTTGCAGGTCGATGGGGCGATGAGGAGTTCATTGTCTTTATCCCTAATGCGTCATCTCAAGTGTCGCGTCAAGTCGCTGACCAGATCCGCCAACAGTTTCATCAAACCGAATTTAAGATTGATGAGCAGGTTCGTTTTAATGTGAGCGTGAGTATCGGAGTGAGTGATAGCCGAGCTTGCGAAGGAAAGGTTTCTATCGATGCGCTGGTTAACCTAACCGACCAATCTCTTTACCGAGCGAAAGCGGCTGGTAAGAATCGCGTGTGTGGCGATGTGGTTGCGCTTTAATTCCTTGAATTAATAACGGTTAAAATCGAAACGCATTCCTAACAAAAATGCCCTGAAGTGTTGGCTTCAGGGCATTGTTAGTTTTTGGTTATTAGCTAAACAGCTAAACAGCTAAACAGCTAAACGGTTCTCACTGTGAGAAACGCTGAAGTTCTACAAATTATGCAGACACTTCGACTTCGTAAGAGCCAAATTTACGGATGTTAATCACGCCCGTATCTAGGATTAGGTATTGGCCTTTAATGCCTTGAAGTACACCTGTCACCTCTGGGTTCTTATCAAAGTTGTGCGACACAATCTTCACTGGGTGCTGTTCTACTGGGTAGCTGAGTGAAGTGATGTTCTCACTTAAGATCTCGATAGCATCGTCACCAAACTTCCCTCTGATCTCTTGGATTTTATCCTCAACCAATGGCAAAAGTTCTTTGGCTTTTTCTACCAATTCCATATCGTCACCATCGCCTTTTAGCAACGTGCGCCAGTTGGTTTTGTCGGCAATGTGTTTTGCTAACTCAACTTCAATCAGGCCAGAAATCTGACGTGTTTTCACTTTCAAGATTGGCAGGCCTTGAGTGGCACCTTGGTCAATCCAGCGAGTCGGGATTTGAGTATGTCGAGTGATACCCACTTTCAGGCTTGATGTGTTCGACAGGTAAACGAAGTGATCAACCATGCAGTTCGCTTCGCCCCATTCAGGCTCACGACACGTGCCTTCATCGTAATGGCAAGTCTCTGGCTTCATGATGCACATGTCGCAACTTGCTAGCTTTCTCATGCACACAAAGCAGTGGCCTTGAGAGTAGCTTTTCTTGGTTTTCTTACCACACGAGCAGCAAAAAATATTACCGGTGTGAGTGAGGTTGATGGTTTTACCAATCAGAGGGTTTAGCTCTACAAACTCTTCACCGACAGGTAAACGGTAGGTAACCGCACCATCAAGCGAAGCACTCATTTTCTTGAGTGTTCCTTTTGCTAATAAAGACATGACATTACTCGTTGTATTTTGATTATTATTTCGTCGACTCGGACGCTCTGTAAGCAGGCGCTACGGTTAACGATGATTATGCGATGAGTATAACAAATAGAGCCTGTTTTTATACGCAATATTACTTGATTCTCGGCGTGAATAATTGGCACTAAATATGTGCATAAAAATATAGTATGACATTTTGTTCGGGCGTGATATAACGTTTTTTAGTGAATTGTTGGAATAAAGATCACCAATTCACCTAACTTATTTTTTATCGTGAAATCCCAACCATAGGGATATTAAGCCGGAAGCTTTGACGTGAAGTGGATCCATAAGATTGTTATTTTTCTCGTTATCACAACGCTTGCCATTGTGCAGTATTACCGTGTGAGCGGGAATCGTGTGATAACGGCCATTACGCCTGATAAGTATGAATTTATCGCGACCAGCGATCAGGTGGATAGAGGCGTTAGTACGTCCCAATTATCCTACGAAAATGGGCAGTATATTCTCGACTGTGAGCTTAAAGAGTCTGAGTATCCTTGGCCGTATTGCGGCCTATCGATTCGTATCAACCCAGACATCACCGCGGGTCTTGACCTTTCCCAGTACCACACCTTTAGAGTGAATATTGATTACCATGCGGAAGCGGATTCTAGCGGCCGTTTAAGAACCTATCTACGCAATTATAATCCGGCTTACTCCGTTCCTGACGACGAGTACACGCATAAATACAACGGCATGGAATTTTCGCCTGGCGTGGATGGCGGAGTTATTGAAATTCCGATTGGTAATTTACAAGTGATGACTTGGTGGCTCGCTGATAACGATGTCGCGCTAGAGCACTCTGCGCCTGAGTATTCGAACGTCAACATGGTGGAATTCGCGACTGCATCGGGTGCCAAGCTTGGCCACCATCGAATTGTCATACGCAGTATTGAGTTCGAAGGCTCGTATATCACGGGTGAAAGCCTGTTTATGATCTTGCTGTTTGTCTGGGTCGGTACGGGCACCGTGTTCTTGCTTTCTGAGCTGCACATTTCCAGAAAACGTATGGTGATTGCAGAGAAAAGGCATCATCACTTGAAGAACGTCAACCGAGCATTGCGAGAGCAAAACTTTGAGTTTTCAGAGATGGCTCACCGAGATGAGTTAACAGGAATACTTAACCGACACGCGATTCGTGATTGGTTGAAGATGCAGTCTCAGTATGTGAAACAGGGTCATGGAAAGCTGAGCATGTTGTATCTGGATATTGATTACTTTAAGAGTGTGAATGACAAATACGGGCACCAGATGGGCGACCATATTTTGCGTGAGTTCAGTATGGTGGTGGGCAGTTCGATTAGCGCGACAGATAAATTGGTGCGCTGGGGCGGTGAAGAGTTCATCGTTTTCTGCCCAGAAACGGAGGCCGGAGAAGCACAGATTAAAGCGGAACGTATTCGATTACTGGTTAGCCAACACCTTTGGATTCATGGCGATTCGCTCACGTGCAGTATTGGTATTGCCGAGATGAAGCAGGAGAGGGTGACAGAGACGATCGCCCGCGCCGATGAAGCCTTATATCAAGCCAAGCACTCAGGACGAAATCAGGTGATCTTGAGTCACTAATCTGAAAATTGTTTTGATTACTTTATAAGCCACACGTGCATATGTGACGTGTGGCGTTTTTATGGGCGCTATATGAGTTTACCCTCTAGAGCCTTTGTTGGTTTGTTGGATAACGTATTGAAATGATTTCCCTGTTCTTTAAATGTTTGCTTGGTGCGGCTGCGGTTTTACTGATTGCACTGTTGTCGAAGAGTAAGAGCTTTTACATCGCTGGCTTTGTGCCGTTGTTTCCCACTTTTGCTTTGATAGCTCACTACATTGTTGGCACTGAACAAACCATGGTGGAGTTACGTACCACAGCGTTATTTGGCTTGTTTTCGCTTGTGCCATACGCGGCTTATCTTGGTGCGGTTTATGTGTTCAGTTATCGCTATAACTTGGTATCAACACTCTCATTAGCCACTGTCGTTTGGGTTATGTGCGCTTCTATGCTGCTGTTAGGTTGGACGCGCTTAGTACCCAGTGCGATTTAATCATGGGTGAGCGGGTGGATTTGTAGATCAAGTTGGCTGTGTCGTTCGGCTAAGTAATCTAAGCAACTCGGAAGGCTATAGGTTAGAAACAAAAAAGGTGGCGAGGAGCCACCAAAAGGGAAAAGCGTTTTATTGTTTTTTGAATGCCCGCTCAGTGCTTTCTGTTCGTTGAGCAGATATTGCTCGTTCAACAGATCTTGTTAGTTAAGCAGATCTTGTTAGTTAAGCAGATCTTGCTGGTTCAGCAGATCTTGCTAGTTCAGCAGATCTTATTAGCTGAGCGGGCATTTTTATTCTGGCTGAGCCGGGGGAACTGCAGCCAGTTTATGTGGAGCTTTACCTACAACGCGTTCGTGCTTACCAGAAAATCCAAGCGAACAGTGTCAGTATTAAGATACAAACTAGGTTCAACACCATACCGATTCGCATCATCTCTTTCTGCTTGATGTGGCCAGAAGCAAATACAATCGCATTAGGCGGTGTCGCAACTGGCAGCATGAAGGCACAAGAAGCGGCAACAGCAATCAGAGCTGACAAGATAACTGGCGACATACCTAGTGCTTCAGCAATGGTTGCGAATACAGGAACAAGCAGTGCAGCACTGGCAGTGTTACTTGCGAATTCAGTCAGGAATACCACGAACGCGACGACTGCAAGAATAGTAAGAAGAACGCCTGCTGTTTCTAAAAAGCCACTTAGAGAGTGCGCTAGGAATACGCTGGTGCCTGTCGCTTTAAGAATGTTACTTAAACAGATACCACCACCGAATAGGATTAATACACCCCAGTCTGTAGTCTTCTCAACATCTTTCCATTCTACTGCTCTAGAAGCGCCAAGCAGTACAATTGCGCCAATCGCAACCAAACTATCAAACTTAGAGAATCCGCCGATCATTGCGTTGATTGGCTTACCGAATATCCAAAGCGTTACCGTTAGAAGGAAGATAGACAGTGTGATTTTCTTGCTGTTTGTCCACTCAACAGGGGCGTGGTCTAGCTCGAATTTGTGGTCAAGCTTTGGCTTAGTCATCACATACAGAATAATCATAGCAACTGGCAGTAAGATCATCGTGATCGGCAGGCCAAGTGCCATCCATTCCGTGAAGCTCAAACCCACTTCTGCAGCTGCGATTGCGTTTGGAGGGCTACCTACCACAGTTGCAATACCACCGATTGATGCACAGTAAGCGATACCTAATAGCACGAAAACGTAGGTGTTGCGGTCTTCACTTTGGTCGACTTTGTTCATGATACCTAGAACAAGAGGCAGCATCATCGCAGTGGTCGCTGTGTTTGAAATCCACATCGATAACCCAGCACTCACACCAAATAGCATGAATACTGCCACCGACATTTTGCCTTTCGCGAGCATCAACACTTTGTCGGCAATCGCTTTATCGAGCTCTTGTTTGTTGAGCGCGGCGGCAAGGGCAAAACCACCCATAAATAGGAAGATGATTGGATTAGAAAAGTTAGCCAAAGCAGCTGGCGTGTTAAATACACCGAACAACACAGCGAGTAACGGAACCAGCAGCGCAGTGATGCTGACGTGGATCGCTTCGGTTAACCATAAGATAGCCACAAATACGAGAATACTTAGGCCAGTGTTCACTTGTGTTTCGAAAGGGAGGGTATTGATCAAAAGTGCAAATAACGTGAAATTGCCGATGAGTATCATGCTGTTGCGGGTAAACAACCAATGTTTCAGTGTAGTAACAAGTGCCGTCATAAGACGCTCCTTTTGTTTATCCTCGTTTTATTGGTGCACCGACTTCATTGAGTGGTGCTTATTATTTTCGAGGTATCTTGATTTCAAGTTATACCGCTCTCAAAGTAAAAAGCTTCGAGGTGTATGGCTTGATGTAGGGTCAGACTTTGTTGGGAGAATGTTACTTAAGTTAATAAAGGCGTGTTGGTGTGTTTTTGTGTAACAGTGGGGAAGTGTGAGGCAACAAATTTAAAATGTGTAGATTTCTACACATCGGTATCTGCTGGGTCTGCAATTGGGCTAGGAATCGGGGGTAATTCTTGTTTTGGGTTCGGCTGAATCGGTTCTTTTGGCCCTAAAAATTTGGGTGTCGTGCCCATAATGTATAGGTCAAGAAACGCTTTGGTTCGGGCAAAAACTTCTCTTAAACGTATTGAGATACCTGAGTGGTGAGTTGGGCCGGAAACCGCCAAACATTGCGCATGAATATCATAAGAGTTTGCGATAAAGAGCGCTCTTTCACAGTGGAATTTTTGAGTGATGATCAGGAAGTTATCAGTATCAAATATCTTCTTCGCGCGAACAATAGAATCCAAAGTGCGAAAGCCAGCATAATCCAGATTGATACGTTCGTCGGGGACACCTGCTCTCAATAGGTCGCGTTTCATCGTCCAAGGTTCATTGTAAGAACGATGAGCGTTGTCGCCACTCAGCAGGAATTGATTGACCTTCTCACGATCAAACAGCTCAATCGCGGCCTCAATTCGATATTTGTAATAGTCATTGAGTGTTCGGCCTAAATATTTGCTGGTGCCAAGCACAACGGCCACTTCGCGTTCAGGTACTTCATCGATCTCGTAGATGATGCGATCTTCTGCCTGCCATGAAACCCAATAATCGATCGCAATAACCGCAGCGCTGCCCACCAGAAAGACGAGGAAAGAGCCATACAGAAAACCTTGCAGTTTCTTGCAAGCCTTAAGTAAGTTGTTGCGGATAATTTGAGAATCGAATTTCACTCTCGGTAAGGTCCTTTGACTGAGCATTATTTTTTGAGTGCTCGATAATACCAAATAAAAATGAGAAAAATCAGTTAAAAAGACAAGACAGTGTAAAGAAAAAAGCCCCTGCAATTGCAGAGGCTCATATAAGAGTCGTTAACGCTCTTTATTCAAAGCGCAGTACGCATTATTCCAAGCGCAGTACGCTTTATTGAGAGAGCAGTACGCTTTATTAGAATGCAGTACGCTTGTAGCGACGGTAAACCGGCTGCCAGAAGTGCTGGTCAATCGCTTGTTGTAATGCTTCTTCAGTGATTTCTAGTGCAACACCTTGTTCAATCGCTTTCTTACCAACGGCAAGAGCAATCTTTTTCGACACGGTGTGGATCTCTTCCAATGGTGGAAGTAGTGCGCCCGAACCATTGATAGCCAGTGGAGAACACGTTGCAAGCGCACGGCTTGATTCCATCAGCATTTCATCAGTAATGCGTGAAGCATTCACAGCCAATACACCAAGGCCAATACCTGGGAAGATGTAGCTGTTGTTACACTGAGCGATTGGGTAAGTAGTACCGTTATGAGTTACTGGCTCAAACGGGCTACCTGTCGCTACAAGTGCTTGTCCATCAGTCCAACGAATAATGTCGTTTGGTGTCGCTTCAACACGGCTTGTTGGGTTTGATAGTGGGAACACGATAGGGCGTTCACAGTGAAGGTTCATCTCTTTGATGACTTCTTTGCTGAACAGACCTGGAGCGCCAGATACACCAACCAGTACAGTCGGTTTAGCATGACGAACAACGTCAAGTAGAGAGAAACCAGTACCGTCACTTTCCCAATCTTTGGTGTTCGCATTGGTTTGTACTAGGCGTTGTTGGAAATCAAGTAGGTTTTGCATGCCTTCTTGTAGAAGACCCCAACGGTCAACCATGTAAACTTGTGAACGTGCTTTCTCGTCGCTGATACCTTCAGAAACCATTTGAGCAATGATAGCTTCAGCAATACCACAACCTGCAGAACCCGCACCTAAGAAGGTGATGCGTTGATCTGAAAGTTTGCTGTTTGCTGCTTTACATGCTGCAAGTAGAGAACCAACAGTAACCGCTGCTGTACCTTGGATATCATCGTTGAAACAACAGATGCGATCTTTGTAACGTTCAAGCAGTGGCATTGCGTTCTTTTGTGCGAAATCTTCGAACTGAACTAGAGCATCTGGCCAACGACGTTGAACTGCTTGGATGAACTCTTCAACGAATGCATCGTAATCCGCACCTGTGATACGAGGATGACGCCAGCCCATGTACATTGGGTCTGCAAGACGTTGTGGGTTGTTCGTACCAACATCGAGTACGATTGGTAGCATGTAAGCTGGGCTGATACCGCCACAAGCTGTGTAAAGTGCGAGCTTACCAATTGGAATACCCATACCACCGATACCTTGGTCTCCCAAACCAAGAATGCGCTCGCCATCCGTAACCACGATAACTTTAACGTTGTGGTTTGTCGCATTATTCAGTAGATCATCGATACGGTCGCGGTTCGGGTATGAAATAAACAGACCACGGCCACGACGGTAAATATTTGAGAAGTTCTCACATGCTGCGCCAACCGTTGGCGTGTAAATGATAGGCATCATTTCAGAGATGTGGTTTTGAACTAAACGATAAAAAAGCGTTTCATTTGTGTCTTGGATGTTACGAAGGTAGATATGTTTATCCATATCGCTTTCGAAGTTACAGTATTGCTTGTACGCACGTCCAACTTGCTCTTGGATTGTTTCCGTTGTCTCAGGTAACAAGCCTTCAAGGTTAAAAGAGCTACGTTCTTCAGCAGAGAATGCGCTGCCTTTGTTTAGAAGAGGAGTACTAAGTAGAGCGGGACCTGCATACTGGATATATAGAGGGCGTTTATCGTTGTTCATTGGATGCCTAATATGGGAGAAAGAGTAACTGAAAAATGATAACGGTTTAGTTATTCAATTGTAAATAGTTTCCCTCCGATCTTAGCAAACAAAATGATAATCTTACTTATGTCCCACACTTCTCGAATTCTCACGCCATAATTCGTTATACTTCGCTCACACTTTTTCGTTAGTTACCCTCTGTATGTCATCACTCCCCATCGATTCTTATCAAAACACTTTCCATGAACAACTCTCCAATTCTCATCTTGTCGTCGAAGCTGAAACTGGATCGGGCAAATCAACACGTCTACCGATTTGGGCATCTGAGCATGGTCGAGTCTTGGTGGTGGAACCGAGAAGAATCGCCTGTACGTCATTAGCTAAATATCTCGCGCAGCAGTCGGGTGAAAAACTGGGTAGCAAGATCGGCTATGCGATTAAGCTTGAATCGGAATACAACGAGCAAACCAACGTTGTGTTTGTCACTCCCGGTATCGCGCTACGTTGGTTATCAGAAGATGGACTGGCAAATTTCGATGTCATTGTTGTCGATGAATTTCATGAAAGACGTTGGGACATTGATCTGTTGGTGGCGATCCTTAAACAGAAAGCCAGTCATCGTTTGGTGATCACGTCTGCCACCATCGAAGGGGAACGTCTTGCTCACTATTTGAATGCGAGTCGGATAAGCTGCGAAGGTCGCACTTATCAAGTGGCGATTGAACACCGAGCAAATGAATCGAGAGCATTACCCGATATTCGACACTTAGAGCAACGCGTCGCTGAAGAAATGAATCATCAGCTCATTGCATCGCACGGCGATATGTTGGTTTTTCTACCGGGTAAAAAAGAGATCGTGCAATGTGAACAAGCCTTGGCAAAGAATCCAGATATCCAAGTGGTGAAATTACATGCCTCGGTCAGTGATAAAGAACGAGATCTCGCGTTGTCTGGTCGTAATATCGATACTAGCGCCCACACCAATACCGAAAACAGCGACTGTTTGCGAAAAGTCATTCTTGCGACCAACGTGGCAGAAACTTCGTTAACCATACCCGACATTGGTGTGGTGATAGATTCAGGATTGGAAAGACGCACCGTTCAACGCAACGGCAGAACCACACTGATGCTTAAATCCATATCACGCGCCAGTGCCAAACAACGAGCTGGCCGCGCGGGTAGGGTAATGGATGGTGTCTGCGTTCGTCTATATGGCGAACATGCTGCATTAGAGTTAGTCACGCCTCCTGAACTGCAGCGCGAAGAATTAACAGAACCTATGTTAGCCGCGGCATGTTGTGGAGCACCACTTGAAAGCCTGTCTTTCCT
Organism: Vibrio lentus; assembly: GCF_002875945.1. Lineage (GTDB taxonomy): Bacteria > Pseudomonadota > Gammaproteobacteria > Enterobacterales > Vibrionaceae > Vibrio > Vibrio apostichopi. The sequence goes on from NZ_MCZK01000101.1 coordinate 232,268, forward strand.
CGATTCAATCCCGGAGAAATCACTAAACAGTGCAACTCAAATCTTGCTAACGATGGAAGCGATTAATACTGACCATCGAATTACAGAGCACGGCAAAAAGCTTTACCCGCTGCCGATTGATGCTTTGTATGCCGACATCGTTACTCGAATCAAAACCAAAGCACTTAAAGAAGCCATGGTCGATCTCACAGCTGCGCTTTCCGTGCCTGCCCGTTTGTATCAGTTGCCGAACAATGCAGAACATCTTGAAGCACTCGCTCAACAAGAAAAAGAAGGCTGTGACTTATCTTTACTCATCCAGATTGTCCGTGGTCGCGAATATCCGCATCTAGAAATAGACCAACAAGCACTGAATGAAGCGCAAGGGTTGGCTAAGCAAATGCGTGAGGTGTTCGAACTTCCTCAGTTAGAAGTCGCGTCTCGCTATCAACGTACTGCTTTACTTGAAACCATCATTCAGCTGCATCCAGAACTGGTGTTCGTACGCAGACTGAAACGAAAAGAAGCCTTTGCTAATGGAACGTTAGAGGTGGTGCTCGGTCGTCAGAATCGTTTCCCGGATAATGCACAAGCGATGTTGGTGCTCGACACGCACAGCTTGCCGGGAAGAGGCGTTAAGCAAACACTGACCCTAGCGACAGTGACTGCGCCTGTTCCTTTAGAGGTCGTCGTTGAAGCGGAGTTAGGTGAATGGCAACAAGGTGAAACCGTGGTCAATGATGATGGCGTCTTTACTGAGATGGACTTGGTGTATGCAGGCCGCACGATTGCGACTAAGCAAGTCGCGGCTGAAGGTCAGTTGTCATTAAAGCCGATTGTCGATCTTGTCTTGAGTGGCGTTCAGCTCCCCGGTTTTTCAGAGGTTCGTGCTCGAGAGATCAAGCATTGGCAACTGTATGTGAAGCTTGGGCTCGATGAAGAGACAAAATATACCCCTGAGATCGAGCAACTGAGTTTTGAACTATGGTTTATAGAGCAACTCGAAGTGTTAGGTGTGACGGATGTCAGTGAGCTAGAAATGTTTGAACATTCTGATATCCCGTTTGATGGCATTCCCACATGGGCTTACTCAGAGTTCTCGGACAAATATCCGTTTTCATTGAGCCTTGCCGATTTACAACTAGATGTTGAATACTTCCCCGCAAGAAAACTGATTTACGTTCATTATCAATCGGGTAGTCGGAAGTTATCCCCAAAACGTTGGGAACTGCCAACATGGTCTGGGTGGCGTATTCAGTACAAAAAAGCGAGCCGGATAATTGATATCAAATAGATGGATAAGTTTTATCTCTAAAATATTAATCAAATAGGCGCATATATGATTTTTCAGTGCTTATTTTGTTACAAACTTGATTTTTATATGCCTTTTTAACCAATCAAAAGGTCATAAAAGACCATTCTTCTATATCCTATTGCTATAAAGAAAGAGTTGATAGATATTGAGTATATTGTGTTGCCAAAGTGTCGGGGGACATCATGGATAAACAGGAAGAGACGCGTGTAGAGTTCGATTACACAACATTTCTTGGCGCCTCATGCAGTAAAAAATGGACTTTTCTGGAAGCACTCACCACTATTGCCCCAGTGTTCAGTACCGTCTGGCGAGATAGCATTAAAGAGCTGGGCACTCCAGAGGATCGCTTATGGCAGATGGCATTGAAATCAATGTCTACACGTAAAAGCGATGAATCTAATATTGTCACTTTGCTTAAGCTAGCAAAGTTAGAAGGGATCAATGAGCTGAAAGTTGTGATGCCATATTCGCTTGAAGATGAGCAAATTGAGTATATTGAATCACGCAGTCATTTGGTGATTGCAGATAATTCTGGTGAAGAGTTCACTATCAAGCTTTGAGCATCAACTAAACTTTGATCATCAACTAAGCTTTGATTACTAACGTTCACGGTTAACGATAGTCATTTAATAGCTTTAATGAAATGTACATCGTAAAAAGGGCCTCAATATTGAGGCCCTTTTAGTATCTGAAATTTGTGCTTACTCGCTAGCTTATTAGCTTATTAGCTTATCAGCTTATCAGCTTTCTAGCTTGCGATTAGTCGACTAATCAATTAGCCCGTAATCGGCACGAAGCACATCAATGATTTCTTGTTTTGGATTGTCGCTTAATACAATCTCGCCACCGGTGATTTTCGCTGCGATATCAAGGTAAGTACGAGAAAGAGACATCAATGCATCCAAAGGAAGTTCATTGTCACGAGCTAGAGCTTCACGCTCTGGCATGCGTTCTTTGTTCAACAGAATGTCTGCATCAGGGAAGTAGTTAAGTAAGAACTGACGGAAACCTTCTTTCGAGTTCTCGACGATGTTGCCCTTGTTGTACTCTTGAGTATCCCAAATACGAGATGAGTCTGGAGTACCTACTTCGTCCATGTAGATCAGCTTTTCTTTACCTTGAGCATCGTTCACGTAGCCGAACTCAAACTTGGTATCGACAAAGGTTTGATCGACGTTTGCGAGTGCTTGGCTAATTACGTTGAAGCCTTCTTTTAGAAGTTTCTCGTAATGCGCAATGTCACTTGCTTGAGTAAAGTTGAACGCTGCGAAGTTGTCTTCGATGTTGTTGCGAGTGATGTTCACATCGTCAGCTTCTGGTACACCAGGAATTCCTTTCAAAATCCCTTTTGTAGAAGGCGTGATTAGAAGCTCAGGTAGCTTTTTGTCTTTCTCAAGGCCTTCAGGCATCTCGATACCGCAGAATTCACGTTCGCCGTTCGCGTATGCACGCCACATAGATCCTGTGATGTATTGGCGACAAATCGCTTCGATCATGACTGGGCGAGCTTTTTGTACAATCCATACGAATGGGTGAGGGATATCAAGAATATGACTGTCAGCAAGGCCGTTGTCTTTAAACAATTTGAACCAGTGGTTAGAGATAGCATTCAGAGCTGCTCCCTTACCAGGAACACCTTTAAGATTACCTTCACCACGCCAAATACAATCAAACGCAGAGATACGGTCACTGATCACCATGATGGCTAAAGGCGCATCTGGCGCTACATTGTAGCCTTTCTCTTTAATTAGTCGTTGGCTATCTTCTTCAGTTAACCAGTAGACCGAACGAACCTTACCACTGTGGACAGGTTTATCAGTACGGATTGGTAGGTCATCATTTACGGCAAGAACTTGATCAGCAAGGCTCATTTAGACATTCCTATCTTTTATCAAACGTCATACAGAGAAGTGCGGTGTGCACATGATTAGACGGGCATTATACCCAATCTACTATTTGCTTCCAGATAAAAAGCAAACGATTGCTAATTCTATTGATCAAATAAAAACCCCCGCCTAACTATTCGCTAGAAAATTAGCGAATTGTAGGGCAGGGGAAGGCAGTATGTTTGGACTGGTTTTGGAGCCATGCTGTCAAGTTAACTTAAGTTTGTTAGCTAAAAGATTGAGCTATGTTTCTGTGCTAAATTGTTAAGCCAAATTGTTAAGCGAGGCTGGCTTAGTGAATACGCTCTGAAGTTTCATCAATGAAGAACACTTCGCATTGAAAGCGTTGGCCTAACGTTCTTAGGTATTGTTGGCTGAATGAGTCGATAGACGTACTCGCAACGATTGCGCTCGCGTTTCCTGAGCGTATTGCTTTCTCGACTGTTTCTACTTCATTCATTTGGTTCGACGCTTTCATATGGATAACTCGCTCGCAGCAAACATTGTGTTGCTTAAGCTGCTTAGCAGATGGCCTTGGCGTTTGAGCAGTAAACAGCAACCATTGATGTTGATTGGACAGCAACGCCATTCTTGCGAACAACGCTTCCTCGTTTGAGTTTTTGCTTTTACGAGAAATTGATGTAAATGCGCAGTGAACTAGCGGGCTAGAGTGTTGGGCTTTAACGTGTGCTTGAATCATTTTGCTGTCCTTATATACATGCTGTATGTGTATACAGTAGTTTTTGTTGCTTATAAGATCAAGCAGTTTTTGTGGGATTATTGGTCGTTTTCTTGCGGATGAGTAACTGGTTTTTATTTAAGTTATTGATATTTAATTGAAAGTTAAATTTGACTGATTTTTCTATTTTGTCTCATAAATTGAAAAAATGTGATTTCTATACAGGTGTATACAGTAGTTTTTACAGAAAAGTACTGTATACACATGTATAGAAGATAAGAAGATAAGAAGATAAGAAGATAAATCCCAGATACAAAAAAAGCGCCTTGGGCGCTTTCTTATATTTCAACGGTGTTACTTATCTCAGTGTCGCTTGGGAGAGTTTTGTTCTCATTTCCATTTCACCAATATTGAACTGGCGAACATCAATGGTTGCAATATCATTGCACTCTTTACATGCATGATGACACTTACCATCTAGGTAGTCGTGCTTTTTTACTAGGCTTGGCTTTTTGCACCAATCACAAACGCCTTCTATTGTGAACATATTTTCTCCTCACCTGTTTAAGTCAGGTGTATTTTCGGCGCAAATTATGACACAAGTAAGACCCATTAGTTAATAGTTTGTTACCCGTTTTTGAGAGGGGGATCGATTGCAACACTAATAAAATCGGTATCTTTGCGATCTTGGAAAATGAATATGTGTAGTTGTTTACGGTTTTGTAACATTTTGTAAAATGGTTTTTAGCGCATTGTTCAAACGTTTCATTTCTTCGTCACATCCATGACCGTCAGGGTGATAGATTTTAGAGAGTTGTTTGTATCGAATCTTAATGCTTTTTTGGTCAGGAATAGAGCTAGGTGTGTACCCAAATAGAGCGCAGGCTACTTGCAAAGCATTCAGACCTTTGTTGTTTTTCTGCTTCTTCAATTCGTTATAGATGGTTTGAAGCTGGCGCTTTTGCTGCTTGATTGTGAAGTCTTTCGCACTAAGCTGCGCTTCAAGTGTCTGTTGCTGCTGATTCAACTCACCAGACTTCAGAACCTGTCTCTTTCGCGAGATCACCAGAGTCGCGCTGATACTCAAGGTCGCAATCAGTAGGGCCAACGCAGCACCAATCATATAGTCAGAGCTGGTTAGATTAGAACTGGTGAGGTTAGAGCGTGTCGCTTGGTTAGATTGCATTTGGTTAGATTGCACTTGCTGAGATAGCCCCTGACTGGTGTCTATTTCAGAGCCGATGCTGTCATCGAGCTGTTCTATTGAAGATATCTGCTTGGCACGCTGTTGGTTGAATTGTGCTTCTAGAACGCGATTGTAACCCTCTTCTGCATTAGGATTGTCTTTTAAGGCCGCTTCATACCATAACTGCGCCGCATCTAGCGGTTGCAGTAGCTCTTTATCAAGTGAGGATTCATAGATCTTTGCCACCTCATTGGGAGCGCGCTTGTTGCCTTGTAGCGCTGCTTTGATGAACCATTCCAAGGCAAGCTTGTTATCTTGCTCGACACTTGTCCCCGCCAAGTACCACTCACCCAGTTTAAATTGTGCATCTGCATTGCCGTTATCCGCTGACTGCGAGTACCAATAGAATGCGTCATCGATGTTTTTAGGCACGTCAGTACCCAGTTCATAAGACTGGGCTAATTGATACTGAGACACTGGGTTTTGAGGTTGTGAGTCTTGAGGTTGTCGATCTTGAGGTGGTGACGCTAACGAAAGTTCAGCACTGCTTTCAGCATGAACGAAATGTGGGGTGAACAATTGTATCGTAGAAAAGACTAGGGCTAGAAATAGAGTTCTAAGAAGTGACGATGACCAGAAGTTGGATAAGATAAGCAAAAGATAAGTCTCGTAAAAAAGCCCAGTGCCGATGTATCAGGATGAATACGCTATGTGGCTGAGTGTTAAGTCGTAACGCTTAAAATAAGCTATACGAATGACAAGCAACTATATAGTGGTTAATTCAATAGATAAAGGTAACTGGGCTTTAATCGTGCTACTTAAGCGGCAAGATTTGAATTTCTACGCGACGGTTACAAGCGCGACCTTGAGACGTGTTGTTGTCACATAGAGGGTAACGTTCACCGTTACCACGTGCAATGGCACGGCCTGCAGCGACATCTTGAGAAATCAAGAATGCACGAACAGATTCAGCACGACGCTCAGAAAGGATTTGGTTCGATGATTCACTGCCAGTGCTGTCAGTGTGACCTTCGATCACTAGGCTAGTGTCTGGGTATTCAACTAAGATACGAGCAACACCGCGAAGTGTGTTGTGAATGCTTGACTCTAAAGCGTAAGAACTTGATTCGAAGCCAATGCCGTTTTCTAGACGAAGTAGCAGTTGATTTTCGCCAACACGCTCTACTTGAACGCCAGAGTTCATGAGCTCTTCACGAAGTGCCGCTTCTTGTCGATCAAAGTAGTAACCAATACCACCGCCAACAGCTGCACCACCTGCCGCGCCAATCAGTGCACGTTTACCACGATCTTTAGAGTTGTCACCAGTAGCAGCACCAGCAACGGCACCAGCGATTGCACCAATTAGAGCGCCTTGAGTTGCAGAGTTAGTCTCAGATTCGCCAGTTGTAGCGTTTTGGCGTTGAGTTGCCTGACAACCCGTTAGAGCGACAGTAAGCGCGAGGGCTAGTGTGATTTTTTTCAACGTATTTCTCCATCATGTACTTCTGTCAAACATATAAGTAACGAATGACAACAATTAGTCCTGTAAGTCTTAATGATGGTTTTTATCAATACGTTGAAGCAATGTAAAGTGGCACTATGATTTAGTTATCTTTTTAACTGCTTGGGCACCGCCAACTGGACGATTAACAGACAACTTGCGACCTTTTTTCAAACCAACTTCGTAGTCAGCAGTGAGGTTTTTCATCGCTTCTCTTAGTTGTTGTTTGAAGGTTTCACGGTCAATATTTTCAAATTCTTTATCAATGTAGTTATTGATTTTGTTGTTTGACTCGTCGTCCGGGGTAATGGTTGGCAACTTTTCAAGCGCACCTTCTACCCAGCCAGAAACGTAAGAATTTACGCGACGAGTGACTTCGAGTGAACCTGTACCTGATCCCGCAAAGCTGTTTCTGAATTGGCCGGTATGCTCGTTCAATTCACGATAAATGATGTCGAAAGCAAAGGCAGCAAAGATAGCGCGGTCGGCTTCACCAATGAATTCCACACGCTTAAGGCCTTTGTGGTTCAGTAATACGGCTTCTACACCAAACTTAGTGTTGATACCACGAATAACGCGCAGCAGAGTAGAGCTGATGTTTGCCGGCAACAGGTGACTGGATTGAGTTTTCCCCATTTTGATAAATTCAATATCGTCTTTCTCGAGACCATATTTCAGCATCAAGTTATGCGCCATCTTTATTGCATTGGCTGCTTCGTTGACGTTCGCTGAATTTCCAAGCTCAAGACACTTGGCTATTTTCTTTAGGGCTTTTTTCTTATCCATCGACTACTTAATCATTACCGCAAATTTTGAAAAGTCCGACATTTTACATGTTTTGTCAGGTAACAGAAAGCCCAAACTGGTTTGGATCGTATTAAAAGGGCCCTGATGGGAGTGTGGAAGGCGATCTAGAGGGGCAATGTTGAGAGGCAATAAAAAACGCCATCAAGAGCATTGATGGCGTTAGTGACACAATTTTTTATTATGGCTAGAGCTTTAGCAAACTAGATCCCAAGTTCATCGAGTAGATCTGCTGCTGCATCGTTACCTGAGCTTTGTGCTGGTTTGTTCGCTTCTTGCATTTTTTTCTGAGTCGCTTCAAGAATGCTATCTGGACATTCGTCTTCAGCGATTTCAAATTCTTCCAATTGGATGAATTCTGTCTTATCCATTGCAAGCTCAAGATAGAAGATGTTGTTGTTTGCCGTCGAGAAAGTCACGCGGCGAGCTTGTGGACGATCGAGGTTAGTATCAACTGAAAGGTTCACTTGCTTGTTCAGTGCCAGCATTTTCGGTTGGTTTTGCGTGATGTTGGTTTGCAGTTCCTTGCGAATTTTGTTCGTGAAATCACCAACCAGTTGGTTCATTAACTCGCCCAAAACATCGCCCACTTCGTCAGACGTGTGAAGCACTGCTAGCTCATCTTCTGGCATGCCCATGTTACGCATGTAATTGGTATAGATCTCTAGCGCTGCTTTAGACGTAAAATTGATAACAACAAGACCAGAAAAGCCGCCGTCAAATAAAACGAAGCAACCAAAATCTGGTTTAAGACTGGTCTTGTTAATCTTTTGCACCATAGCTGAATAGGACACCTGAGAAGCCGTCGCTGAAGTGAGTACGCTTGAGACTGATTGGCATAGCTTAAGAAGAATATCTTCAGTTGTGACTGTTTTGTTTTTTTTCATTGTTATGTGCTCATGGAGATGTCTTAAACAAAATGTTATTCAGTATATCGCGACTGAATTAAGACGAAAGTGACTATTTCTCCATTCTTGCATTCAGATTCTGATTTGATCATCTTTTTATATGATCTTAATAGTAGTAAAGTGACGAAATTCAAAGAAAATTATTAAAAATCTCAGATAACCCAATGCTGATAGGATCAGCGAAGTAGGGGCAGGAAGCAAATGTTACCAAGACTTCAACTCAATGCTGATGTCGATCCAGTTGTCGTACGCTTTTTAGATGAACTAAAAAGCGCGGGCTTTACTGGCGACATTGAGTCTCAATATTCGAGCCGTTTGGCCGTGGCGACTGATAACAGTGTGTATCAGCAATTGCCGCAGGCGGTCATTCTTCCTAAGACAACAAACGATGTTGTTCTGATCGGTAAAGTGGGTGCTCAGTCCGCTTACGAACGAGTGACTTTTTCACCTCGTGGTGGTGGTACCGGAACCAACGGTCAATCGTTGACGAAAGGTGTCGTGGTTGACATGTCACGACACATGAATAACGTTCTTGAAATTAACGAAAAAGAGGGCTGGGTGAGAGTTCAGTCTGGTGTCGTTAAAGACCAATTGAACGATGCTGTGCGTCCCTACGGTTACTTCTTCTCTCCAGACCTTTCAACCAGTAACCGAGCAACCTTAGGCGGCATGGTTAATACCGATGCTTCTGGCCAAGGGTCTTTGAAGTACGGAAAAACCTCTGATCATGTGTTGTCACTGCAAGCGGTATTCGCAGATGGTTCATGTCTCGAATCTGATTTATCACACGGTTTGCCTGCTGAAGGTGAATTTGCTCACCATGCACTTGCAGTCACTGAAGCCGTTTGTCGAGACAAGCGCGCTCAAATCCTCAATAAATTCCCTCCGTTAAACCGCTTCCTTACGGGCTACGACCTGAAGAATGCGATCAACGAAGAAGATGAAAGCTTTGATCTTACTCGTGTCCTGTGTGGCGCTGAGGGTTCATTAGCATTCATTACGGAAGCAAAGCTGAACCTAACGCCGATTCCAAAAGCGCGCACACTGGTTAACGTGAAATACAACACGTTTGATTCAGCACTGCGTAATGCTCCGTTCATGGTAGAAGCGAAAGCGTTATCAGTAGAGACAGTCGATTCAAGAGTATTGAACCTAGCGAAGCAAGACATTGTTTGGCACACCGTGAGCGACCTGCTTATGGATGTTCCAAATAAAGAGATGCTTGGCATCAACATGGTTGAGTTTGCAGGCCAAGATGAAGCGGAAGTTGAACAGCAAGTTCAAGCGCTGACCGCGCAACTTGAAAGCATGCTAGAAACTGAAGAAGCGGGTGTGATTGGCTTCCAAGTGTGCAGCGACTTAGCGAGCATTGGCCGAATCTACAACATGCGTAAAAAAGCGGTGGGTTTATTAGGTGCGGCGAAAGGCCGAGCTAAGCCAGTCGCTTTTGCCGAAGATACCTGTGTGCCACCGGAAAACTTGGCTGACTTCATCTCTGAATTTAGAGTACTGCTCGATTCAAAAGAGTTGAACTACGGCATGTTTGGCCACGTTGATGCAGGCGTACTACACGTTCGTCCGGCACTTGATCTGTGTGACCCGATGCAAGAAGCACTGATGCACGAAGTCTCTGATGAAGTGGTTAAGCTGGTGGCGAAATATGGCGGCTTGATGTGGGGTGAGCACGGTAAAGGTTTCCGTTCTGAGTATGGCCCTGACTTCTTTGGTGAAGAGCTGTTTACTGAGTTAAGACGTGTTAAAGCAGCATTCGACCCGCACAACAAGATGAACCCAGGTAAGATCTGTACGCCATTAGAAAGCGACGCGGAATTGGTGAAAGTGACCGATACCAAGCGCGGTTTCTATGATCGTCAGATCGACGTTCAAGTCCGTGACAGCTTTAAGCAAGCGATGGAATGTAACGGCAACGGTCTATGTTTCAATTACGATACTAGCTCGCCAATGTGTCCTTCGATGAAAGTTACGGCTGACCGTCGTCATTCACCAAAAGGCCGCGCAGGCTTAGTAAGAGAGTGGTTGCGTCAGTTAACGGAACAAGGCGTCGATATTCTCGATTTAGAGCAAGAAGCGCTGAAGGACAATACTCCGGTTAAAACCATGATTGAGCGTGTTCGTAACACAATGAACAAACGTCATGAATACGATTTCTCGCATGAAGTTCACGAAGCGATGAACGGTTGTCTTGCGTGTAAAGCGTGTGCGAGCCAGTGCCCGATTAAAGTTGATGTGCCAAGTTTCCGTTCTCGATTCTTGAATATCTATTACTCACGCTACCAACGCCCAGCAAAAGATTATTTAGTGGCGAACATTGAAACCATGCTGCCGCTGATGGCGAAAGCGCCAAAAGTAGTGAACGCTGCATTGGGGCAAAAATGGATACAAACCGCAACGGCGAAAACAGTTGGCTATGTCGATGCGCCGTTGATGTCAGTGCCTACGCTAAAAAATCGTCTGGCGAGCAAAGAACTGCAACTCTTCGATCTTCAATATCTAGAAGGGCTCTCTTCTGACCAGAAGAAACAGCATGTGTTGATCGTTCAAGACCCGTTTACTAGCTTCTATGATGCAGAGGTGGTTGAAGACTTCGTTACCTTGGCTCAGAAGCTTGGTAAAACTCCGGTGCTTTTGCCGTTCAAACCGAATGGTAAAGCGCTGCATATCAAAGGCTTCTTAAGTCGTTTTGCGCGTGAAGCGAAATCAACCGCTGATTTCCTGTCGATGGTGGCTGATATCGGTATTCCTTTAGTGGGTGTCGATCCTGCTCTGGTACTTTGTTACCGCGATGAATACGTAGAGATCTTGGCTGACAAGCGTGGAGACTTTGATGTGCTGACGGTGCACGAATGGTTAATGCCATCGTTGGGTGAGTTTGAAGCGCGTTCTGCAAGTGAAGAGATGTGGTACTTGTTTGCTCATTGTACTGAGAAAACCAAGATGCCGAACGCTGAAAAAGAGTGGGGTGCTATCTTTAAACACTTTGGTGCTGCGCTGACCAGCGTTCCTGTCGGCTGTTGTGGCATGGCGGGCACCTTCGGGCACGAAGTCGATAAGCTACAAATGTCGAAAGATATATACGGTCTAAGTTGGAAGCCAAGGATGCAAGACTTACCGAAAGAGCGTTGCTTAGTGACGGGTTATTCCTGTCGAAGCCAAGTGAAGCGTTTTGAGGGTGAGAAGCTTGCCCACCCATTACAGGCGCTAGCCAAAATTCTTTAATACATTTAGCCCAGCAATTGCTGGGCTTTTTTCTAAACTAACAATGGAATTGTTAATAAGGAAAGCTATGAGATTTCTAGAGTTAAAAGTACCACCCGTTGCACTGTTCATTATTGTATTCATAGCCTCGTACTTCTGCGCTCAGGAGTTGAGCCTAGGGACATTGGCACTGCCATATAGAATGGTTGTGCTCGGTATCGGGATTGTATTGAGTGGCGTCATTGGAATATCAGGCATATGGGAGTTTCGAAAACAGAAAACCACCGTTAATCCGGTCAAAGTCGAAACTGCATCGTCAGTCGTGGACAGTGGTATCTTTGGCTACACGCGAAACCCAATGTATCTAGGGCTATTCATTCTACTGTTTTGCTTTGGCTACTTCTTCCAAAACCTGTTCAGTGTTTTGCTTAGCTTTGCATTCGTGATTTACATGACTCAGTTCCAAATCAAGCCAGAAGAACGCGCTCTAGAGCAATTATTCGGTGCGGAATATGTTGACTACAAACAAAAGGTTAGACGCTGGATTTAAGCCTAGATTGAGTGGGTTGGTGTAAACGGAATCGAAATAAAAAAGCCCAGCTTGAGGATATCAAGCTGGGCTTTATTGATCTTGTTCTTGAGCTATTTACATCACGTGGTGTAAATAAGGATGCTGATTAAGCGGCAGCTGCGAACTGAGCTAGAAACATCTCTTTACGCTCGTTGAAGCGGTTTACTAGGTCGTCGACAGAAGCTTGGTCGTATGGCTTAAGGCCACTTGCTACCATGCGCTTCACGCCTTTACCGACAACTTCACCGTCTTCTTTGAAATCGAAGTTCAGTGTCACGATGCCACGCTTGCCTTCAACATCAAAAGTTGCACCAGAGAATTCAACTTCTGGGTGAGATAGGTCTAGGCGAGTAAATTCAACTTCCATGCTCTCGTAAATTACAAGAGGACGTTGGCAGTTGATCATCATCTGTTGTTCTTCCATAAGAGGAACCATGATGTGTGGGAAGTTCATACCAGAGAACTTAACGTAGTTTGTTACTACGTGCTCGATGAATGCTTGGTCGTGGCTCTTTTCACCTTCACAAGACATGTGTAGGTACTCTTTGCCTTTCTCGTCAACCAGTGAGCTTTCTTTCTCACACTTGTTGTCAACGCTAAGCGCAATACCGTTACCAACCATACCAGAAAAATCAAAACACATTTTTTGGCTGATGCCTTCTTTTTGCAGAAGTACTGCAAACAAAAGATCGCCAGGCACGCAGAAGCGCTTGTTGTCTTCATCGTGAATTGGGTTGAAGTCAGCGGCTACTTTTTTAGCAAAGTGGCTAGCCTGTTCACGAGTGAATTGAAATTGATTGTCTTCAGTAGAAAAGTAAGGTGTCAGAAACATAGTATCGCTATTAGTCATCAAATCTGGGGTGGATTATAGCTAACTAACTTCGTTCTAATGGTCTATCCAGTTAACTTTGCTTATATATCAGTCAATTAGATAAATACGTTGGATGGTATGTGACGATTTTAAGGGAGATATGGCCTTTGGCTCAATGCAACAAGGGCTAATCGATAGCCCTTGTTTATATGACACTCTAATGGGTGTTGTTCAGAATGTTTTACTTTAAAAGCTACACAAAGTGCCTTCTGGCATTAGGTGATTATGAACGGACAATTTGAGCAATAAGTTCGCTTGCTCAATATCTGGAGCAAAATATCTATCTTTGTCGTAGAAGCTGACTTTTTCACGCAAAATCTGTTTCGCTTCTTCCACACGAGGAGAAGATAGATTCGGAGCGCGGAAGTCTAGCCCTTGTGCTGCTGCTAAATATTCTACTGCCAATATCCCACGGGTGTTTTCAGCCATGTATCTAAGCCTACGAGCGGCAAAGGTGGCCATTGATACGTGGTCTTCTTGGTTTGCAGAAGTAGGTAGGCTGTCTATTGATGCCGGGTGAGCCAATGTTTTGTTCTCACTCGCGAGTGCTGCTGATGTTACTTGAGCAATCATAAAGCCCGAGTTCACGCCGCCGTTATCGACCAAGAAAGGTGGAAGCTTACTTAGTGCGCTATCAATCAGCAGTGCCATTCTTCGTTCAGACAAGCTACCGATTTCAGCTATCGCTAGTGCAAGGTTATCCGCAGCCATTGCGACGGGTTCTGCGTGGAAGTTACCACCAGAAATGATGTCGCCATCGTCAGCGAAAACAAGCGGGTTGTCGGATACGGCATTTGCTTCAATGTTTAAGGTTTCTGCTGAGTTACGAATCTGCTGTAAACACGCACCCATCACTTGAGGCTGACAACGCAGCGAGTAAGGGTCTTGAACCTTTTCACAGCAAGTATGTGATTCACCAATCTCACTCTTTTGATCAAGCATATGACGGTAAGCAAGTGCTGCATCCATTTGGCCACGATGACCACGAACGCGGTGTATACGAGGGTCAAACGGACGACGACTACCTAGCGCGGCTTCTACAGACATCGCACCACACACGGTTGCAGACGCAAACAAGTCTTCAGCTGCGAACAGACCTTCTAATGCAAATGCAGTTGATGCCTGAGTACCATTCAACAACGCTAACCCTTCTTTAGGAGCAAGTGTGATTGGCTCTAAGCCAGCGATCTGCATTGCTTCTAAGCCTGTGATGATTTTGCCGTTGTGACGTGCTTGGCCTTCACCTAGTAGTACCGTGCTCATATGTGCGAGAGGTGCAAGATCTCCAGAAGCGCCAACTGATCCTTTCTGTGGAACACATGGGTAAACTTGCGCGTTCACTAGATCGATAAGAGCATTGATGACTTTAAGTCGGATACCCGAGTAACCACGAGACAAGCTGTTAATCTTTAACACCATCATCAAGCGCACAGTTTCATCAGACATGAATTTACCAATGCCCGCCGCGTGAGAAAGTACGATACTTTTCTGTAGTACTTCTAAATCTTCAGGGGCGATTTTGGTATTCGCTAATAAGCCAAAACCCGTATTGATGCCATACACAGTACGATCTTCAGCAATCACTTGCTCGACAACGTGCATGCTCGCTTCAATATCAGGAATCGCTGCTGGATCGAGTGATAAGTTCACAGGGCTACGGCTAATCTTACGCAGTTCAGGTAGGCCTAGAAGTCCTGGTTTAAGTAATAAGTTCAACATGTTTTCTCCAGACATTAAAGGCGACGAAGTTCTTCGTTTAGCATAGGTAAATCAAGTTTCTGCTCTTTAGCACACTGCTTGGCAATATCGTAACCCGCATCAGCATGACGCATAACGCCAGTGGCCGGATCATTGTGAAGTACACGAGCAATACGTTGCGATGCATCTTCACTGCCGTCACAACAAATCACCATACCTGAGTGTTGTGAGAAGCCCATGCCAACGCCGCCACCGTGGTGCAGAGAAACCCACGTTGCGCCGCCTGCAGTGTTTAGCAGAGCGTTCAATAGAGGCCAATCTGATACGGCATCTGATCCATCCATCATGCCTTCTGTTTCGCGGTTCGGGCTTGCTACTGAACCTGAATCTAGGTGATCACGACCGATAACAACCGGTGCTTTCAGTTCGCCATTTTTAACCATTTCATTGAATGCTTGACCTAAACGTTCGCGATCTTTCAAACCAACCCAACAGATACGCGCTGGTAGGCCTTGGAACTGAATGCGTTCACGCGCCATATCTAGCCAGTTGTGTAGATGCGGGTTATCTGGAATCAATTCTTTTACTTTTTGGTCTGTTTTGTAGATGTCTTCAGGGTCGCCAGATAGAGCAGCCCAACGGAATGGACCGACGCCTTCGCAAAATAAAGGACGAATATAAGCAGGAACGAAACCTGGGAAATCAAATGCGTTTTCCACACCTTCTTCCAGTGCCATTTGGCGAATGTTGTTGCCGTAGTCGACGGTCGCAGCGCCACGGTATTGAAGATCTAGCATGGCTTGTACTTGAATAGCCATGGATTGCTTAGCGGCTTTCACCACTTTCGCTTCATCAGCTAAACGTTCTTGAGCCGCTTTTTCCATTGTCCAACCTTGAGGCAAGTAGCCGTTCAGTGGATCGTGGGCAGAGGTTTGATCGGTCACTACGTCAGGCGTGATATTACGTTCAACTAACTCTGGGAATACATCAGCAGCGTTGCCTAATAGGCCAACAGAGATTGGCGTGTCTGATTCTTTAATCATTGCTATCGCTTCATCGATGTTGGTGGCTTTTTTGTCGACATAACCAGTACGCAAGCGATAATCGATTCGTGATTCATCACATTCAACCGCAATCATCGAGAAACCTGCCATTGTTGCAGCAAGAGGTTGAGCACCACCCATACCGCCAAGGCCACCAGTAAGAACCCATTTGCCGTTTGCTTCGCCTTGGAAGTGCTTCTTCGCGATTGCAACAAATGTTTCATAAGTGCCTTGAACGATGCCTTGTGAGCCAATGTAAATCCAGCTGCCTGCTGTCATTTGGCCGTACATCATCAAGCCTTCTTTATCGAGCTCGTTAAAGTGTTCCCAGTTCGCCCAGTGTGGAACAAGGTTAGAATTCGCGATCAGTACGCGAGGTGCGTTTTTATGAGTCGGGAACACGCCCACAGGTTTACCTGATTGAACAAGCAACGTTTGGTCGTCTTCTAAACGCTCTAATACTTCAACAATCTTGTCATAACATTTCCAATCACGCGCAGCGCGACCAATACCACCATACACAACCAGTGCATGTGGGTGTTCTGCCACATCAGGGTCTAGGTTGTTCATCAGCATACGCAGTGGTGCTTCTGTTAACCAAGATTTAGCGCGCAAAGTGGTGCCATGAGGTGCGCGAATTTCGCGAGTCGTGTCGAGACGAGGGTCACTGTTGTGGTGTTCCGTCATTTTGGAATTCCTTCTGTTTCACGTTATATCGTTGTAGTTGTAGTTGTAGTTGTAGTTATCGGTATAGCTGGATTAGTCACTGGCCATTGCACTGGCTATATCCCAACACAAACGTGCCGCCAATCGAGCCGTTTGGCCATCGATGTCGTAGTCTGGGTTGTATTCCGCAATGTCCGCGATAATGAGTTTTTCGCTGTGTTTAAAAATCTGTTCTAGAAAAGGAGCGAGTGCTTCATAGCTCACGCCTCTTGCCGCTGGTGCACTTACGCCCGGCGCAGTCGCTGCGGGGAATACATCGAGATCAATGGTGAGATAGAGGTAATCACACTCAGCGATGAATTTTTGCAACTTAACCAGTTGGGCAACTTGGTTCACTTGGGTCATGTTGCGGTCGTGTTCATACCAAACGCCCAGTTGGTCGGCTTTGTTAAACAGCGCTTTGGTATTGCTGGCAGCACTCACACCAAGACAAGCGTAATGAAACGGCCACTGATGTTTGTGGCAGTAATCGCTGATCTGGTTAAAAGGTGTACCTGAACTGGGTTTAACGTCGGCGATGTCGCTTTCAAATTCTCGAAGATCAAAGTGAGCATCAAAGTTAACGATGCCGATCTTAGGTTTGTGTACTGGCTGATCTTTATAAAGGTGTTCGGCTTTATGTAGGCGTTCCGTTTTATGTAAATGTTCCGCGAGACCTTGGAACGATGCCCAAGCAACCTCGTGACCACCGCCAAGGGTAATCACTTTGTTGGTTGATAAAGCATTAGCAATAACAGAAGCACACTGTTTTTGACTGACTTCGAGTTGACCATCATTGCACTCGATGTCACCAAGGTCCGCGATGTGTGCGTCACTGTGCCAAGCCATATTAGCCAACGCTTGACGAATCAGGTTGGGTGCTTGTCTTGCGCCCACTCGTCCTTTGTTTCTTGCAACACCTACATCACTGGCAAAGCCTACCAAGGCGATGGCGCGGTCATTAAGCTCGTCACTTAAATCACTATGTTGCACTTGCTTGGTAATGTGATGAACGCGAGTACCGAGTGCGCCATCTTCAAGATCATTACGCCCTGTCCACACAAAGTTATGCACGGTTGTTGCGTTCTTTTGAATACTGTTGGAATTAGATTGAGTCATGACATACCTCGCCATTAACAATGCGTTTATGCAGATGAGGAACACCGACTTGATAGCTTAGATCGGCAGGGTGTTCGATATTCCAGATAGCCAAATCTGCGGCATAACCAATTTCAATTTTGCCTTTGGTTTGTGAGTCACCAATGGCAGAAGCAGCGTTACAAGTTACACCGCGCAGCGCTTCTTCAGGCGTTGTACCAAACAGGGTGCAGCTCATGTTCATCATCAGCGTTAAATCAGCAAAGGGAGAAGTGCCGGGGTTTAAGTCGGTCGCTATTGCCATTGGAATGTTGTGTTCACGAAGTAAAGCAATAGGAGGCTGTTGAGTCTCTTTCAGGAAGTAGAAAGCACCGGGTAGCAAGGTGGCAACTGTGCCTGATTCTGCCAGTGCTTTTACTCCGGTTTCATCAAGGTATTCAACATGGTCAACAGAGAGTGCGCCGTATTTAGCTGCAAGCGCACTGCCACCCATATTAGAAAGTTGTTCTGTGTGGCCTTTAATCGCGAGCCCATGTTCTTTGGCTGCTGCAAATACACGTTCGGTTTGTTCTAGGTTGAAGCCAATAGATTCGCAGAACACGTCAACTGCATCGGCGAGCCCTTGCTCTGCAGCTTTAGGAATGATCTCTTGGCAAACCAGATCAATATAACGATCGGGCTGCTCTTTATATTCTGGCGGCACAGCATGTGCTGCAAGGAGAGTAGTGGTGATCTTAATTCGGCGATGATTTTCTAACGCTTTCGCTGCTCGTAACATCTTTAGCTCATCATCGAGCGTTAAACCATAGCCAGATTTTACTTCGATGCTGGTTACGCCACTTCTTAGCAGGCCGTCAAGTCTCGGCAAAGCCATTTCAACCAGTTCAGACTCTTGCGCTGCGCGTGTCGCAGTGACTGTAGCCAGAATGCCGCCGCCTTGCTTGGCGATATCGGTGTAAGACACACCATTCAAACGCTGTTCAAATTCGTTGGCGCGATTACCTGCAAATACCAGATGAGTGTGGCAATCAATTAACCCAGGGGTGACTAGCTTGTTCTTGCAGTCATAGGTAACGTAATCCAAAGAACCATCAATGCTCGGCTGCTCTAACTCAGAAGCACGGGCCTCGAGATTTGAACAAGAGATGGACACGATCTTACCATTCTCGATAACGATATCTTGAGGGGGAGACGGCTGATAACCATCGGCTCCCGAACTCATGGAGACCACTCGTGCGTTTTTGAGGATCAAATTCATAATCACCTAGATCTTTGCTAAACATTAAATGTATATACAAATAAATAGGCTAAACGCTGACCCGAATCAAGTTGATGTTGCAAAAATGTGATCGGCGATCAGGATGATGTTCTTTAATCTAGGAGTATCTTGGAGCTTAATTTGTACTTAGAGCCAGGATGA
The DNA here is from genome assembly GCF_002875945.1 of Vibrio lentus. GTDB lineage: Bacteria > Pseudomonadota > Gammaproteobacteria > Enterobacterales > Vibrionaceae > Vibrio > Vibrio apostichopi. The sequence goes on from NZ_MCZK01000101.1 coordinate 251,148, forward strand.
TAGAGCAATGCAAAGCTGATAAGACGTTCTTTGCTCCATGTTCTTCTATTCAAAAGTAGGCAAGGCTCTGATTCAGAAAGCTTTAGTGAAGTTCTGATTTGTAAGTCTGGGATAATGGCTTCAACCGTGTGCTCGATAGCACTTAACGGGCAGCTTTCTGAAAGGTATTCATTGGGTGTCGAGTTTGAAAAGTCTTGCTCTAGATATTTGGGAGCGGCTTGAGAATTCACCCAGCGCGCTTCCAATTGAATCGGTGTGTTGTCAGCAAAGTGGATGATTTCACTATAGAATATTTCGGCATTGATCATCACACCTAGCCGTATGGCGGTGCTTTCATCAGCCTTGATGCTCTTGTGCTTAATAACTTGGCTAGCATACGTTTGGCCTCGGTCTTTGATCTCTTGCGCGATATTGTTGATATCAAGCAGGGGAGATTGTGCTTTTTCGTCTGGTTCACAAACAAAAGTACCCAGCCTTGGTTTCCTGATTAGCTTACCTTCAGACACCAGATCTCGAATGGCTTTATTGACCGTCATTCGACTCACATTGAACTGCTCGGTGAGTTCAAGCTCTGTGGTTATCTGGTAACCCACTGGCCAGTGACCACTACTTATATTGTCGTCTATGAACTGTTTTATCTGAAGGTAGAGCGGTGCTTTCGACATAATGAAACCTTATTTGACTATACAAATAGAGTAACGGAATTTTTCACGATTTCAACATTTCCTCGGGCAATGTGACCTTATTCAACATAGATGGGGCAAATTGCTTGATTCTGTGAGGTAAGTGTCGCAAATTGTCACGCAATAACTATTCGTAAATCAAATAATTAGAAAGGGAAATAATATGTTTAAGAAATTAAAGGCCTCGTTGGGCATCGGTGCAGCAAAAGTTGATACCGTCTTAGATAATATTGAAGTTTTCCAAGGTGGAGAGTTGTCTGGCAATGTTCACATTGTTGGCGGCGACGTTGAGCAACAAATTGACCTGATCAACTTAGTTCTCAACACAGAAGTGAAAGTTGAAACGGAAGACAGCACCAGCTACGAAACCTTTTCATTGGGTCGTATTCAAGCCGTAGAACCTTTCGTTATCCAACCGGGCGAAACCAAGCTGGTTCCTTTCCGTCTTAAGTTAAATGATGAAACGCCAGTCACCGCGTTGAACGCACAAATGAACCAATGCCACGTGTGGGTAGAAACCAACCTAGATATCGGCTTCGCGATTGACCCTAAAGACCGCGACTTTATCTCCGTTCATCCACTGCCAACGGTCGCCAAAATTATCCAAGGTGTGGAAGCATCGGGCATGGCAATGGTGAAAGCAGACGTAGAGAAGGGCTTCTTGAAAGGTAACAGCTTTACTTCTCGCTCTGGCTGTTACCAAGAAATTGAATTTCGTAACGGCGGTTTTATGAATAATAAAGAGATCGAGCTGTCATTCATCGTTGAAGGCTCAATGGTTCACTGCCTAGCAGAAATCGATCGCTCAATGAGCTTCCGCGGCGACCAATACATTTCATTCAGCCTGCCAGCAAACGCGGCTGACTCAGATATCCGCAACGCCGTCTCAAGAATCATGAGTGCGTAGTTCCCTTTCTGTTAATAGTCGCTTTTTCTATTAATAGAGACAACATAGACTCCCTAAGCCGAACTTATCCGTTCGGCTTTTTTGTTTCTACTGTCCCGACCTTAAATAGGTTTACCACTGATGACGATAAGCCAGCTGGAAGGCAACATCGGTGGAGTTGTCCATATTGAAAATGTTCTCGATTATGGATATCTCAATTGCCGAGCGTTGCATGAGATACCGATACCCAAACATCATTTCATTCGCGGCTTCTGAAAACTCAGTTTCACCGTCTTCTGCGCCTTCATACCAACGATACTCAAGGTGCAACTCGTGGTTTTCAAATAGCGTGAGTTGATATCCTCCCATCCATGACCATGTTGTTTTCTTATGTGAAAAGCCATTTTCTATCTCTCGATTAGACTGATTGGCGAACCCTAAGCTTGTATAAAAGGTATTGATGTCTAATTGGTACGCATAGTTGAATTGAGCGCTTTGCTCATTGCTGCTTCCTTCGAAGGCACCGTGGCTAACATTGTTATGATAGAGGGATACGCCAAAGGATAAACCGTGGTTTTCAAGGTCTATGATTTGGTATTGAGTGTAGAGGGTGAAAGCGCTAGTCAGCGTGTCGCCGGAGAAGTCTCTAATATTGATGTCGTGGTCTGGTGCGTAGATATCAAATTGGTGTCGCTCTTTACGAGTTCGCCCTGCTTGGTCGATGTCAAATAGGTCATGAAAGTTGATGGTAACTTTATCTAGGTGGTTGTTGGCGGCGTATAACCAGCGGTAATTGAGCTCGACTTGCCATGCTTTAGTCAATTGCCATCGTAGTCCTGTCTGAAGTTGATTTTGATAATAATCCAAATGATAGTCGTGAGAGTTAGCCCAGATACTCGCGGCGGTGAAAGCAGCAAACACTTCAACCTTATTCTCTTCGATTGGAAAGCCAGAGCGGAGCGTTGGAGTAAGACGAACAGACTGTAATGGTGATTGGGTATAACTGATTAGCGGGCCGTAATCTTTGTTGGCCCATGTTGCGGGAGCATACATAGCTGCTGCTACGATTAACGATAAAGGTGGGATGAGCGATATAAAAGTAACCTGTTTTCCCATATGCACCTCATCCACATTCCGTTGCTTCTATAAAGCTTAGTTCTAAATAATTAGTTTGTAAGAGATTAGTTGGAAGAGCGAACTCACAAGAGATAGGAGCAGTAGTTGAGTTGATACAGCTCGATTGGAAAGAGGGTTCGGGGGGCAGGGAAGTTACCGCTATTATGATAAATCCTTATGAAACGAAGTGGTTGGAGAGCGGGCAGATTTTCTCTGTCATTGTCATTTCATATAATTTCGTTACAATGTTCGGCTACTCACAAATGAGGCATCTGTATTTGCTTTTATGTGGGTATCTTTATTATGCATATATCTCCGATCAACATACTTGTTGGTTGAAAAACATATATTAAACATTTTCATGTGTTGCTTGGTGTGTCTCAAGACGTGAATCTCCCTTCTTATTGCAATTCCTCTTTACCATTCATACCCCTTGATAGAACCCTTTCAATACAAACGCTTAACAAAAAGAACGTCATTCAAAATATTTGGTGGATACTAGCTCATAATGATTAGAATACACTTGCATTCATATGAGATTTGTACCAAATTTGTACCAAATATTTTTGGTACAAATGAATGGCAATCACAGATGCTTGGCTAAGAGCCACACAAGGTAAGCCTTACAAAGGGCAACCCGAAGTCACCCATAGAGATGGCTTAGGCGTGCGTGTGAGCCCGAAAGGCAAAGTGACCTGGGTTTACCGCGTTACCTACCTAGGTAAAGCCATAAAAATGAAACTTGGCGAATACCCAGCCATGAAAATGCGCGATGCATTACGCGAGCGTGAAAAGAAAGCTGAGCTCGTTATCTTAGGCATTGACCCAAGAACAGGCATCAACCCTTCAGACAAAGCCCTTCCAAGTACAGTAGATGACTTAATCGACTATTGGGTTGAACACCACGGCAAAGACAACGTAAAGCAGTGGCAAGCACTAGAGAAGATGTTTAGAACAGACATCAGCCCATATTTAGGACAACGCCAAGCCAAACACCTTGAACTGACCGATTACATGCCTGTATTTCAAAAGGCTAAGATTCGCGTGAGTGCAAAGCATTCAGCAAACCTCATGTCGCGCTTTAAACAGGTGCTGTCTTATGCTGTTCGCCACGGTTTACTCAAATACAACATGCTTGCAGAAGTAAAGAAAACCGATGTAGGTGCACCAACAGACACCAAAAAGAGCAAGCAGACAGAAGCTGGCGTTCAAGCACTATGGAAAGCTATTGACGACATAGGTGTGCATGAGAGCAACAAAAACTTCCTGCGCCTAATGATGATATTTGCCAATCGTAGTAACGAGCTGCGCTTAGCGAAGAAGCAAGACTTCGATTTAGAAGCACTAGTGTGGACAGTACCAGCAGAGAACAACAAGATCAGGAAAAAGCAGGGCGGGGCAATTCGACGCGCTATTCCTCCATTAGCAGAAGAAGTCATTCGAAACCAGTTCGCTATTTACCCTGATCTAGACATCATGTTCCCACCAGTGAGAGTTGAACATGACAGGCCAATGGCCGAGAACGTGCCTGTAGAGTTTGGCCGTAAACTGGCTGATGCGATAGAGGCGGCAGGTTTCCCTAGAACAACCAATCACGATATGCGTCGCACAGCGAGAAACATATGGGAAGCGATGGGTGTTCCATTCCACGTGGCTGAAACTATGTTAGGTCATAAAGTACATCGCGGTGTGCAGAGTCACTATTTAGATTACGACTATTTAGATGAGCAGAGAAGTGCTTATGCTCGATGGTGCTCTAGAATATTCGAATTATGAAGATTAAGGTGAGGATTGATGTCCCATAAATTAAAGTTAATTAACAGTAAAGCTCTAGCTAATGTTGTGAAATATAGCACTAAAGAGATAGCAGTTCTGATGGGTGCTCCGATGGGCTTTGTTGCGTAAT